>NZ_CBCSIQ010000001.1:0-323493 GCF_965139615.1 Kerstersia similis
GGTCAAGGGCATGGGTGGGGCCATGGATCTGGTGGCCGGTGTGGGGCGCGTGGTGGTGCTGATGGAGCATGTGGCGCGGCGCAAGGATGGCGGCGAAGACCTCAAGCTGCTGCCGGCCTGCACGCTGCCCTTGACGGGCGTAGGGGTGGTGGACCTGATCATCACAGATCTGTGCGTGCTGGAAGTCACGCCTGACGGCCTGCGCCTGCTGGAACTGGCGCCTGGCGTCACGGTCGAGGAAGTCCAGGCAAAAACGGCGGCCCGGCTGGATGTTGCTGCTGCAAAACTGGCCTGAACGCAGCGCCGGGCTGGCCTCTTGGCGGGCAGCCCGGTCATTGCCGGCATGGCCAGGAGGGCCGGGAAAGACAGGGACCGGAAAGGTGGGGGTGCCTTCCGGTCCCGGGACTGGGCTGGCTGAGTGGCGGTCTGAGCCGGTGCTTACTGTACCAATTGATTGATCTCGATGATGGGCATCATGACGGCCAGCACAATCACCAGAACGATGCCGCCCATGATCAGAATCATCAAGGGTTCCAGCAGCGCAGTCAGCGTCATGGCGCGCCGTTCCAGTTCACTGGAGAGTGTTTTGGCGGCGCGATCCAGCATGGCGGGCAATTCGCCGGTGCGCTCGCCACTGCCAACCAGATGCACCAGCAGCGGCGGGAAAATCTTCTGTGCCTGCAGCGCAGCCGATAGCTGCGCGCCCTCGCGTACCCGTACCGTGGCATCGTTGATTGCGCTGCGCAGGCGTTCGTTGCGCAGCGTTTTTCGCGCGGCTTCCAATGCGGCCAGCAAGGGCACATTGCTGCTGGTCAGGATGGCCAGGGTGGCTGAAAAACGGGCAATATCCACGCCCATGGCATAGCGGCCAAAAACCGGCAGGCGCAGCACCTTGCTGTGCCAGGCCAGCTTGGCCGCCGGGCGCCGCAGGCTGAAGCGCCAGAGAATGAACAGGGCAGCCAGGACCAGCGCAGTGATGCCGCCCCATTCACGGATGAAGCCGCTGGCGCTCAGCATCATTTCCGTCAGCGCGGGCAGCTTCTGCTTGGCTTGTGAAAATGCGCCCACGACTTGTGGCACCACATAGCTCAACAGGAAAATGACGATGCCGATGGAGACGATCGTTACGATGATGGGGTAGATGAAGGCCGTGAGGATTTTGCTGCGCAACGCGCCGCGGGATTCGATGTAATCTGCCAGCTTTTCCATGACCTGCGCCAGGTCGCCGGATTGTTCGCCGGCATCGACCAGCGCCCGGTAAATGTCGGGAAAGTCGCGCGGGTGGGCGGCCAGGGCTTCTCCCAGGCGATGGCCGGCGCGTACATCGGCACGTACGGCGGCCAGGGTGTGCGCGACATGGCGGCGCTCGGCTTGCTCCAGCGTAGCGGTCAGCGCGGCTTCCAGCGGCAGGCGGGCCGCCAGCAGGCTGGAGAGCTGGCGGGTCAGCCAGCCCAGATCCGAGTCGCTGATGCGCGGGCCCAGGCTGCTGCGCGGACTGCCCTGGCGCGAAGCGCCCGTGGCGCGGACTTTCAGTGCAACCAGGCCGCGCGCGCGCAATGCCTGGCGGGCGCCGCGCTCGCTGTCGGCGTCTATCAGGCCGCGTTCAATGCGGCCAGCGGTATCGGCGGCTTCGTACTGGTAGGAAGGCATGGCTGGGCAGGAGATTGGAGGGGTTCAGCGGGCTGCCTGCGCGTGGCCGGGAGGGCGGCGCGCAGGGATGGCTCAGGCATCTCTGGTGACTCGTGTGATTTCTTCCACGGAGGTGATGCCCTGTTCGATCCAGCGGTCGCCGTCCTGGCGCAGGGTGCGCATGCCAGCAGCCTGAGCGGCGCTGCGCAGCGCCAGCTCATCGGCGTTGTTGTGCACCAGGGCGCGGATTTCGTCGGTGACGGTGAACAGTTCGTGGATCCCGGTGCGGCCACTGTAACCGGTATGGCTGCAGGCCGGGCAGCCCCCGGGGGTCCAGCTGGCCGTGCCATTCTCATGCTTTTGGCAGCAATGCTGGCACAGGCGCCGTACCAGGCGCTGGGCCAGGACGCCCTGCAAGGTGCTGGCCAGCAGGAAAGGTTCGACCCCCATGTCGATCAGGCGGGCAACCGCTGAAATGGCATCATTGGTATGCAGCGTTGCCAGCACCAAGTGGCCGGTCAGGGAGGCCTGGACGGCAATCTGCGCCGTTTCCAGGTCACGGATTTCACCGATCATGATGACATCCGGATCCTGACGCAGAATGGCGCGTAGCGCCGAAGCGAAAGTCAGGTCGATACGCGGGTTCACCTGGGTCTGGCCGATACCGGGCAGGTCGTACTCGATCGGGTCTTCAACTGTCAGGATATTGGTGGTGCTGGCATCCAGCCGGCCCAGGGCGGAATAAAGCGTGGTGGTTTTACCGCTGCCGGTCGGCCCGGTCACCAGCACGATGCCGTGCGGCTGGCGAATCTGCCGATCCAGCTGACGCAGCACATCTGGGGCCATCCCCAGCTTTTCTAGCTGCAGCCGGCCGGCTTCCTTGTCTAGCAGGCGCAGCACGGCGCGTTCGCCATGGCCGGTGGGCAGCGTGGAGACCCGCACATCTATAGGGCGGCCGCCGACACGCAAGGCGATACGGCCATCCTGGGGCAGGCGTTTTTCCGCGATATCCAGGCTGGCCATGATCTTGATGCGGGAAACCAAGGCGCTGTGCAGGGCGCGGCGCGGGCTGACGACATCGCGCAGCGTGCCATCAACGCGGTAGCGCACGATGGAGTGCGTTTCAAATGGCTCGATGTGGATATCGCTGGCGCCATCGCGCGCGGCTTGCGTGAACAGCGCATTGATCATGCGGATGACAGGGGCATCGTCATGGGCTTCGAGCAGGTCTTCTACTTCGGGAATATCTTGCAGCAGACGATCCAGGTCGATTTCGCTGGCAGCTGCATCGACCACGGCCGCGGCGTCATCAGTCTGGGCGTAGGCGGCTGCCAGCAGGGTGTCGAGCTCGGCATCGCTGACCTCACGGCAGGGCAGTTCACCATAGCGACGCTTGAGTTCGGCGCGGGCCCAGGCAGGCGTATCCGGGCTGAGCACCAGCGCCAGCCCGCTCGGGCTGGCCTGGATCAGCGCACGCTGGGCGCGAGCCCAGGCATAGGGCAGGCGCACATTCATTGTCCGGCGTCCGTATTGTCGAGGATGGCCCGGGTTTCCACAGCGCCTGCGGGGGCAGTGGAAGAGGTGGCGGAAGAGGCGGTTTCATCACGCAGATCCAGCAGCCCTTCATCGTTGCGCTCCAGCGCAGGCAGCAGCGGGCGGGAAGCATCTGGTGTGAGCCAGCGAGACTCCAGCGGCATGCCATTCTGGGCGGCGCGCATGAAGTTGTATCGGTCCAGCGTCAGGCTGGCGCTGTCGCGCGCATCACGCACGATATGCGGCCGCAGGAAAACCATCAGGTTGGTTTTGGTGCGGGTGCGTTTGTCGTAGCGGAACAGGTTGCCGATGAAGGGGATGGAGCCGAGAATCGGCACGGAAACCGTCGAATTGGAGACCTGGTCTTCCAGCAGGCCGCCCAGCACGATGATCTGGCCATCGTCGATCAGCACATTGGTTTCCAGCGAGCGCTTGCGCGTCACGATGCCGCTGGTGCTGGCCGAGGCGTTCTCGTCGATATTGCTGACTTCCTGGTACAGGGCAAGCTTGACGGTGCCGCCTTCGGATATCTGCGGGCGGATGCGCAGCGTCAGGCCGACGTCTTCACGCTCGATGGTCTGGAAGGGGTTGCTGGAGCCGTCGCCGGATGTCGTGTACTGGCCCGTCACGAATGGCACGGTGCTGCCGACCATGATGCTGGCTTCTTCGTTGTCCAGGGTCAGCAGGTTGGGCGTGGAGAGGACGTTGGCCTGGCCTGTGCCTTCCATCGCACGTGCAAGAACGCCCAGGTTCAGCACTTCGTTGCCCAGGATATCAACGGTGCCCTTTACCACGCCCAGGCTCAGGCCCTTGCCCAGAGCGTCGATGGTGGTGGGGCCTTTGCCCGTGATGCCCGAGCCGCCCAGATTGGAGCCGCCGACGAAGGTGGTGTTGCCGCTGTTGATGTTATCGCCGCCGACCATCCACTGAATACCGAATTCTGCAGAGTTGTCTGCGTTGACCTCGACGATCAGGCTTTCTACCAGCACTTGTGCGCGGCGCTGGTCGAGTTGGTCGATGACTTCCCGCAGGCTGCGGTAGAGCGGGTCCGGCGCCGAAATAATCAGGGTGTTGGTGGAAGGGTCGGCTTGAATCGTTGCGCCGCCAGCGGAAAAGGCGACAGATTGCTGGTTGCTTGAGCTGCTGCCGCTGCTGCTGCTACCGGTATTGGTGCTGCTGCCCAGGCCGAGCGCATTGTTCGACGAGCGCGAGCTGCTGGAACTCGACGAGTTCGAGCTGTTCGACATGCCCGAAGTGTTCGACAGACCGTCGCTGCCAGTGCTGCTGCCGCCCTGGCCGGTCAGCGCGCCACGCAGAACCTCGGCCAGTTTGGTGGCCTGCGCATTGCGCAGATACACCACGTGCAGGTTGCCGGGTTTGGTGGTGGGGCTGTCGATGCGTTGGATCAGTTCCTTCGCCAGGTCCAGGCGAGCCGGGCTGCCCGCGCGGATCAGCACGCTGTTGGTGCGGGGGTCGGCAACCACGGAAATCCGCTGCGTCGCGTCGCCCGAGCCGCCCTGGCCTTCCAGCAGTTGCGAGGCCAGCCCGGCAATATCTGCGGCAATGGCGTAACGGATCGGAACGACATCGGTATTGATCGAATGCGGCGTATCTATTCCGGCAATGACTTGCGCGATACGATCCAGATTGTCGGCGTAGTCGGTGATGACCAGGGTGTTGTTGCCGGGATAGGCATTGATCGGATTGTTCGGCGCGATCATGGGGCGCAGTACCGGCACGAGATTGGCGGCGTTCTCATAGCGCAGGGAGAATACGCGGGTCATCAGGCCGCTGCCCGCTGCGCCAGCCTGATCGGCCGAACTGACCGGGCTGCCTTGCAGTTTGGCATCGGCTTCCGGTACGACGCGGCTGACGCCATCGACTTCCACCACGGCAAAGCCCTGCATGCGCAGTGCGCCCAGCAGCATCGAGTAGGCCGTTCCCGGAGACACGGGCGCTTCGGAAACCAGGGTGAGCTGGCCTTTGACGCGCGGGTCAACAATGAAATTCTTGCCGGTGAAGCGGGCCAGTGCCCGCACGACGCCTTGCAGGTCGGCATCGACAAAATTCAGCATGACCTGATTGTCTGCGCTGGTGCCGTGGCTGGGCACGGCGCGTGGTGCCGTCGTGGCTGCCGTGCTGGGCTTGCTGCGGGTTGCCTGGGCNGGTGGCGGGGCGGGGGGCGGGTCGTTGCGGAAGCGGCTGTCATCGACCGGACGCTGGATACCGCCGCTGGTGCGTACCAGCAATTCGGAGGCATCTGGCGATGTCGAAGGCGGCACGGTGGCGCAGCCGGCCAGAATCAGGGTCAGCAGGGTGCTGGGAACCAGCGGGAAAGAAAAGGTCGGAGCGTGGCGCTTGGCGGTCATGATGGCAATTTCGTTTCGGTTCTGGGGGCGGCTCAGCGGAAGTTCAGGCGGGTCTGGTTGCCAGTTCGCGGCCCGAGCGCGGCGAGCAGTTCATTGAGGGCGCCATGAACATCGGGGCTGGCGCTGGCTTCGACTTCGGCCGTGCCTTGGAAGGCCAGCCCCTTGCGGGTGACCGTGCCGTCGCCCTGCAGACGCAGCGGCCCCTGGCGGGTGGCCAGAGTGAGCTTGACACGGTTGTCGGTATCCTGGGTAACGGTCAGATCATAGCTGCCGAATGGTTTCACTGGCGTGAGATCGGACGAGGCATTGCGCCATTGAATGTCCAGCAAACGGGTGCCTGGCGGCAGGGCGGCGCCCAGCAGGGTGGCGGGCCAGTTCAGCTGGAGCTCACCCCCCGGCCCGATGGTATCCAGCGCCGCGTGGAAGGCTGTCAGTGTAGAGGCCGGCAGGCGCAGCGACTGGGCATTGATGGCCAGGCCGCGCCAGCCGGGAGCCAGCGTGACGGGGCCGCCCAGCCAGGGGTGGCGAAGGTCTGCAACCGGCCCTTGGCGCCAGTTCAGCGTCCAGCTCAGGGGATCCGGCAGGGTGCGCCGGCGGCCTTCCGGACCGATGGCGATGGTGGCGCTACCTGACCAGATGGAGCCGCTGGCATCCACGATGGCCAGCGGCAGGGAGGCAGGCAGCAAGACCATGGCCCATCGGGCGGGCATGACGGCCAGGGCGGCTGCCAGGGCAACCAGAAAGAAACCGATGACTTTCAGAATCAGTTTGCGGCGCATCAGGCATTCTCCTGCGGGGCGGCCAGGATGATCTTGCCGGAAACGGAGCCGGGGCGGTCCCGGCCGTCGATACGGGTGCGGGACAGGTCCAGGCTGCGTACCTGGACATGGAGCAGGGCTGGCACATCCGCCAGCCATTCAATAACGCGCCCTGCGCTGGCATTGTCCACCATCACTTCCCATTGGCGGGCGCCATCAAAACCGGCTTCCGCTTCGCGCAGCGTTGCCAACTCCGACAAGCCGGCCCGCTGCAGGCTGGATTGCAATGCCGGCGTCAGTTCGGCGGCGGGAATGGATCCGCTTTGGCCGCGGCGCAGCGCCTGGGCTTCGCGTATGACGGCATCGACCTTGAGCGCGGTTGCCTGGAGTTGCGGCAGCCGTTGAGCCGTTTGTTCGATGGTGGAGAGCGCGGGCTTGATGCCGATGATCCATATCAGGGCTAGCGCGACCGCAGTGCCGCCAATCTGCAGCAGCTTGCGTTCGCGTGGCTCGCGTTGCGACCACCAGGCGCGCAGGCGTTCGCCCGTTTGTTCCAGGTTTTGTCTCCAGGCCGGTACGGCCGGCGGAGTGCTAGGCGTGCTCATTGCTGTCCTCCCCGGCTGCGCTCGTTGGCGCGGCGGATGATCCAGGTGTTTTCCAGGGTTTCGTCCTTGCGGATATCCAGGCCTTGGGCAGCGGCAGCCTGGGCCAGGCTGGCTTCCGGCGGCGCAGTGAAACCCTCGTTGAAACCCAGCTGCAATTCGCCTTTGTCATAGACCAGGCGGGCGACACGGCCTTCGGCACCGTTCAAGGTGCGGGCAGCGGCCAGGGCCAGGGGAATGAAATCGTCATTGCCGGAGGTGCCGCGCGCCAGGCGCAGCGTATCGCGGGCGTTCTCCGCCTGGCGCAGCGGGTCGATGATGACGGACAGTTCCGGGAAGGCGCGCCTGACGCTTTGTTCCGTATTGACTGTCAGCGCCCGGGCTTCTGCGCTGCGCTGGGCGGCATAGACATTGAGCCCGATGATCCAGACGGCCGCGGCGACGGCCGTCCAGGCCAAGGGCGCGCGCCAGCGGCGCTGGTCGGCCGCCGGGCGCCATTCTGGGCGCGCGAATGACCACTTCGGCAGCGGCTGGCTCCAGCGCGAATCCGCCGGCAGCGTGAGCTGACGGTTGCGATCGGGGTCCTGGGCCGGCAGGGCCAGCGGCAGGGGCGTGATCTGCTGGATGTTCAGGCCGGCTTCAGCCAGGGTGCGCCAGGCACGCAGCAGGGGTTCCCGGTCAGTCCAGGCCACGATGGCGCTACCGTTTTCCTGGCGTGGCCCGTGGATGATGCAGAGCGCGTCGGTATCTGACAGCGCCATGGATTCCACCAGCGACTGCACGGCGAGATCCAGGCGATTGCCGGACAGGGCCGGCACGTTCAGGGTAACGATGACTGCATCATCGGGATGCAGGATGGCCTGGACGCCGGCGGCCGGGACAGCGCTGGCCAGCTGGGACAGCTGCAGTTCACCCGAGCGGAGCACAGTGGCATTGCGATCCAGCAGCGCGAAAGCGATGAGGCTTTCCGGTCTCAGGCTGGCCAGGGGCGGCAGCGCCAGGCGTAGGTGATTCTTCAATTCATTTCCTTGATCCAGACGACCGTCGGCGAGTTGCGGTCCGCGCGATTGAGCAGCGCTTCCATGCCGACGACGGCATTGTCCAGTGAAACCTCTCCGGCTACGCGGAACCAGTTGCTGTTGGCGGTAATGCGGTTGCCCACTTCCAGTTCGCGATTGGGCAGGCGGTTGACGAAGTCGCCGCTATTGTTGAACCATTGGCCACGGTCACGCTGCACGACCAGCGCCCTGGCATCCGCCAGAGACAGGCCCGCGATCACGGCGCTCAGCACTTCAGGGGTCGCGGTGTTGGCATTGACGGCGGTGCTGGCGGGCAACACGGTCAGGTAAGGGCGCAGCAGATCGACCATGGCCGCATCCATATTGTCGATGCCGCGCAAATCATTGACCGTACGCAGGCCCGGAGCACTGGCGGGTTTGTTTTCCGCAGGCTGGCTGTCGGCAACGCGTTGGGCGATGCTGTTGGCAACGTGGGTAGGTACGCGCAGGTAGCTCAGCAGCCGTTCCAGAACCATCCGTTCATCAGGCTTGATGACACCCTGCGCAGCCAGGTTATTCAGATTGTATTTGCCCTGTTCGTCTTCAGCGCGGCCGGAGAACAAGGCCGTGCGCGGATCATCAGGTTCGGAAATTTCCAGTCCGGTAATGGGGCGTGCCCAGGCGGAGTCCGGACGGGTGATGGCATTGCGCCGGGCGTCCCAGCGCAGAATGACGCGCGACCAATCCAGCCCGCCGCGCAGCAGCCAATCGGCCTGGGCGCGATCCCGTTCGCTGGCCAGGGTACGCGCCAGATAGGCCTGGCGTTCGAGAATCGCCGTAGCGGCAATGGCAGCCGCCGCCACGACGATCAACGCGCTGATGACGGCCATGCCGCGCTGGCGCCAGTTGGGGAGAAAACGGCGCATCATGGCAGCAGAACCACTTTGCGGTAACGCCCGGCATCGGTACCTGCCGCGCGATCCAGGGTGATTTCCATGCCTGTCGCCTGGGGCGAGCCGTCGGGCGCGGGCAGGGCTGTCCAGCCGCGCCCGGGCAGCCAGGCGCGCACTTCGAACAGATTGATACCCTCTAGGACGACCGTGCCGGTTTGCGGGGGTTCCGGCAAGGGCAGCTGCTTGCCCGCCGGTGCGATGGCACGCATCAGCTTGTTGCCTTCCAGCCACCAGCGTACCTGCTGCCAGGTGCCGTTGTCGGCCGGCGCGGCGCGCACGATCTGGAGATAGGGCACGCCGCCGTCGGTTTTGACATATTGAATACCGGCAGGCAGCGCTTGGACTTTGGCTGTTTGGCCGGCAGGGAGGAATTCGGGCAATATGGCATTGTCCGCATGAAGGCGGAGATCTCGGTCGAGCTGGCCGAACACACGCATCAGGGCCAGAATATCGTCGGAGACCTGTTCCAGCCGTTCGCTGGTGCGTTCCACGCTGTCGAGGGCGCGCCAGGAAATCAGGCTGACCAGCGCGATGAGCATCAGTGCGACCAGCACTTCGATCAGGGTGAATCCGCGTTGCCGGCTGTACATGGCTTATCTCAGCGAGGACAACAGGCCGCGCAAATCGGCAAGGACGACGCCATCGGCATTGCGCACACGGATGGTGACCTGGCGGAAATTGGTGTTGTTGGAGTTCCGTACTTCCTGCTCGCAGCTCAGTTGCAGCGGCCCTTGCGGGCAGTTTTCCGTTTGCCTGCCGGGGCCGGGGAAGGCATTGAGCAGGCGCAGTTCGGCCATGCGGTTCTCGGCCGAGAGCAATGCCAGGCTGCGTTCGCGCATGGCTTGCGTGCCGCTGGCGCTCAGGCCCAGTGCGCGGACGCAGGCCGCCAGCGCCACGCCGGCAATGGCAAGCGCGACCAGAACTTCAATCAGCGTGAAGCCCTTGTGGCGGGAACGGAAGCGATGGATCATGGCTGCACGACCTCATAACGCCCGGTGGCATCGCGTTCGATGCGTAGGCGTTGCTGGCCATTATCGAGTTCGATGACCATGGGGTCGGGCATCCACTCCACGTTGAAAACGTTGGCGGAATTCGGCGAAATTCTGACACTCACAGGCGTTTCGCTGTCCCAGCGGCGCGGGCGCAGCAGATCGTCGTTTTCGAAATATTCGGATTCCACGGGCGCCAATGCGCTCATTCCGACGGGAAGCGCCAGGGTATGGGGCCGACGGGCGAAACGATAGCCTTGGGCATCGACTTCCCAAACAATGGGACGCCCGCCGCTGCGGGCTTCCGACTGCACGACGGGCAGCAGCTGCGCGAGGCGATGGGCGTCTTGTTGCAAGGCGCGATCCCGGGAAGAAGGAAATGCGCTCAGTCCTGCCGTGGCGGTCACAATACCGATGATCGCCAGCACGACCAGCAGTTCCAGCAGGGAAAAACCGTGTTGTCTGCCGGAGCGGCCAGTCCAGGCCCTATTGCCAGGAACCGATATCGGCATCGTTGCCTTCGCCGCCGGCCTGGCTGTCGGCGCCGAACGAGAATACGTCGATCTCGCCATGTACGCCGGGATTCAGGTACTGATAGGGAGCGCCCCAGGGATCATTGGGGAGGCGATCCATGTAGGAGCGCCAGTTGTTGGGCAGCGGCGCGGCATCGGGACGCTGCACCAGCGCCTGCAGGCCCTGGGCCTGGGTAGGATAGCGGCCGTTGTCCAGGCGATAGAGCTTGAGCGCCTGCATGATGCCGCCGATATCCTGGCGCGCGGCGACGATGCGTGCCTGGTCAGGGCGATCCAGCAGGTTGGGCACGACCAGGGCGGCAAGAATGCCCATGATGACAACCACCACCATGATTTCGATCAGGGAGAAACCGGATTGCCGGCCGGCGCGGCGGAAGGAGCGCTGGCGCGAAACAGGGCGGAAAGCCCGGGAGACGGTGGATATCATGGTGACGTCAACAAACTGTCAAATAAATGAGAATAGCATTAGTTTATACTTTGTCGATCCCCGATAGGAGAGGATTGAACCCGCACATCATATAGAAAGCGATGATTGTGCGTGATCGGGACAATTCCGTACGATAACCCCCGTTCTGTTGCGTTGGGATGACAGCCCTTGTCATTTATGCGGCACCTGCCAGACAGGCGGCAGACGTCCTGACCTACTATCTCTCTTTGCCGTCCGCCGGTTGCGGCCCTGAATTTTTGTCACTGTCACGGTGCATTTGTGAATTTTCGTCTTCCTGCATTGCGATTTCCTCAGATTCATCTGAATCCGGCCAGCATGATGCGCCTGGTTGCGGCGCTTGCCCTGGCCGTCGGGTTGGGTGTCTGGGTGGCCTTGCTGTTGGCGCCGGCGCCTCGGGCCATTCCGCCTTCCATTACGTTTGAAACGGTTGCCGGTACGGATGTGCAGCCGGTGGCGCGCTGGTTCGGTGGTGGCAATCAGCGTGTGCGGGTGACGGTGGCCGGCATTATCGCCACCGGCAATGACCGTGGCGCAGCGGTGCTGAGCGTGGATGGCGCGACGCCCCGCGCCTATCGTGTCGGCGAAGCGCTGGCGCCGGGCGTGACGCTGGCGGCGGTGGGGCGCGACGAGGTTTCGGTCGATCAGGACGGTGCGGTCGAAGCCGTACGCATGGCGGCAGACCCTCGCCCGCTGATTCAGGGCTTCGTCAAGGTTGCGCCGGAAGCGGCAGCAGCGGGTGCATCGGCGCAGCCCTGAGCCGTTGAGTTTGATAGAACATTCTTGAGATTGCATTTCTGGCGGCTTCGATACACTGGAAGCGTACCAGTCAGGTATCGGCGCGGCGCGGCAGCGACCCCGTCCGGGCCAGGGCTGGCGAGCAGTATCCAGTCATCTTTCCCCGCAAGGAGCCAGACATGTCCGCAGTAACCCAGGAAGCCGTCTCGACCGAAGTCACGCTGTCCAAGCGCCTGCAAACCGAGACTGGTGCACAGCACCAACGCATGCACGGCCTGATGGCGCGCGCCAATCCCTTTGCTGATGTCCAAAGTTATGCAAAGTTTGTTCAAGCACAATACCTTTTCCAGCGTGATGTCGAGTTTTTGTTCAGCGACGAACGCCTGAAGCAACTGGTGCCGGATCTGGACATCCGTGGCCGCCAGGAAGCTGCGCTGCAGGACTTGAAGGATATCGGCGCGGACGCCCCGGCCGATATCGCCATTGCCACCGCCAACGTGGTGTCGCCGGAAGCGCTGGGCTGGCTGTATGTGTCTGAAGGCTCCACGCTGGGCGCTGCTTTCCTGTTCAAGGAAGCGGGTGAAAAGCTGGGCCTGACGGCTGAGCACGGTGCTCGCAACCTGGCCGCTTATCCGGAAGGCCGCGCAAAGGCCTGGAAGAGCTTCGTCAATGCCTTGAATGAAAGCGGCCTGAGCCAGGAAGAGCAAGATCGTGTGGTCGCCGGCGCCAATGCCGCCTACGACCGCTTCGGCGATCTGCTGACGTCGCATTATCAACTGGCTTAATAGTGGGCGGCAGCCTGGGGCCATCGAGGTTCCGGGCGGCGCTTGCTGCTCATGCCAGGGGCCTGGGCCCGCGCGGTGTTTCCGTGCCCCGTGAGTTGCCACAGCCGGCAGTCCTTTAAGGACTGCCGGTTTTTTATTGCCTGCTTGCCCGGAGCAGCGCGGGTGACTGTCCGGTCAGGGCGCGCCCGGCTGCCGCGGTGGGGGGGGCTGGTCTGGCGTGCCGGGGGTTCAGGCGCCGGCCTCAGAAGCCCGGCAGCGTACCGTTAAGCGGGTAGGCGGGGCGTAGCGGCAGGGCATGCTCATGTTCCAGTAGCCATTGTTTGCGATGCAGTCCGCCGCCATAGCCGGTCAAGGCGGCATTGCTGCCGATGACGCGGTGGCAGGGCAACGCCAGGCTGATGGGATTGGCGCCATTGGCCAGTCCGACTGCACGGATGGCCGCAGGACGCCCGATGCGCCGCGCCAGTTCAGCGTAACTGAGCGTCTGGCCAGGTGGAATATCACGCAGGGTCCGCCAGACCAGACGTTGGAAGTCTGTGCCGGCTAGGGCGACAGGCAGGGTGTCCAGGACATGCAACTCGCCGCTGAAATAGCGGAGCAAGGCGGCGTGCGCCGCAGGCGCCTGGCGGGTTTCCTGGAGTTCCGGCGAGGCATGGCGATATTGGCGGGCCAGCAATGTGCGCATGCGCGGTTCATGATCGTGCCAGTCCAGTGCCCGCAACCGGCCTTCACCGTCGGTAACCAGCAGCGCTTGGCCCAAGGGCGTGGCAGCGCGAAACAGTAGCCAGGGCGCGGTGCCGGGCGGACTGGCGGGTAGCGGTTCCGTGACGGACGGGCGGGCAAGGTCGGCTGTGGTGGGCAGGGTTCGGGAAGTCATGGGGGGCAGAAAAACGGACGGCCAGAAAGCGTGGGAGGTCATCGAGTCATAGATGCTATCCCATCTTCTGCTCCTGACAGGGGATGGCCGGCAGGGTGGCCGGCCAGGGGCTGCGGCCACGCCTCTTTCGCAAGCCGGTGACGGAAAACGGGCAGGCGGAATCCTTTGCTTTATCATTTCTGTCTGGGTGCGCCGCCGCTCAGTTCGGCAGGGGGCCGATGACGGGCACCGGAGCAGGCGACATAAAGGTTGGGGTATGGAGAAAGGCACAAGGGCCGCGTGGTGCAGGGCGGCCGGGTTGGTTGTATTGCTGTTGTTGTTGCAATGGGGGGGAGAAACTGTCCGTGCCGGATTGCGCTTCGAGCGTGGCGCCATTGCGGCAGGAGAGCTTTGGCGGCTGGGCAGTGCTCATTTTGTGCATCTGGGCTGGAATCATGCCTTGCTCAATGGCGCAGGGGTTCTGTTGTGCTGCCTGCTGGCACCCGAACGGTTCGATCGTGGCCTGTGGCGCCGGCTGGCTTGTCTGGCCCTCGCAGTGGGGCTGGGGCTATGGTGGTTGTCGCCGCAGGTGCCGGACTATGTCGGCTTGTCCGGGGTGCTGTATGGCATGTTTGTGTTATGTCTGTTGCCGCAAGGTTTGCGTGGCGACCGCAGCGCCTGGCTGGCGCTGGCCTGCATCTTTGCCTGGATGCTGTGGCAATGGCTGGTGGCGCCTGCTGCCTCGGAAGAGAAGATGATAGGCGGCAAAATCATCAGCATTGCCCATGTCTATGGCTTTTGCCTGGGCCTGGCGGGCGTCGGGCTGGCGTGGCTGGGGCGGCGGTGGCGCACGGCCGTGCGCCGCCATCCGCAATCATGACCAGGCACAATCTGACCATGCCAATTGCCGGCGTGATCTGACTGCCGGCGTGAGCTTACACCTGAACCGGTTCGAAACTGTCAGGCCGGGCCATGTGCCACATGCGGTCATAGAACTCGCTGCCGATCTGGCCGGAAAGCAGTTCTCCCGGCTTGAGAAAATGGTGCAACTGGGAATAAAGACGGATTTCCGTCCCCGTCATGCGCCTGGCCAGATGGCGGGCCTGCACTTCCGAAGGGTGCGACAGGCCGGCGGCAGCCAATAGCTCGGCCAGGGCCTTGAGCGTGTTCTGGTGGTAGTGAAAGACGCGTTCGGCCTTGTCCGGTACCACCAGCGCTTGCTGCCGTTGCGGATCCTGGGTGGCGACGCCGGTGGGGCAGCGGTTGGTATGGCAGGATTGCGACTGAATACAGCCGATGGCGAACATGAAGCCGCGTGCCGAGTTGGCCCAATCCGCGCCCATGGCAATGACACTGGCAATATCGAAGGCGCTGATGATCTTGCCGCTGGCGCCAATTCGTATGGACTGCCGCAGGTTCAGGCCGACCAGGGTGTTGTGAACGAACAGCAGGCCTTCACGCAGTGGCAGCCCCATATGGTCGATGAATTCCAGGGGAGCTGCGCCCGTGCCGCCTTCCTTGCCATCCACGACGATGAAGTCGGGCAGGATGCCAGTTTCATGCATGGCCTTGGCAATGGCCATGAATTCCCAGGGATGCCCGATACAGAGCTTGAAGCCGACGGGCTTGCCACCGGACAGTTCTCGCAGCTGTTCGATGAACTGCAGCAATTCCAGCGGTGTACTGAACGCGCTGTGGCTCGATGGCGATACGCAATCACGGTCCATCGGTACCCCACGGGTCGCGGCGATTTCCGGTGTGATTTTTTCCTTGGGCAGAATGCCCCCATGGCCGGGCTTGGCGCCTTGGCTCAGCTTGATTTCAATCATCTTGACCTGGGGATCGGCGGCGTTGCTGGCGAAGAGGGCAGGGTCGAAGCGCCCCTCCGCGTTCCTACAGCCGAAATAGCCGCTGCCCAGTTCCCAGGTCAGATCGCCGCCATATTCGCGGTGATACGGACTGATGGCGCCTTCGCCAGTGTCATGAATGAAATTGCCCAGGCGTGCGCCACGATTCAGCGCGCGGATGGCGTTGGCGCTCAGTGCGCCGAAACTCATGGCGGAAATATTGAAAACGGAAATGGAGTAGGGCTGGCGACAGGCCGGGCCGCCGACATCGACACGGAAACTGGCAGGGTCGGCCAGTGGCGCAGGCCGGATCGAATGCGCCATGAATTCATAGCTGGCCTGGTACACATCCAGCAGGGAACCGAAGGCTTTGTCAGCGCTTTGCTGCTTGGCGCGCGAATAGACCAATGCGCGCTGCGCGCGTGAGAACGGCAGGGCTTCGTTATCCCCTTCGATCAGATATTGGCGGATTTCCGTGCGGAAGCTTTCCACCAGATAACGGACATTGCCGGAAACCGGATAATTGCGCCGCACGGCGTGGGCAGTCTGCCGTAAATCGTAAATGCCCAGAATACAGAGTGCCAACGTGATCAGCGTTGGCAGCCAGGCCCAGGAAAAATGACCGGCGGCCAGCAATAGCGGCAGCGAAATCACGGTATAGGCAATACAGGCCAGGAAAACGGCATAACGGCCCAGTACGGAAAGGTTCATGGCAGTTCCTTTGGAAAATCCGGAAATGTCCGCTGCGTATATCGGCCTTGATCCAGGCCGGTGCCATAAGGCAGGCAGCGAAATGGATAACCGACATGGTAGCGGTTTCAGCGGCGTAGGCTGCCGCCTTGGCGTATGGGGGTAATACGGTGTAATGAAAGCATCGTCAGAAAAAAAGGGGCGCGTTGCGCAGATAGACGGAAGGGTCTCCGTAGAGGTCTGGTAACAAACTGTGTATTATTCGCAAACCTCCAGATTTTCTAACTAAAAATGAAAAAAGTTCTGATTTTGATTCCTATTGTTTTATTACAGGCATGCGCTTCCATCACGGCTGAGAAAACGCAACTGGTGCGCGTGGATGCCCTGGATGAACAGGGGGCAGTGGTCGCGGACGCCAAATGTGAGCTGACCAACGACAAAGGGGTGTACGAGATAGACTCGGGCAAGCATGCAATGGTGAACAAATCAGGGGAAGACCTGAATATCAGCTGCCGCTCCGCCCAGCGCAGCGATGAGGCAAGCGGCGTTGCCATTTCCCGGGCAGGCGCGGGGATGTTCGGCAATATCCTCTTTGGTGGCGGAATCGGAGCGATCATCGACCATAACCGGGGCACGGCATACAACTATCCCGAATGGGTACAGGTGGTATTTGGCCGCATCTTTACGTTTGACCGCAGCCATCACAAGGACGGTCAACCCATGCAAGGCCAGCTGGTCGAGGTGGCCGCCGCCCAGGCAGTAGGCGTTGCCAGCGAACCTGTGCCTGCATCTGTTGCTACACCTGCAGCGGTTTCTGCAAACACACCCGCACCTGCGCCTGTAGCCGCACCTGTATCTGTTTCCACGGAGCGCATCACGATTTCCACAGAAACGGCGATCAGCGCCCCGGTGCAGGATTAAGCAGGGTTCAGCGTTTGCCCAAGACTGTTTCCTGCGGCCGTCGGGTGGCCGGGAAAGTTGGCCCATCCCGTCTGGTACGGCGGAAACGTCTCAGGAACTGTGCGCCAGGCGCCAGGCCGGGTAAGACCAAGAAAAAAGCGCCCGCTGGCTGGCAGCGGGCGCTTTTGCTTTGTCTGGGACGATATGTGTTCCAAGCCAATATGGCTCAAAACGCCGGGGCCGAGGCGCGGATGGAATCCAAGGCTTGTGCCTGCGCTTGGCGTCTCCAACAGGAATCGAACCTGTATCTAGAACTTAGGAGGTTCTTGTTCTATCCGTTGAACTATGGAGACGGAACGGCACGGTAATCCATTATTGTAACTGCTAAACACGTATCTTTGCACGTGAGGCATGCGGGTGGTGGGCGTATGCGGGCCTGGCGCGGGGTGCTGGCCTCAGGCTGGCGCGCTATGATCCCGGCTTGCCTTTGCCTGCTGTGAAACCAAACGCCATGTCCGATTTTCCTCACATCCTGCCCAGTATCGACATCCCGGCCCTGGCCGAGTTGCCGGCCGCCGGAACGCTGGTTCTGACCGTCAATAATCGTTGGGCGCGCCGCTTGACGCAGGCATTGGCCGAGGGGCTGCGCAGTACCCGGCAGGTCAGTGAGCTGCCCCATATTGTGCCGCTGGCTTCCTGGTACCGCGAAGCGGCCGAGAGCCTGGCGTTTGTGCCGGATGCCTGGCTGCCGGCGCACTGGCTGGATACCTTCGCATCGGCCATGGTCTGGATGGATGTGATCCACGAAGCGGAAGCAGAGCGTCTGTTGATGGATGCCGCCCAGGCCGCCGCGCTGGCTCGTGATGCCGATGCGCTGCTCGATGAATGGCAGATCGAGGTGCTGGGCCCGGAGGAAACGGATGAATATCGCCGTTTTCTCGTGTGGCGCGCCGCTTATCTGGAAAAGCTGCGGGCGCTGGATGCGGAGGATGCCAATCAAGCCATTGTCCGGGTGCTGGAAGCCATGCGGCAGGGAGCGATCCGCTGGCCACGTGTGCTGGTCTTGGCTGGATTTACCGAGCAGTCGCCGCGCCTGCAACGGATCCTGACCTTGGCGCGCGAAGCGGGCACCGAGTGCCTGGCGCTGACCGAAGCCCAGGCGGAGGCCGGGCAGGCCAGGCGGGTGATGGCGGTAGATCATGCGGCTGAGTGGCGCGAAGCGGCGGCCTGGGCTGCGCAACAGCTGGCTGCCAAACCGGAAGGGCGGTTTGCCATCGTGGCTTCGGGCCTGGAGGCGGATGCGCCGCTGGCCCGGCGCGTGTTGGCGCGTGCCCTGCGGCCGCTGGATCCCGCTTTGCCTGAATCGGCCTGGTTCAATATTTCCGTGGCGCGGCCTTTGCCGCAATGGCCGGCCGTGCGTGCCGCCCTGGCCTGGTTGAACGCGGTGGCAGGCTGGGATGAGTACAACGGTGGTGCGGCGCCGGTGCTGGGGGCCGCCTTGCTGGCCGGGCATGTGGATTGGGATGGCCTGCGCTGGCCGCCTGCCGCCATGGATGCGCAGTGGCGCCGACGCGGCTGGAGTGTGATCAGTCCGGCCTATTGGAACAAGACCTTGCAGGAAGGCAGCCCCGCATTTGCCGCCCGCTGGGCTCAGGCCTGCGAGCGCTGGCGCGAACCACAAGGCAGCGCCAGCGCGGCTGTCTGGGCTGCGGCCATCAGGCGTGTGCTGGATGCACTGGGCTTTCCGGGCCGGCAGGCCCTGGATAGCGTGAGCTATCAGGTACTGGAAGCGTTTGGCGAAGCGCTGGCACGCTTTGCCGCCCTGGACCCCGTGGCCGGACGCCTGGGTGGCCGTATGGCCGTGGCCTTGCTGGAACGTTTGGCGGACAGCATGCAGTTCCAGCCGCAGCGTGATTTCCGCGCGCGGCTGGATGTCCTGGGACTGCTGGAGGCCGAAGGGGGGCGTTGGGATGGCCTCTGGGTCATGGGGCTGACCGATGAGGTGTTACCGGCTTCTCCCAAACCCAATCCGCTGATTCCTGCGACCGCCCTGCGGCGTGCTGGGGCGCCCCGGGCAACAGCCAGCCGCGAGCGTGCCTGGGCTGCGCAGATCTATGAGGCCTTGTTGCGCGGCGCGCCCGAGGTGATATTCAGTCATGCCGAGCGGGAGGGCGAGCGGGAGTTGCGGCCATCCCCTTTCATTGCCGCCTTGCCCTTGGCGACACCGCAGGCGGGAGGGGGGGGGCTGCCTGCCTTGCAACTCGATGAGCTGGATGATAGCCAAGGGCCGCCCTTGGCCGAAGGCGAAAGAGTGACCGGCGGGCTGGATGTGCTGGATACCCAGGCGCGCAATCCGCTCTGGGCATTTGTGCGGCACAGGCTGGGCGGGCGGGAGCTGCCTGCCTATGAGCCGGTGGCAGGCATGAATGTGCGAGGCCAGTTCCTGCATGAAGCGCTGGAATTGCTGGGCCATATGCTGCCGGATCAGGATAGCCTGCATGCCGCGCTGGCGGAGGGACGCCTGACGGCGCTGCTGGCCGAAATCGTGCAGCAGGCGGCAGAGGCGCATTTGGGCAGCTATGAACCGGCGCTGCGTGAACTGGAGTGCGAACGGGCTCGCGGCCTGTTGGCTGACTGGTGCGATGCGGAAGCGGCCAGGCCGCCCTTTGCCATTTACCAGCGTGAGGAACGTTATCAGTGGGAGCATGGCCGACTGGCGCTCAATGCCCGGGTGGATCGTATCGACCAGCTGGGTGATGGCAGCTTGCTGATCATCGACTACAAGACCGGCATGGGCGAGGCCTTTCCAGAAGCGGACTGGTCGCGCCAACGGCCGGTCAATCTGCAGTTGCCTTTCTATGCGGCCATCCTGGCGGCGCAGGCGGGGACGGCGGAAGTGGGCATCGCCGGCCTGATGCTGGCGCAGGTGCATGCCCGGCACATCCGCGCCAAAGGCTTGGGTGCGGAGGATCTGGGCATCAAGGGTGTGACGCCGGTCGAGGCAAGCAAAACCTTTGAGGGGCAGGATTGGCCGACAGTGCTGCGGCGCTGGGAGGCGGCCATCGGCACGCTGGCCGATGAGTTCGGGCGCGGCTATGCCGCCAATTTCGTCCTGCAGGCGCAGGACCTGGTGTATTGCGACGCGTTGCCGTTCCTCCGGCTGCAACGGGAGGAGGAAGCATGAGTACGATGCAACAGGGGTTTGATTTTGACCATTCCGATGACACCAGCCGTCCGGCAGCCCCGCCGCCGATGACGACGCCTGCGCTGAACCCGGCGTCGGTACGTGAACCGGCGGATGCACCCCAGCGCCGTCAGGCTTTGGATCCCACGCACTCCTTTGTGGTGCAGGCGCCAGCCGGCTCAGGCAAAACGGAGTTGCTGACGGATCGTATCCTCGCGTTGCTGGCAACGGTGGAACGTCCCGAGGAAATCGTCGCCATTACCTTTACCCGCCGCGCGGCGTCGGAAATGCATGCGCGAGTGCTGGAGAAGTTGCGCCATGCGGCCAGCGCTATCGAGCCCGAGGCGCCGCATCTGCGCGCCAGCTGGCGTCTGGCCCGCCAGGCGCTGGCTCGTGATGCGGAAAAAGATTGGCAATTGCTCAAGCATCCGGCGCGGCTGGCCATTCAGACCATTGACTCCTTCTGCGCGCGGCTGGTACGCAGCATGCCCTGGCTCTCCGAGCTGGGCGGGATGCCGGGCATCGCAGAAAATGCGTGGAGCCATTACGAAGCGGCGGCGCTGGAAACACTGCGCATGGCGGATTCCGAGACGTCTGTGCGGCGCCTGCTGGCCCATATGGATGTGGATGTCGCCGCCGCCGTGGAGGCCATCGCCAGCATGTTGGCGCAGCGCGATCAGTGGATGCCGTTGCTGCGTCATGGGCTGGATAGGGAAGGGCAGGAAGCGACACTGGCGCATTTTATCCATGCGGATATCGAAGCCGCCGCCAAGCGCTTGCCACTTGGTTGGGAAGAGGTGCTGGCGCCCGCTGCCAGACTGGCTGCTGCCAGCCTGGACGAAATCAGCCCGGATCACCGCCTGGCGCCGCTACGCGACTGGGTGCCGCCCTTGGGGCGATCGGTGGACGATGTGCAGGCCTGGGTGGCGCTGGCGGATCTGTTGCTGACCAGCGAGGGCAGGCCGCGCTCGCCCAGGGGGCTCAATAAGAATCTCGGGTGCCCGCCCAAGAGCGTGCAGAAAGACATTCTGGGGGGCTGGCTGGAAGCGCAGGCGCAGGATGCAGCCTGGGCGCCTGCCCTGGCTGCGCTGCGTGAGTTGCCGCCGGCCCGTTTTTCCGATGCGCAGTGGGAAATCCTGGAGGCACAGTGGCGCGTACTGCGTTTGGCGGCGGCGCAATTGCGCGTGCGTTTCGCCCAGGAGGGAGAGGTCGATTTCACGGAAATCTCCCAGCGTGCCGAAGCCGCCCTGGGCTCTGCGGAGGATCCCGGAGAGCTGTTGCTGAAGCTGGATGCGTCGATCCGGCATTTACTGATTGATGAGTTCCAGGACACCAGCCTGTCGCAGGTACGGCTGCTGGAAAAGCTGACGTCCGGCTGGATGCAGGCCGATGGCCGTACGCTGTTCCTGGTGGGCGATCCGATGCAGTCGATCTATCGTTTTCGCAAGGCAGAAGTGGGATTGTTCCTGCAGGTACGGAAGAACGGAATCGGGGAGTTGCGCTTGGAATCCCTGAATCTGACTGACAATTTCCGTTCCCAGGCAGGGGTGGTGGAATGGGTGAACCAGCGCTTTGGCAGTTTGTTGCCTTCTCGTGAGGAAGAGACGGCTGAACTCGGCGCCGTGGCCTATACGCGCTCGGTGGCGTTCAACCCTGCCTTGCCGGGCCGGGCGGTACGTTTTCATGCCGCCTGGGGTAAACATGCGGCGCAAGCAGATACCGCAGCTTTGGCGGTGACGGAACGGCTGGTGCGCGAAGCCCTGGACGCCAGCGCGGGCAAACCGCAGACCGTGGCTGTGCTGGTGCGCGCCAGAACCCACCTGGGCGAGTTGGTGCGGGCGCTGACACGCGCCGGCATCGGTTGCCGGGCCGTAGAACTGGTACCGCTGGCGCAGCGGCATGTGGTAGCCGACTTGGTGCAGCTGGTGCGAGCGCTGGTGCATCCGGGAGACCGTCTGGCCTGGCTGGCGGTATTGCGGGCGCCTTGGTGCGGTTTGACATTGAATACCCTGGCTGCATTGTTCGGCAGCCGCCACGAGCGTCCGGTGCCGCAAGTTCTGAGGGAGTGCCTGGTGGCGCAACCCGATACGCCATTGGGTGCGGCAGTGGCGGCATTGCCGCCGCAGGAGCGCGACCGCCTGTTGCAAGTCGCGGCCATTTTGCTTGATGGCGGCAACGATAACGGTGCGCTCCCCTGGGCGGCCTGGGTGGAGGCGATCTGGCAGCGGCTCGGGGGGGCCCGGCTTTATGCCGGCAGCAGTGCGGCCGAGGATGCCGAGAGTGTGTTTGTGTTGCTGGAAAAGCTGGCGCCTTATGGGGAACTGGATGTCGCGGCGCTGGATGCCGCCCTGGCGCGCTTGTTCGCCTCAGGGCAGCCTGAGCCGGGAAGTGGCCCGGTCGTGGAAATCATGACCATGCACAAATCCAAGGGCTTGCAGTTCGATACGGTGATTCTTTATGGCCTGCACCGGGTGCCTCGGGCCGCTTCGACGCCGCTCTTGAGTTTCGAGCATGTGGCGGGCAATGTCCTGTTCGGGCCGGCCAAGCCGCGCGCGCAGGTCGAGCCGGATCCTTTGTCGCGCTATATCGGCCGGCGTGAAAAGGTGCGCGGCGATTATGAAGTGGATCGACTGCTGTACGTGGCCGCCACGCGCGCGCGCCAGCGCCTGCATCTGGTCGGTAGTGTCATGCTGGATGACAGCGGGCAGTTGCGTCAGCCCGCCGGCAGCAGCTTGTTGGGACGTTTGTGGCCTTTGCTGGATGAGGCCGACAAAGCGGTTCCGGTGAGCTTGCCCGAAGCCGACGCCGGGCAGGATGGGGCGCAAGGGCTGCACGGCGCCATGCTGCAGCGCATTGCCCATGCAGATTTGCTGGCCTTGCCAGGAGCGGCGCCGACCCGGGAGCAAGATGCGGAAACGTCTGGCGGCCAGCCTGCGCCGGTAGGGGAGGGCGTGCAGTGGGGGGAAGCGGAGAGCCGTCAGGCAGCCATCGGTACATTGGTGCACGGCTGGTTGACGCGCCTGGGCCAGGATGGCCTGAATGAATGGCCGGAAGCGCGCTTGCGCAGCAGTCTGGGCATCATGGCGCGGCAGTTGACGCGGGCAGGGACGCGCACCATGCATGCAGCGCAAGACGCGGCCGAAGTCCTGGAAATCCTGTTGGCGACCTTGCGCAACGGGCGCGGCCGCTGGCTGCTGCAGCGTGCGGCGGCACGCCGGGAGTGGCCGCTGCTGGATGCCTCGGGCAAAGTATCCATACTGGATCTGGCCTTCGAGGACGATGGCACCTGGCTGATTGTCGATTACAAAACCGGCACGCCCTGGCCGGATGAGGATGAGGCTGCCTTTGCCCGCCGCATGCGAGGGCGCTACCAGCCCCAGATGAACCGTTACCTTGATCAGGTGACGGCGCTTACCCGCAGTGCTGCGAAGGCTGCGCTGTACTTCCCAAGGCTCGATCTCTGGCTGGACATGGGCAGCGCACCGGCCCGTTGATGGCTTTCAATCGCCGGACGGCAGGCGCGCAAGGCGCTGCCGTCCGGCTGGGTTGTTGCGCGCATGCAGCGGCCGGCGGCAGTTGTTTTCTTTTGCTGAGAGGCCAGTTATGCTCCAATACTGAGATTGATTTACATTAATTCGGTGCGGGAGCTTGCTTGCCGCCGCCGGCCAGGTATCTCCATGACCTCTTCCGCCTCCAGTCTTGGGCAGGCTGCCACGCCGTCCTCGTCTTCCGATCTTCATAATCTATACCGGGATAATCATGTCTGGCTGGTAGCCTTGCTGCGTCGGCGTTTGCCGGATGCTTCCCAGGCTCAGGATCTGGCGCATGACACGTTTGAGCGCATCATGCGCGCCGATCTGGCCCAGGTGCTGAAAGCCCCGCGCGCCTATCTGACAACGGTCGCGCGCAATGTCCTGCTCAACCATGCCCGGCACGAGCGGATTGTGCAGGCGTATCAGGAATCCCTGCAAAGTCTGCCGGAGCCCCTGTCGCCTTCGCCGGAAGAGCAATTGATGGCAGTGCAGGCGCTGGAGCAGGCATGTGCCGTCCTGGATGGCCTGCCTGCGCGCACGCGCCTGATTTTCCTGATGTCCCAACTGGAAGGCCTGACCAGCACGGCCATAGCCGAGGAGCTGAACCTGAGCGTGAATGTCGTCAAGAAAGCCGTCGCGCAGGGGATCAAGCACTGCTATTTCGCGATGTTGGGATAAGTCGGCATGACCCTACGAACAGGTACCGGAAGCGGGCGGCAGGCCGGAGCATCGGGCATGGGTCGCAGGACGGCGCCGCAGGCTGCCGGACTGGATGCCTGTACCGAAAACGCGGCGGGGGCGGTTCTGCCGATGAATGAAAAGCTGCTGGATCAGGCGATTGACTGGCTGTTGCGGGTGAATGACGATGCCAGCGGAGCGGCCGAAGCGGCCTGTCGGCGCTGGCGGGCCGAACACCCGGATCATGAACGTGCCTGGCAGGGGGTCGTCTCGGTGGGAGCACGCTTGCGCGGCAATACCTCCAGTCTGGCGCCACGCGCGGCCGTGCGGGTCTTGCACCAGGCGGGTGTGGGGCATGGCCGCCGCGCCGCGCTCAAGACCTTGATGCTGGGCGGCGCGTTTGCACTGGGTGCCGGCGCAGTCTGGCATGGAACCCAATCGTGGCCGGCCTGGAATGCGGCCTATCGCACCGCCAAGGGGGAAACCCGCGAAATCATTCTGGCGGACGGAGCCAGTGTTTGGCTCAATACCGACACCGCGCTGGATATCACGGCGGATGAGGCTGGCCATAGTTTATGGTTGCAGCGCGGCGAGATACTGGTACAAACCGCCGCCAACCCAGCCTTGAAGCAGGCCATGTCCGTACATACCACTGCGGGTGTGATGCAGCCCCTGGGAACGCGTTTCATGGCCCGTTTGCTGGATGATGGCGCCGCGACGCGTTTGAGCGTACTGGAAAAACGCGTGCGCGTGACCGGGCCCACCTTGCCGCAGGCGCAGGAGCTGGCCGCCGGGCAGCAACTGGATTTCGGGCTCAATGTCCAGCAGCAGGTTCAGCCCATCCAGGGGGATCCGGCGGCGTGGCAGCAAGGCATGCTGGCGGTCAGCCGGATGCGGCTCGATCGCTTCCTGGAAGAGTTGGCGCGCTATCGCAGCGGCATCATCCAGTGCGATCCCGATATCGCTCATCTGACGGTGACAGGCGCTTTTCCCTTGCGCGACACCGATCTTATCCTGGACGCCCTGGCGCGGGATTTGTCGCTGCAGATACGGCGCGTGTCTCGCTACTGGGTACGTGTCCAACAAGAAAAAGTGTAACAACGAGGCGCTTTCTCATTTCTGAAGTGTTAACCCATATGTAAGCCCCACCGCGAGCATGGCTGCGGTGGGGCCTGGTGACCACTTTTCAGGAATGCCAATGCGGTTCCGTGTTTCTCTTGTCAGCCTGCTGCTGTTGGCAGCCTACGCGCCGGACGGCGTCCATGCCCAGGCTGCGGCCGTTGCCGCCGAGGCCGAGCGCGACTTCGAGATCCAGGCAGGAAGTCTGGATGATGTGCTGAGCCGTTTCGGCGCCCGGGCTGGCGTCATGGTGCTGGCCGATACGCGCTTGACCGCCGGGCGCAGCAGCCCGGGCGTGCGTGGCCGCTACAGCGTCGATGTCGCGCTGGTCCGTCTGCTGTCTGGAACAGGTTTGCAGGCCTATCGTGCGGCAGATGGCGGTTATCGCTTGCGGCTGGCCCCCTCGCCTGACGGCGAGGGGGTTGCGAAACTGGATGCGGTGGAAGTCCTGGGAAACGACCCCAAGCCCGCCGATGAGGTCTATCGCACGGCGGCCAGCGTGAATTACTTGTCCCAGGATGATATCGAGCGCTTTCGCGGCACTTCGGTGGGCGACATCTTCCAGGGCATTCCCGGCGTGCTGGTTGGTGAAAACCGCAATTCCGGTGGCCTGGATATCAATATCCGCGGGATGCAGGGCCAGGGCCGCGTACCGGTGCTGGTGGATGGCGCACGCCAGGAAACCACCGTCTATCGCGGGTACTCAGGCGTGGCCTCACGCTCCTATGTCGATCCCGACCTGATCGGCGGCATAGAAATCAGCAAAGGGCCGGTAGCCGGCGCGCTGGGCACGGGTGCCACGGGCGGTGTCGTTGCAATGCGCACCATCAATGCCCGCGACATTATCAAGAATGATGATGAAAGCTGGGGCATACGCGTGCGCGGCAGTACCTCGGGCAACAGCAGCGCCGCGCCCGCGCCGGGAACGGCGGGGGGCATGTTCAATGCTGGCACCTACCGGCTGAATTGCGATCCGGCAGCCCTGTGTGGCGGGCAGTACCAGATGCCGGATACGTTCCGCAACGACGAGAATTTCGACCGTCCCGGCACGCTGGACCCTTACAGCTATGCTGCCAGCGTTGCTGGTGCCTGGCGCAGCGAAAAACTGGAGCTGGTGGCGGCGCTCTCCACCCGCCGCCAGGGGACTTATTTTGCCGGCAAACACGGCAAAGGCGCCGAGCCCGTCATTACCCTGACCGATCCGCCCCCCAGCATCTACTACGACACGGCCACCATTACGAATGGCGGCACCACGCGTTTCTATACCGGCGAACGCGTGCTCAACAGCAACAACGAAAGCAATTCACAGCTGCTGAAAGGCAAGCTGCAGCTGTCAGAGGCGCAGGATATCGAACTGAGCTACCTGCGCTACCACAGCGAATATGGCGAACTGATGCCATCGCAGCTGATGTGGTTCAACAAGATTTACCAGACGCAGAACAGCGAAGTGACGGCGCAGACAGCCACGCTGACGCATCACTGGCAGCCGGCAGATCAATCCTGGCTGGATTTGCGTACCAAGGTCTGGATGACGCATACGGACAGCCTGAACCGCAACTACGCTTCGGAAGACCAGGCCTCCGCCGGTGCAGAGGCGGGGGGAGCGCCGGAACCTGAGACATACCGGCGCATCGGAGCGGAACTCGGCAATACCTCGCAATTCGAGGTCTGGGGCGAACATACGCTCAGCTATGGGGCTACCTTCCAGCACGAGAAAATCTCGACCGATCCGTCCACCGGGGCGCTGGATGACGCCGCAGGGCGCGAGGGCAACCGCCGGGAGTACAGCCTGTATATGGACTGGCACTGGCAGCCTGCACCGGAGTGGCAGATCAATTACGGTCTGCGCTACCAGAACTCCCGTACCCGGGACGGCAAGCTGAGTACCGACATGCGCTATGAGTGCGGCAAATGGGCCATGAATGCCCAGGGCGTAGAAACCTGCCAGCAATATGTCGCCGTGCCGATGGAATTGTGCGATGGCGTGGCCTGCGCCTATCACTATAAAACCCGCAATAGCGGAACGGTGCCGGTTTACAGCATCAGCTGGGAGCCCTGGCTCAATGGCCTGCAGTTCTATGCGCGCCATGCCGAAGCGCTGCGCATGCCCAGCCTGTTCGAAGCCACCCAGGGCTGGTCGGTACAACCTGCGCCCGGCGTGCCGCTGCGGCCGGAGCATACCCGCAATCGTGAATTCGGCCTGAACCTGTTGACCAACGATGTGCTGCGCAGCAACGACAGGCTGGCATTCAAGGCGGCCTACTTCCGCAACAAGACCAGCGATTACCTGACGCGTACTTCGCCCAACGAGTGGGAAAACCTGCAGCAGGACTTCGTGATGCGCAATATCCGCAGCGTCAAGCTGCGCGGTTTCGAAGCCACCCTGGATTATGACGCCGGGCGTATCTATACCCGCCTGAGCGGCACCCGCTACAACTTCATCGAAGTCTGCCATGAGGGCAGCTATCGGAGCGATGACTGCAATAACTATGGTGTTGCGGCGTCCTATTTCAACGACATGATTCCGCCGAAATGGCATGCCAGTGTGTTGCTGGGCACGCGCTGGCTGGACGGCAAGCTGGACCTGGGCGCTCGCCTGACACTGATGGGCAAACGCAACCCGACGCCGAAATTCAATGATGACACCAAGCGCGCCTTCAATTGGCCGACGCTCTGGCAGGACTACAAGGTCGTGGATATTTACGCCCGCTATCAGTACAGCGAGGCCGTGTCGGTGGATTTCAACATCGACAACCTGACCGACCGTTACTACGTTGATCCTCTCAGCCTGGGCATGGTGCCGGCACCTGGGCGAACCGCCAGGCTGGGGATGACCCTGAATTTTTGACATCGTGTCTGCCGTTCCTGGATGCACCCCTGCGACGTAAGGACTGATGCCAGATAACAAAGGCAGCAAGTACGCATTCGCCCAAAGCGGGTGCGCAAGGACCCGGTTTTGCCGGCTGAATGGATAAATCCGATTTTTTGAACAGAAAGAGACCAGCATGAAACTGAACAAGTACATGATGTTGCTTGGCCTTCCTCTGGTGCTGGCCGCGTGCGGCGGTGGCGGCGGGGATGGCGATGGGGGTGAGCGCCCGGTAACGAAAAGCCCGGTAGCCAATGCCGGGGCCGATCAGGTGGTACCGATGGGAACCGTCGTGCAGCTTGACGGCAGCGCCAGTGCGCCCGGTACCAATGGCAACAGCTTGCGCTACACCTGGAGCCTGCCTGAAAAACCGATGGGCAGCAGCGCGGTGTATGCCGATGCCGGCATCGTGAATCCCAGCTTCATGGCTGATCTGCCGGGCCGCTATACCGCGACGTTGACGGTCAACGATGGAGTGGTGGATAGCGCCTCCGATAGCGTGACCATTACGGCAACGACCAAGGTGCCGGTGGCAATTGCCGCCCCGGTGCAGGATGTGCCGCTGAGCGCCGAGGTGGTGCTGGATGGCAGCCAGAGTGTTGCGCCCAGCGACGGTGACGCCAGTGCGCTGGTGTATCGCTGGACGCTGCTGTCCAAACCCGCGGGTTCCCAGGCCGCACTGACAGATGCGACGACGGCCAAGGCGCGCTTCCATGCGGATGTGGAGGGGGAATACCTGGCTTTGCTGATCGTCAACTATGGTGACCAGGTCAGCCAGCCGCGTGAGGTGCTGGTGCGCGCGTCGAAAGGGAATGTCGCCCCGGTAGCAAATATCACCGTGGTGTCTATCGGTGGCGCGCCGGTGGAACCCTTGACTGGCAGGAATAAAAAATATCAGGTCGAGCGTGGTCAGGAAGTCGTGTTCAGCGCAAGCGGAAGCACGGACGCCGATGGTGACGAACTCAGCTACCGCTGGGGCGCAACGAGCTGGACGCAAGGCTCCCAGATTGCAAACAAGCTCAAAGGCAAGCAGGTCGAATTCCGCATGACGCCGGATATCGCGGCAGGTGATTGGGCGGTGTCGCTGCAAGTCTTCGACGGCCAGCTCTACAGCCAGGCTTCTGCGCTGCTGAATGTGGTCAAGCCCGCGGGGGCAGCCAATACGCCGCCCGTCGCGCGACTGGATCCGGTCACGACGACCGAGACCTATGAGATGGAGCTGGGCCAACTCACCAATATCAGCGCGTTTTCATCCTACGATCTTGATGGGGATCAGCTTTGGGGCAAGCATAGACTGGAGTTGCTGGACTATCCGCAAGGGTTCACGCCGCCAGATTGGTCCGCGCCCATCTGGAGCACGACACAGTTCACGCCTACGGTGTTGGGCGACTATCGCGTGCGCTTGATCGCCAACGATGGTCAGGCGGACAGCTTGCCGGTCGAGGCGGTTTATACCGCCAAGCGTGGCGCCAATTACAGGCCGAAGGCAAGTGTCGGGGTGACGGCTGCAACCGCTCTGGTCAATCAGGATATCAAGTTCGGGTGCGGCGGCAGCGACCAGAATGGCGATGAACTGACATGCGAATGGGCCGTGACTGATACGCCAGACGGCAGCGCAGCGACGTTGCAGGTACTGAACGACGGCAAAACGGCCAGCATGAAAGCCGATAAACCGGGGCGGTATGTCGTTGACCTGGTGGTGGTGGACAGCAAAGGCGTACGTAGCCAGGCCGCGTCTGGTAGCATCCATGTCAAGGCAGTCAACAACCCGCCGGTATATGCCGGGCTCTATCATTACGCCTATGGCGAGTTCTCGATACTCTGGACGTCCATCGCCAACAAGCAGGTGGGCAGTCATTTGGGCACCGCAGCGCAACCTTATCTCGTCGGACAGCGCATCGACCTGATGCCGATCAGCATGAGCGACCCCGATGGCGACAAGCTGTATCCGCTCTGGACACTGATCGAGCAGCCAAAAGGCAGCGCACAGGTCGAGGCGGTGGATACCGAGAACTTGAGCTTCACGCCCCAGTATCCTGGCCGCTATGTTTACCAGTTCATTACCAGCGATGGCATCGTCAAGACCCAGCCTCAGCAGGTGGCGGTCGAGGTGGTGAAAGAGCAGGATTATCCCGGGCTGCTGCTCAGGACGCATGGCGCCTATGATGACCCCGACAATCTGTACCCCACCCGTGGGGGCGTTCAGCCGCAGCTGGGCTGGCCGCATGATTGGATGAATACCGTGGCCGTCAACCAGCAGGATCCGGCTGGCAGCAAAGCATGGAATGCGGGCGTCCTGTTCAGCATGACGGCCCATGACAGGGACTACACCGTGTCGGATATGCGAGTACAGGCCGATGGCGATCGTCCGGAACTGCCGCGCTTTGTCGGCCTGGCGAATGGTCAGCGGATCAAGCGTGGGGAAACCGTTTACTTCCTGGTTTATGACCCCCGCCAGGCATCGAACGGCACCCTGGATCCCGGAACGGAAATCGAATGGTTCTTCCGCATTGCCGAAAAACCTGAACAAACCTTCCGTTACCGCCAGCGTTATCAGTTGTACTGAGCGCAGGGCCGAGTGCCGCAGCGAGTGTTGAACTGAAAGTCGTCCTGAGGCCCACCCCCCTGATGCTTAAGGATCACGGGCGGCGGCCAAGAAAAAAGTCGGTGTGAAAATTTTCACACCGACTTTTTTTATGGGTTCAGTGGCCGGCAGTCTGTTGCTGCCGCGCGATCCGGGCTGCCGGGGGCCTGGCGGGTGCAGGCATTGCGTTTTGCGGGCTCAGAACGCCGAGCAGTGCCCGCCGGTCGGCGCCTGGCCAGACCCCAATGCAATGATGGCGGGTTCCTTGCGCAGGTTGATGGGGGCGGAAGCCGACCAGTCCCAGGCCAGGAATACGGCCAGGACAACCCAGAAAAGCGTGAGGGAAATTTTGCGCTGCATGATGAACTGTCCTTAGAAACCGTAGCGGCGGCGCAGGCGCACACCCAGAATGGAGCCGCCGAAGGCCAGCACGATCCAGATCCAGCCATGCACACTGCCCGTGCTGATGCCGCTGACCATGGCGCCGACGTTGCAACCGAAAGCCAGGCGTGAACTGTAGCCCAGCAAGAAGCCGGCGATCAGGCCGATCACCCATTGCTTGCCTGTCAGGGCTTTGCCTGCACCGGGCTTGCCAGCGGAAATCCACAGCGCGCCGGCCAGGATGCCCAGGTTGGTGATGGTCGTGACATCCAGCAGAACGTTCTGTGACAAGGTATGGAAGTTGCCAGGCTGGCCCCAGAAGGGGTTCGCGGCGGGGTCAAACACGCCCAGGGAAGTGAATATTTTCGCGCCCCACAGGCCGAAACCATAAACGACACCCCAGGGCTGTCCAGCAATGATCAGGTTCAGGACGGCCAATAGCGCCAGTCCGATGCCGGCAATCACCAGTTTGCGATCCAACCAGCGCGATGTGCGTTCGCCACGCTTGCCCCAGGCGAAAGCCAGCGCGCCGACCAGCAGCAGGCCGATGAACGTCAGCAGCAAGGCCTTGCCGGGGCCATAGGTGCTGACCAGCCCGATAGGCGGGACCGCGCCCAGCGACACCCATTCGTCCAGCTGTGCCGAACCCAGGAAGCTGCCCAGGGTGAACAGCGGCAGGATACCCATATTCAGGGGCACGCCCATGCCTGCCTTGTACAGCGTGCCGGAGCCGCAGCCGTCGGCGATCTGCATGCAGGCACCAAAAATGAAAGCACCGATCAGCAGGCTGAAGCTGGGCGGGCCCAGGGCCGCCATCAGATCCGTCGGGAAGGCGGCCAGCAAGGGGATGGAAATGGCGGCGGCAACGGCCAGCAGTACCAACTGCGCGAACACGCCGGTGGCATCGCGGTTTTCGATCAATTTGCGCCAGCCGGTCGTAAAACCGAAGCGGGCGCCGGCCAGAATGCCGCCCATGCCCAGCCCGACCACGAACAGCAGGGATTGGCGCAGCGAAACGAACCAGGCCAGCGCAGCAAATGCGACTGCGATGGCAAGGGAGAGAGGTAGGCGTGACATAGTGGAAAAGGCGAAAAGGAAAGAGGGCAAGGGCCAGGCGGGCAGCGGGTTGGCAGTCATGTCGGCCCGCTGCGGGAAAAGCCCGCCCTGTCAGGAGATTGCGAAAGACTCAGTTGAAGAGGCTCTTGAGCTTGTTGCTGATCTGGCTGCCACGGCTGGGTTCGTTATCCATGGGGAGCGGGGTGGCGGCATTGGTCCAGTCCGCCAGGGATTCCGGGTACATGCGGACGTTTGGCACACCGGCCAGCTCGGAGAGCGCAAACCAGTCCGTAGCAGCCCAATGGCCGGTATTGCAGAAGGCGATGGTGTCATCGACCATTTCCGGGAACTGGCGGGCTGCGATTTCGCGTGCCTTTTCCTGGCTGACGACACGCGTCGTGCCGGGTTCGAACCAAAGGCTGTGTTCGATGTTGACGGCGCCCTGGATGGTGCCCGGTGTCGAAGCCGTGGGGGCTTTGACCTCGCCCAGGAAGAAGTTCTTGGGACGGGCATCGACCAGGCGGGCGTCAGGGTTGCCGATTTGTGCCTGAACGTCGCTTTGCGTCGCCAGAATGGCGGTGTTGAGCACGGGTTCGTATTGGCTGGGCGCAACGCTGGCGGTCGTCTGTTCCAGCGGCAGCGCCGCTTCCTGCCAAGCCTGCATGCCGCCATTGAGGACGGACAGGTTTTCCAGGCCAAGATACTTGAGTGTCCAGTAAACACGCGCAGCCGCGCCGAAATCGGTGATGTCGGCACCGCTGGAGACCACGACCGCATGACTGTTCTGGTCCAGGCCCAGTTGCTGCACCTGTTCGGCCAGGCGGGTCAAGGGCGGCAACTGGCCGGGGCTATGTGCCGGGCCGCGCCAGGAACCATAGGGCGCGGAGAGGGCGCCGGGGATATGTCCCTGGCCGTAATCGGCAGGCGGACGGATGTCGATGACGCGTACGTCGGGCGAATTGCGCAGCGCCTCTAGCGCAGCGGCATCCAGTACGGGCTGATTGGCAAAGACCGGCAGGCTGCAGGCGGCCAGCACGAGAGCGGCGCAGCTTTTCAGGGCGGTAGTGAAGATTGCGTGTTTCATGGGGGAGGAGTTCCGAAGGATCCTCGCCAGTTTATATGTGTATCGGTGATGTTACTTTGATGTCGTTATTCCTTTTTGTGATAATAAAATCAGGCTGAGGCATAAGGCCGCCAGGGTGGGCCGGGCGCGGCATGCCACTGGGGCGCAGGGAGAAAAGGTGTGGCGGGAATGCAGCAATTCCCATGACATAAGCACTGGCTCTTCCAGGCGCAGCCAGGCCGGGCGATACAGTGGCGGACGGATAACGAGATGCTGGTCGTGGCAAAGGCGGAATTCAATGAAGGCGGACAGTTGGGCAAGGTTATTGTTGCTGGCGGCGGTATGGGGAGGCAGCTTTATGTTCCTGCGTATCAGTACGCCGGTGATGGGGGTCATGCCGACTGTGTTCGGGCGTGTGTTCATCGCCGCAGTGGGGTTGTATGCGCTGCTGAAAATCACCCGTATCAAGCTCTCTTTTGATGGCAGGCTGATCCCGGCGCTGGTGCTGGGCGTGATCGGGTCGGGGATTCCTTTTCTTTGCTATACCATTGCTTCCCTCTATATTCCTGCCGGCTATAGCGCCATTTTGAATGCCAACACGCCGCTGATGAGCGTGCTGGTGGGGGGCTTGTTCTTTGGCGAGCAGGTGAGTATCAGCAAGATCCTGGGGATTTTCGCTGGCCTGGCGGGGGTTTGGGTGTTGATGCAGAGCGGGCCGGTCGCGCTGGACTGGCAAGTCCTGATCGGTATGCTGTCCTGTCTGATCGCGACCGTCTGCTATGGGACGGTCGGTTATCTGACGCGCGTATGGATTACGCGCCAGGGGGGCATGGATAACCGGCTGCTGGCTTTCGGCAGTCAGGTTGGGGCGACAATATTCCTGTTGCCGATGCTGCTGGTTTCCCTGTATTGGCACCCTGAACAGGGCGGGGCCGTTCTCGGGGCAGGGATCAAGCCGTGGCTGGCCCTGATTGCACTGGGTTTTGTCTGTACGTCCTTGGCCTACATCCTGTTTTTCCGTTTGCTGGCAGAAGTGGGCCCGGTACGCACCACGACCGTGACGTTTCTGATCCCCTTGTTCGGTGTGTTGTGGGGTTATGTGTTTCTGGACGAGCAACTGTCGCTGGCTCACTTGAGCGGCGGGGGGCTGATCGCCCTGGCCTTGTTGTTGGTAACGACCCAGTTCCGCCGTCGCAGGCAGTAAGGCATGAACCGGCGGGCAGCTGTGGCGCTGGGCCATCGGGGGGGCGTATTGCGGTTTTGCTGGCGTGCAGCGGATAAAATGAAACTCTGCTAGAATTCGGCTTGGCGGGCCCCTCCGCATGGTTCGGCGGCGAACCTGGTCAGGTCGGGAACGAAGCAGCCATAGTCGTGCAGAGTCAGTGCCGGAGTCAGGCTCGCCTTTTGAATTTTCACAAGCCCGGTGGCGTTTTCGCCACCGGGCTTGTTTGTTTTCTGAAGGCGCCATCAGGCTTGCCGTAGCGATATGGCTAGTTCTATCCTGGCGTGTCGCCCGCTGGCCGGGGCGTGGCCGGATAATCTGGCAATGTGATCTTGCACCCGGGCCAACAGGCTCTACAATCGCGCAATGAGTTACCTGGTCCTTGCCCGCAAGTGGCGCCCGAAATCCTTTGACACTCTGGTCGGCCAAGACCACGTTGTGCGTGCCCTGACGCACGCGCTGACGACGCAGCGCCTGCACCATGCCTGGCTGTTCACAGGTACGCGCGGGGTGGGCAAGACCACGCTGTCGCGTATCCTGGCCAAGTCGCTGAATTGCGAAACCGGCATTACGGCGCGGCCCTGTGGCCAGTGCCGCGCCTGCACGGAAATTGATGCCGGGCGGTTTGTCGATTATGTCGAGCTGGATGCCGCATCCAATCGTGGTGTGGATGAAATGACGCAGTTGCTGGAGCAGGCGGCATATGCCCCCAGCGCAGCGCGTTTCAAAGTCTATATGATCGACGAAGTGCATATGCTGTCCGGGCATGCCTTCAATGCCATGCTCAAGACGCTGGAAGAGCCGCCGCCTTACGTGAAATTCATTCTGGCGACGACCGATCCGCAGAAAATACCGCCCACCGTGCTGTCCCGTTGCCTGCAGTTCAATTTGAAGCAGATGTCGGCGGATGCCATTGTGGGGCACCTCAGCCATGTGCTGGGCGAAGAAGGCATTCCCTTTGAAACCCAGGCGCTCTGGCTGATTGCGCAGGCGGCTTCGGGGTCCATGCGCGATGCGCTCTCGCTGACAGATCAGGCGATTGCCTACAGCGCGGGCAGCATGACGGACGAAGCCGTGCGCGGCATGCTGGGCACCATAGACCAGCGCCATCTGATTCGTCTGCTGGAGGCGCTGCTGGCGCAAGACGGCTCGGCCATCCTGGCGATTGCCGACGAACTTTCGGTGCGCGGCCTGTCCTATGCCGGCGCGCTCGGGGATCTGGCGGTGCTGCTGTCACGCATTGCGGTGGCGCAGCGCGTGCCTTCGGCCATTTCGCCGGAAGATCCGCTGGGGGCGGATATCGTGCGTCTGGCGCAAGGGATGGACGCTGATGCCATTCAACTGTTCTATACCGTTGCGGTGCATGGCCGCAGCGAGCTGGCGCTGGCGCCAGATGAGTATGCCGGCTTCGTCATGACGGTATTGCGCATGCTGTCGCTGTCGGCGTCAGCGGGTGGGGCGGCAGGCGCAGCGCCGGCGCCAGGGAACGTGCGGGCCGAAGCGCCTGCGGTAGTGGCTCCGGCTCCGGTCGTAGAGGGCGGGCAGGCGGCGGTCATGGCCGGAACGTCTGCGGCCAGCGGTCCGGCGGCTGCACCGCAGCCCGAGTCTGCTCCTGTCGCGCCGGCCGCTGCCGCCGAGGCGGCGCAAGCTGTCAATGATGCGCTGGCGATCCAGGCAACCCCGGCGGAGCCGGCTGTTCCGCCGGTGCCTGCGCCTTCGGATGCCAAGGCCGAACCGCGTCAAGTTGACGCGCCCGTCGTGCCGTCACAAGAGGGCGTCGAGGTCGCGACGACCCGAGACGAACTTCCGGCAGTGGCGGCAGGTTCCTCTGTGCCGGCCAACGATGCAGTGCCGGCTGACGCCGCGCAGGCGGAAGCGCGGGTCCAGGCGGAAGCGGTGACGCAAGCCGATGCGGTCGAGACCCGTGCGGCGCCACCGGCGGCCGCACCGGACGACGACATGCCGCCCTGGGATATGGATATTCCGGCTTTTCCGCCGTCCGGTGACGATCTGCCGGTCTATGATGAGATGGAAGCGCCAGTGCGGCCGGCGCGCCAGGGCCGGGCAAGCGGCCCGGCCTTGCGTACGCCCTCCGCTGCGCCTGCGCATTCCACCCCCCGGCCTGCCAGGGGCGGAGCGGCCAGGCCGGGTGTGATCGCATTGGATCAGCCCTGGTATGAACTGGCCGCGTCCTTGCCTGTCACGGGCCTGGCCTCTGAATTGGCGCGCCATAGCGAATGGCTGGGCGTGCAGGGCAATACGATCCGGCTCAAGGTGGCCGCGCGCACGCTGGCGGAGGTCAATGGCCGGGATCGCCTGCGTCAATGCCTGGAAGAGCATTTCGGCTGCCGGGTCAATCTCGATATCGAGGTGGCGGAAACCGGAGAAGGCACAGCCTATGCGGTGGACGAGGCGGTTCGGGTCGAACGCCAGCGTGTGGCAGAGGAAACCGTGCAGGCGGATCCTTTTGTCCAGGAACTTGAAAAAGATTTCGATGCCCGGGTGTATCCGGGCTCGGTCAGGGCAGTCATGCCCGAGGCGAACGGCGGCGCGTGAGCGTACCGGGCGCCCCTATTTTCACCAAGCAAGCAAGGAATGACAGCACCATGATGAAAGGTCAAATTGCCGGCCTGATGCGCCAGGCGCAGCAGGTTCAGGAAAACATGAAGAAGGCGCAGGAAGCGTTGGCCGAGCTGGTTGTGGATGGCGCTTCGGGTGGCGGTCTGGTCAAGGTGTCCATGACCTGCCGCCATGATGTGCGCCGTGTAACCATCGACCCCAGCCTGCTGGGCGAAGACAAGGACATGCTGGAAGACCTGGTTGCTGCTGCCTTCAATGATGCGCTGCGCAAGGCCGAAGCGGCCAGCCAGGAAAAGATGTCTGCGGCAACCGCAGGCATGCCGCTGCCGCCGGGCATGAAGCTGCCTTTCTGAGGATAGGGTAGTCATGGATACGCCAGCCAGTGAGCCCGCTCCCCTGCGGGAACTGATTGATGCCCTGCGGCGTTTGCCGGGGGTCGGGGTGCGCTCTGCGCGCCGCATGGCGTATCACCTCATGCAGCACGACCAGGACGGGGCGCGCCAGCTGGCCGACAGCATCGGCGGCGCCTTGTCTCGCTTGCGGCGTTGTTCTCGCTGCAATAATTTCACCGAAACGGATCCCTGTGCAATCTGCAGCCATCCCCGGCGCGACCCGGGTTTGCTGTGCATAGTGGAAACGCCGGCAGACCAGAACACGATAGAAGCCAGCCAGGGCTACCGGGGCCTGTACTACGTCTTGATGGGGCGCCTGGCGCCGCTGGAAGGTGTCGGGCCGCGGGAGCTGGATTTTGACCGGCTGTTGCGCCGGGCAAGCGATGGCCTGGTGCGGGAAGTGATATTGGCGACCAATTTCACGGCGGAAGGGGAAACCACGGCGCACTTTTTGTCCGAGGCGCTGACGGCGCGCGGCTTGAAGGTAACGCGCCTGGCGCGTGGCGTGCCCGCGGGCAGCGAACTCGAATATGTGGATGCCGGTACCATCGCCTGGGCGCTGATGGAGCGACGCAGCGCCGAGTGAATGACGGATATTGCGGTCTTGCCGCATGCGGATCATGAAACAAGGCCATCATGACATGATGGCCTTGTTGTTTGGGGTGCCGGCGCGGCTGGTGCTGGCCGGGCAGGCTGGTGCCGGTGCCTGGCGTCCGCTCAGGCGATGGCGCGGTGGCGGGCGGCTTCGATCATGGCATCAAGCTTGACCGCATCGGCCGAGAACGCACGTATGCCTTCGGCCAGTTTCTCCGTTGCCATGGCGTCTTCATTGAGCAGCGTGCGGAAGGCAATCTCGTTGCACGGCAGCAGTGCCGGCGCCTGTTCGCGGGCGAGGTCTGCATTCAGGTGCGCTTCGACTTCGCCTTCTTTGCCGGCCAGCTCGGTCAGCAGTTCGGGGCTGATGGTCAGCAGGTCGCAGCCTGCCAGGGCCAGGATCTGTCCGGCATTGCGGAAGCTTGCACCCATGATTTCCGTTTCGATGCCGTGGGTCTTGTAGTAGGCATAGATGTTGCTGACCGACTTGACGCCAGGGTCGTTGGCACCGGCATTGGCGGCCTCATCCCAGGCGGCGCCCGCTTGCTTCTTGTACCAATCGTAGATACGACCGACGAACGGAGAAATCAGTTGCGCGCCGGCATCAGCGCAGGCGACGGCCTGCGGCAGCGCGAACAACAGGGTCATGTTGCAGCGTATGCCTTCGGCTTGCAGGATGCGGGCGGCCTGGATGCCTTCCCAGGTGGAGGCGATCTTGATTAGTACGCGCGAGCGCGGAATGCCGGCTTCTTCGTAGCGGGCGATGATACGCCGGCCGCGTTCGGCGGTCGCTTGGGTGTCAAAGGACAGGCGGGCATCCACTTCGGTCGAGACACGGCCCGGAATCAGCGCAAGAATTTCGCGGCCGAAGGCAACCAGCAGGTCGTCGAGCAGTTCCGGCGTGGCGGCATCGGGACGCTGGGCGACGACGCGTTCCAGCAGCGGACGGTACTCGTCCTTCTGGGCGGCCTTGAGGATCAGGGACGGATTGGTGGTCGCGTCGGTGGGCTGCAGGGTCCTCAGCGCGGCGAAATCGCCGGTGTCAGCGACGACGGTGGTGTGACGGCGCAGGGATTCTAGCAACGAAGGCATGGTGGCGGAACTCCGGTAAAAATGTTCTGGGGCGCTATGGCACGGCAGGTCAGTCATGTCGGCGCGCTATCGGAAGCGTAGCATTTTTGTGGCCGGCTGATGCGGGCGCCAGCCAGCGTGTAGGGGCTTGTGCGCGTGGGCAAGGGTCTGGAAGGTTGGCCTTATTCGCTCCTGTTCGGCGGTAGGTTTACGGCTTGGCTGTGTCAGACGCAGCCTGGCCGCCGTGCGTGGGGAAGGCCGGGGTGCCAGGGGCGGTGGTGTCGTGTGCAAGCCCGACATACTCGGCGATGACCTGTTCGATGCGGTCGTCATTCCATTGCTGCAGTTGTGCCAGAAATGCAGGCGGGAGCGAGCCATCTTCGGGGAAGCTCATTTGCAGCACGCCTGGTATGTATTCAGTGTGGCCATGCCGGGTGTCGATGCCGATCCAGACCACCAGCAATGAGCGGTCGTTGTCCGGTATGGACGTATCGGCATACGCGACGCGGCTCAGGTAACGCAGCGCCTGTGCATGCGCAGGCATCAGTCCCAGCCAGTGTACGCACTGCCAATCGTCGGCGGCATAGCGAACGGTGAAATCGCCTCTCTGCTGGCTCTCGATTTCCTGTGCGCCCACCACGAAGAACTCCGGTGCATTGTTGTCGGCCGGCACTTGCTATGTTCTGGTATGTGCGGGGCTGGCGCCGAGAATCGCAGTGTGTTCATCGGCAGCGCGGGTCGTTGCGGGCGGGTGATGGTGCGCTGCGATGGGAATTCGGTGGGAGCTCCGTGTTTTTCGTATTGTTCTGAAGAAGAGATGGCTGTAAAACTCTGCGAACGGAAGCCGGACGCAAGGTATAATCCAAAGGTTTACTTACCGTTTTTGAACTGGGGCTTATCTTGACCTTGTTGCCGTCCATTTTTCCCGAGGGCGTAAACCAGCTTGCGCCTGCAATTCTCGCATTGGCAGACGGCACGGTTTTCCGGGGTGTTTCCATCGGCGCGCCGGGCCATGCTGTTGGCGAGGCAGTTTTCAATACCGCGATGACGGGTTACCAGGAAGTGCTGACCGATCCGTCCTACACCGGGCAGCTCGTTACCCTGACATACCCGCACATTGGTAATACCGGCATCAATGCCGAAGATTGCGAATCGCCCGCAGTCTGCGCCGGCGGCCTGATCGTGCGCGACTGTTCGCTGCGCGTTTCCAATTTCCGCTCGGAAAAGTCGCTGCCGGCCTATCTGCGCGAGCAGAATGTCGTCGCCATCTCCGGCATTGATACCCGCAAGCTGACGCGCATCCTGCGCGAAGGCGGTGCCCAGGGCGCCTGCATCCTGGTTGGCGATGACGCCGAACAGGCCATCGCGCTGGCCCGTGCCTTCCCTGGCATGGATGGGCAGAATCTGGGCGAGCAAGTCTCGACCAAGGAAGTGCAGAACTGGAATGAAGGTACCTGGCGCCTGGGCGAGGGCTTCCCCGTCCTGGACAACCAGCGCCCTCATGTCGTGGCCTACGATTACGGCGTCAAGCGCAACATTCTGCGTCTGCTGGTCGATGCCGGCTGCCGCGTCACCCTGGTGCCGGCCACCACGCCCGCCAGCGAAGTACTGGCCATGTCGCCCGATGGCGTGTTCCTGTCCAACGGGCCTGGGGATCCTGCCGCCTGCACGCAGTCCATCGCTGCCGTGCGCGAGCTGCTCGACGCCCGCGTGCCGCTGTTCGGCATCTGCCTGGGCATGCAGCTGCTGGGTCTGGCGCTGGGCGCCCGCACCATCAAGCTGAGCCACGGCCACCACGGCAACAACCACCCGGTCAAGGAACTGGACACCGGCAACGTCTATATCACCAGCCAGAATCACGGTTACGCCGTCGATGCCGACTCTCTGCCGGCCAACGCACGGGTCACGCATATCTCGCTGTTCGACGGCACGCTGCAGGGTGTGGAACTGACCGACAGGCCCGCCTTCGGTTTCCAGGGCCACCCGGAAGCCAGCCCCGGGCCGCGCGACATTGTCGTGCTGTTCAATAAATTCGTCAGCCTGATGACCGCCAAATCCTGAAGACAGCGTTACCATGCCCAAGCGTACAGACATTAAAAGCATCCTCATCATCGGCGCGGGTCCGATCATCATCGGCCAGGCTTGCGAATTCGATTATTCCGGCGCCCAGGCCTGCAAGGCCCTCAAGGCGGATGGCTATCGCACCATTCTGGTGAACAGCAACCCCGCCACCATCATGACGGACCCGGAAACGGCCGACGTCACCTACATCGAGCCCATCACATGGCAGGCGCTGGAAAAAATCATCGAGCGTGAAAAGCCCGATGCGCTGCTGCCCACCATGGGCGGCCAGACGGCGCTGAACTGCGCCCTGGACCTGGCGCGCGAAGGCGTGCTGGATCGCCATGGTGTCGAATTGATCGGCGCCAATGCCAAGGCCATCGAAAAGGCCGAAGACCGCCAGCTGTTCAAGCAAGCCATGACCGACATCGGCCTGGAGTCGGCCAAGTCCGGCGTGGCGCACTCGATGGACGAAGCCTGGGATGTGCAGCGCCGCATCGCGGCCGATATCGGCACATCCGGTTTCCCCGTGGTCATCCGTCCCAGCTTCACGCTGGGTGGTACCGGTGGCGGCATTGCTTACAACGCCGAAGAATTCGAAACCATCTGCCGTCGCGGTCTGGAAGCTTCTCCGACCAAAGAGCTGCTGATCGAAGAATCGCTGCTGGGCTGGAAGGAATTCGAGATGGAAGTCGTCCGCGACAAGGCGGACAACTGCATCATCGTCTGCTCCATCGAAAACCTGGATCCCATGGGCGTGCACACCGGTGACTCCATCACGGTGGCACCGGCCCAGACGCTGACGGACAAGGAATACCAGATCATGCGCAACGCGTCCATCGCGGTGCTGCGTGAAATCGGTGTGGATACCGGCGGTTCCAACGTGCAGTTCGCGGTCAATCCCAAGAACGGCCGCATGATCGTCATCGAGATGAACCCGCGCGTGTCGCGTTCCTCGGCGCTGGCCTCCAAGGCCACCGGCTTCCCGATCGCCAAGGTGGCGGCGCGCCTGGCCGTGGGCTACACGCTCGACGAGCTGCGCAATGAAATCACCGGCGGCGCGACGCCGGCCTCCTTCGAGCCGACCATCGACTACGTGGTCACCAAGGTGCCGCGTTTCGCTTTCGAAAAATTCCCCTCGGCGGATTCGCGCCTGACCACGCAGATGAAGTCGGTCGGCGAAGTCATGGCCATCGGCCGCACCTTCCAGGAGTCCTTCCAGAAAGCCTTGCGTGGCCTGGAAGTCGGTGTGGACGGCCTGAACCAGAAAACGACTGACCGCGAAAAGCTGCAGGTCGAGTTGGGCGAGCCCGGCCCGGAACGTATCTGGTATGTGGGTGACGCCTTTGCCCAGGGTTTCAGCCTGGAAGAAGTGCACCAGCTGACCAGCATCGACCCGTGGTTCCTGGCCCAGATCAAGGAAATCGTCGATATCGAGCTGGCGCTGGAACAGCGCACGCTGGCCGATCTGGATGCCGTCAGCCTGCGCGAACTGAAGCGTCGCGGTTTCTCCGATCGTCGTCTGGCTTTCCTGCTGGATACCTCCGAAGGCGAAGTGCGCAAGCTGCGCCACCAGCTGGATATCCGTCCGGTGTACAAGCGCGTCGATACCTGCGCTGGCGAATTCGCCACGCGCACGGCGTACATGTACTCCACCTACGAGGAAGAGTGCGAAGCCGCACCGTCGGATCGCAAGAAAATCATCGTGCTGGGTGGTGGGCCGAACCGTATCGGCCAGGGCATCGAGTTCGACTACTGCTGCGTGCACGCAGCGCTCGCGCTGCGCGAGGATGGCTATGAAACCATCATGGTCAACTGCAACCCGGAAACCGTCTCCACCGACTATGACACTTCCGATCGCCTGTACTTCGAGCCGCTGACGCTGGAAGACGTGCTGGAAATCGTCAACAAGGAACAGCCGGCCGGCATGATCGTCCAGTATGGCGGCCAGACGCCGCTGAAGCTGGCGCGTGCGCTGGAAGCCAATGGCGTGCCCATCATCGGTACCAGCCCGGAATCCATCGACGTTGCCGAAGATCGCGAACGCTTCCAGAAGCTGCTGAACAAGCTCGGCCTGCGCCAGCCTTCCAACCGCACGGCGCGCACCGAGGCGGAAGCCCTGGCCCATGCCGGCGAAATCGGCTATCCGCTGGTGGTGCGCCCGAGCTACGTGCTGGGTGGCCGCGCCATGGAAATCGTGCATGAGCAACAGGACCTCGAGCGCTACATGCGCGAGGCCGTGAAGGTCAGCAATGATTCCCCGGTGCTGCTGGATCACTTCCTGAACAACGCCACCGAAGTCGATGTGGACTGCATTTCCGACGGCGAGACCGTTTTCGTCGGCGGTGTGATGGAACACATCGAACAGGCTGGCGTGCACTCGGGCGACTCCGCTTGCAGCCTGCCGCCGTATTCGCTGTCCGAAGAGGCCGTGGCGGAAATCAAGCGCCAGACCGCGCTGATGGCCAAGGCGCTCAACGTCAAAGGCCTGATGAACGTGCAGTTCGCCATTCAGGATGGCGACGTCTATGTGCTGGAAGTGAACCCGCGCGCTTCGCGTACCGTGCCGTATGTGTCCAAGGTTACCGGCTTGCAGCTGGCCAAGATCGCCGCACGCGTCATGGCAGGCAAGACGCTGGCCACCCAGGGCGTCGAGCGCGAAGTGGTGCCGTCCTACTTCTCCGTGAAGGAAGCGGTGTTCCCCTTCGTGAAGTTCCCCGGCGTCGATACGTTGCTCGGCCCGGAAATGAAGTCCACCGGCGAAGTCATGGGCGTTGGTGCCACCTTCGGCGAAGCCTTCGTCAAGGCCCAGCTGGGCGCGGGCGAGCGCCTGCCGGCATCGGGTACGGCTTTCATCAGCGTGCGCAACCGCGACAAGGCGCGTGCCGTCGAAGTCGCGCGTGGCCTGCATGACCTCGGCTTCAAGCTGCTGGCGACGCGTGGTACGGCTGCCGAGCTGGAAGCTGCCGGCATCCCCGTGCAAGTGGTTAACAAAGTGACGGAAGGCCGTCCGCACGTGGTGGACATGCTGAAGAACGGTGAAATCAACCTCGTGATCAACACGGTGGAAGAGCGCCGCAATGCGATCGCCGATTCGCGTGCCATCCGTACGCACGCGTTGGCAGCGCGGGTCACGCAGTTCACGACCATTGCCGGTGCACGCGCCGCAGTGGAAGGTCTGCAGTATCTGCACCAGGGCGGCGGTCTGCAGGTGTATTCCCTGCAAGGCCTGCATGAGGAACTGCGCAAGCAGCAAGCCTGATAGGGCGGGGTGCGGGTGTTGGCCCGCACCATTGCTGCACCGGCTTGGTGCCGGTGTGCTGCAAGGGCGGCGATGAGGATTTTCTTCTCGCCGCTTTTTTGCGGCCCGACATTGGCGTCGCAGTCCGAGACGGGTGGCGGCGCATGGCTCGCGCGTGTCGGGTGAGTCTGGTGGTATGGGTTTGAGTATGTTGCTGCCAGCGCTGGTGGAAAGTGTGATGCGTCTGGTGGCAGCAAGGGTTTCCTGAAAAAATCTGGAGTTTCAGCATGTCTGATCGTTATTTTCCACGCTGGCGCCTGGCCGATCGCTCGCAGTCGGTTATCGGCCCGGAAGACCGCATGCCCTGGCCGCAGACTGCGGCCATGGGGGTGCAGCATGTGGTCGCCATGTTCGGTTCGACGGTGCTGGCGCCGTTGCTCATGGGCTTTGATCCGAACGTCGCGATCCTGATGTCTGGCGTCGGTACGCTGCTGTTCTTCCTGTTTGTCGGCGGGCGTGTTCCCAGCTACCTGGGCTCGAGTTTTGCATTTATCGGCGGCGTCATTGCGGTGACCGGCTATGCGGGCAGCGGGCCGAATCCCAATATTGCAGTGGCCTTGGGGGCGATCATTGCCTGCGGCCTGGTCTATACGCTGATCGGCTTGCTGGTCTGGTGGTACAACAGCAAGACCCGCGGCGGCGCCAGCGTGTTGATCGAAAAGCTGATGCCACCCGTCGTGACGGGAGCGGTGGTTGCCGTCATCGGCCTGAATCTTGCGCCTATCGCGGCCAAGGGGGCCATGGGGGGCTCGACTTTCGATGCCTTGATGGCGCTGGCGACCGTGCTTTGCGTGGGCGGCGTGGCAGTCTGGACCAGTGGCATGATTCAGCGCTTGCTGATCCTGGTGGGCCTGTTCCTGGCCTGCGTGCTGTATTTCGTGCTGACCAATATCGCCGGGCTGGGCACGCCAATTGATTTCACGCTGGTTTCGCAGGCGGCCTGGATCGGACTGCCGACTTTCCATGCGCCTGAGTTCCAGTGGACGGCCATGGGGCTGATTGCGCCGGTTGCCGTGATTCTGGTGGCGGAAAACCTGGGGCACATCAAGGCGGTCAGTGCCATGACGGGCAAGGATCTGGACAGCTACATGGGGCGGGCCTTTGTTGGGGATGGCGTGGCGACCATGCTGTCCGGCAGTGTCGGGGGCACGGGGGTCACGACCTACGCCGAAAACATCGGCGTCATGGCGGTGACGCGCATCTATTCCACGCTGGTTTTTGTGGTTGCTGCGTTGTTTGCCTGCGTGCTGGGGTTTTCGCCCAAGTTCGGTGCGCTGATTCAAACCATTCCCGGGCCGGTGCTGGGCGGGGTGTCGGTGGTGGTCTTTGGCCTGATCGCGGTGGCAGGTGCGCGGATCTGGGTCGTCAACAAGGTGGATTTCAGCGATAACCGCAATCTGATCGTGGCGGCAGTTACGCTGGTGATGGGGGCTGGGGATTTTGCCCTGTCCATCGGCAATTTCACGTTGAATGGCATAGGCACCGCAACCTTCGGCGCCATCATTCTGTATGCATTGCTGGGGCGCCGTGGCGCCGCTACCGCGGCGTGAGCGGGTTTGCGGCATGAGCCTGGGCGAAGGGGGCTCGTCCAGGCGGCGCACTTGCCTGAAACGACGTTAAAATGACTCCTGGCACTTGCTTTTCCCTGCAAGTTTGCCGACAATGTCGTTAACGCACACCCCGGTTCAGTACGTTCCGGGGTTTTGTTTTGCGGCGTTCAGGGTTCTCCTGAATGCCTGGGGCCTGCTGCTGGCCTGTGGCCAGCGCATAGGCGCGCCATGAAGGTTGCGCAGAGAATGCCCCGGCTTCCACCAGTCAGGTGGAACGTGATTTTCTCCGATTTCTTTCGCGGCTGGCGGTAACGCCGGCCCGCGATTTTGCTGGCCCGATCTGCTTGGCAGATCGGGTTTTTTCCAGGTGGCGAGGGGTTTCGTCGCCTGGTGATGAACGCCCGTACAGGCTCAGACCGGTACGGTTCTAGTCTATGCGCCTTACCTGATGGGGCAAGGTGCTGTTTGTTGTGTAGGAAGAGACATGCCTGCTATTCCGTTGACTGCGAGTGGCGTAGAACGTCTGCAAGCCGAATTGCATCAGTTGAAAACCGTTGAACGTCCCACCGTGATCGCTGCGATTGCCGATGCACGGGCTCAGGGCGATCTGTCCGAAAATGCCGAATACGATGCGGCGCGCGAACGCCAGGGTTTCATTGAAGGCCGTATTGCCGAGCTGGAAGGCACTTTGTCGAACGCGCAGATCATCAACCCGTCCGAGCTGGACGGCGAGGGACGCGTCGTGTTTGGCGCGACCGTTGAAATCGAAGACCTGGAAAACGAAGTGCGTGTGGTGTACCAGATCGTCGGTGATGTGGAAGCCGATATCCGTGCCAACCGTATTTCTGTGTCCAGCCCGGTGGCTCGCGCCCTGATCGGCAAGAGCGAAGGCGACGTCGTGGAAGTCCACGCGCCGTCCGGCGTGAAGGAGTATGAAATTATCAGCGTACGCTACGCCTGAGGGTAAGCGCACCTGATAAGCACTGCTGGCGGCATGATTGCTCGCCGCCAGCGCAAGAATGACGGGCCGCAAGGCCCGTTTTTATTGGCAGGGCCGCTGTGGCGTTTTCAGCGTCCGCGACGGGCGCCGGCGCGCAAGGTCATCGAGCTGCCGCGCCTTACGCTGCCGCCCAGGCTGCCGCCTCGGCCAGCGGTTTTGCTCTTGTGCAAACTCGGGCGGGCAGGGCGTTCGTTATCATAGGGGTCCCGTCGCGCCGGTTTTGCCGGTGCGGTTTCGGCAGGGCGGCGCGGAGCCGCCTTGGGTGCGCTGCGGCCTGCGGCAGCCTGCTTCTTGGGAATATAGACGTCGGAATCGCGACGGCGGCCCGCTTGAGCCTCGCCTTCTTTTTCGAGGGCGGGGCGATACAGGATCAGCATCTTGCCCAGGTGATGAACCAGGGCGCAGGACAGCTGATCGCAGATCGTGGCGATGATTTCTTCGCGGCTTTCGCGATCTTCGCCGCCGGCGCGCACTTTGATCAGCCCATGGGCGTTAAGATTGCGGTCGATTTCCTGAATAACGGCGTCAGTCAGCCCGCGGTCACCGATCAGGACGACCGGGTGCAGGGAGTGGGCGGCGGCGCGCAGGGCGCTGCGCTCGCGTGGTGTGATTTCTAGATTCGGCATGAACCGGATTGTACGAGAATGGCTAAGAATAAATTTTCGAAAAGCTGGTTGCAACAGCATATTAACGACCCTTATGTGAAAATGGCGCAACAGAAGGGCTATCGCGCGCGCGCCGCATTCAAATTGATCGAGATTCTGGATACGGAAAAGCTGATGCGGCGTGGCGATGTCGTCGTGGATCTGGGCGCTGCCCCTGGCAGCTGGTCTCAGGTGGCGCGTGAGCGGCTGGTGGGTTCCGGAGGGATGGTGGACGGCCGTATCGTCGCGCTGGACTTGCTGCCCATGGAGCCGATTGCCGGCGTGACCTTCATTCAGGGCGACTTTCGTGAGGATGCGGTGCTGCATCAACTGGAAGCCGAACTGGAAGGTGCAGCGGTAGATCTTGTAATTTCCGACATGGCCCCCAATCTATCGGGTGTGGGTGCTGCGGATTCCGCACGCATCCAGCACGTATGCGAACTGGCGCTTGAATTTGCCCAGGCGCACCTCAAGCCGGAAGGTGCGTTGATCGTGAAAGCTTTTCACGGCAGCGGATTTTCACAAATTGTTGCCGATTTCAAGCAGGTATTTCGTCGGGTAGTGGAGCGCAAGCCCAAGGCATCGCGCGACAAATCTTCGGAAACCTTTATCGTCGGCATTGGCTTGAAGGCGTAAAACGGCGTTCTACCATGCATCGCACCATGCTTTGCCCCTGAAATGCAGTGAATTTCGCTGTTGATCGGCGGGAACAGGGGGCCTGGCCAGTGAAAGCAGGCTGAAGGGATCTGAAATGGTCGATTCCGGACGATATTTCGCAGGCAGGGTAGAATGGACATATTGACAAACTCATGACGGCGCAGCGAGGGGGCTTGCCGCGTCATCTGGTCGGAATCAGAGCAGGAGATCGACCTTGAACAATTCGTTTTCGAAAGTGGCCGTGTGGATGGTGATTGCACTCGTCCTCTTCACGGTCTTCAAACAATTCGATAGCCGCGCGCCTAGCCAGGATCGCGTGAGCTATACGCAATTCATGGAGGATGCGCGCGGGGGCCGCATCCGCTCGGTCGATGTGCAGGGCGACACGCTGATCGTGACGCCGGATGCCGGTCGTCCGTACTCGCTGACGGCGCCAGGCGACCTGTGGATGGTGCCTGACCTCATGAAGTACGGGGTACAGGTGTCGGGCAAGCCGCGTGAAGAGCCGTCCATGCTGATGAGCATCTTCATTTCCTGGTTCCCGATGCTTCTGCTGATCGGAGTCTGGGTGTTTTTCATGCGCCAGATGCAAGGCGGCGGGCGTGGGGGCGCCTTCAGCTTTGGCAAGTCGCGGGCCCGCATGCTCGATGAAAGCAATAACACGGTGACCTTCGCCGACGTTGCCGGTTGCGACGAGGCCAAGGAAGATGTGCAGGAAATCGTTGATTTCCTGCGCGACCCGAGCAAATTCCAGAAGCTGGGTGGCCGTATTCCGCGTGGCGTCCTGATGGTCGGTTCGCCTGGTACCGGTAAAACGCTGCTGGCCAAGGCCATCGCAGGCGAAGCCAAGGTGCCCTTCTTCAGCATCTCCGGTTCCGACTTCGTGGAAATGTTCGTCGGCGTGGGCGCGGCCCGCGTGCGCGACATGTTTGAAAATGCCAAGAAGCATGCGCCTTGCATCATCTTCATCGACGAAATTGATGCGGTCGGCCGCCAGCGTGGCGCCGGCCTGGGCGGTGGCAACGACGAGCGCGAACAGACGCTGAACCAGATGCTGGTGGAAATGGACGGCTTCGAATCCGGCCAGAGCGTGATCGTGATCGCCGCCACCAACCGTCCTGATGTGCTGGATCCCGCCCTGACGCGTCCGGGCCGTTTCGACCGTCAGGTCGTGGTGCCGCTGCCCGATGTGCGTGGCCGTGACCAGATCCTCAAGGTGCACATGCGCAAGGTTCCGGTGGCGCCCAACGTGGATGCCCACGTGCTGGCCCGCGGTACGCCTGGTTTCTCGGGCGCCGATCTGGCGAACCTCGTCAACGAAGCCGCCCTGTTCGCCGCCCGCCGCAATGGCCGTACCGTGGACATGGTCGATTTCGAAAAGGCCAAGGACAAGATCATCATGGGCGCGGAACGCCGCTCCATCGTGATGCCTGAGGAAGAGCGCCGCAACACCGCTTACCACGAGTCCGGCCACGCCGTCGTGGCGCGTTGCCTGCCCAAGACCGATCCCGTGCACAAGGTCACCATCATTCCGCGTGGCCGTGCCCTGGGCGTCACCATGCAGTTGCCGGAAGGCGACCGTTACAGCATGGATAAAGAGCGCTTGCTCAACACCATCGCTGTTCTGTTCGGTGGCCGGATCGCCGAAGAGATCTTCATGCACCAGATGACCACTGGCGCGTCGAACGACTTCGAGCGTGCTACCGCCATCGCCCGTGACATCGTGACCCGCTACGGCATGACGGAATCCCTGGGCCCGATGGTCTATGCGGACAATGAAGGGGAAGTGTTCCTGGGCCGCAGCGTGACCAAGACGACCAATATGTCGGAAGCCACGATGCAGAAGGTCGATGCCGAAATCCGCAAGATCATCGACGAGCAGTACGCCGTGGCGCGTAAGATCCTCGAAGACAATCGTGCCAAGGTGGAAGTCATGACCAAGGCGCTGCTGGAGTGGGAAACCATCGACTTCGATCAGATCGAAGACATCATGGCCGGTCGTCCGCCGCGTCCGCCGCATGTGCCGGATGCGCCCAAGGACAGCAATGGCAATGACGCCGCTCCTGGCGCGCCTTCGGCTGGCGGTGCCAAGCCCGAAGAAGACGACGCCGCTGGCAGCAGCGCACCCTCGTCGCCGACGGTCTGATCTCTGCGGTATTGCTCTGCAACACATGGTAGATACGCTGCTTTGCGGACGCTTTGAGCTGGTGCTCAAGCGTCCGCTTGTCATGGGAATCGTCAATACCACGCCGGACTCTTTTTCGGATGGCGGTTTGCACGACGCGCCCGAGCAGGCTATCGCCCATGCCTGGCAGTTGCTGGAAGCCGGGGCCGATATTCTTGATATCGGCGGAGAATCGACGCGGCCGGGCGCGCAGCCGGTGGCTGCCGCAGAGGAACTCGAACGGGTGCTGCCTGTGGTGCGGGCCTTGCAGGGAGCGGGCGTGCCGCTGTCTGTCGATACCTGCAAGCCGGAAGTGATGCGGCGGGTGTTGGATGCCGGCGCAGATATGATCAATGACATCGCCGGTTTCAGTACCCCGGAGGCCGTGGCAGCCGTTGCCCAAAGTGATTGCGGCCTGTGCGTGATGCACATGCAGGGCGAACCGCGCACCATGCAGCAGGCGCCGGTGTACCAGGATGTCGTTCACGATATCGCCGCGATGCTGGCGCAAAGGGTGGCGGCGCTGGAAGCTGCCGGTGTGGCCCGCGAACGTATTTGCCTGGATCCCGGTTTCGGGTTCGGCAAGACGGCGGATCAGAACTATGAATTGCTCCATCGCCTGCCCGAGTTGCTGACGGCAGGCATGCCCTTGCTGGTCGGCCTGTCGCGCAAAACCATGATCGGGGCGGCCACGGGCCGGCCCGTGACGGAGCGTATGGCGGGCAGCATTGCCGGTGCGCTGGCATGCGTGGCGCGGGGCGCGAAGATTATCAGAGTGCACGACGTGGCGGCCACGCGCGACGCGCTGAATGTGTGGTTGGCCGCGGAACAGGGATCTATCTCAAAATGACGAAACGCAAGTATTTCGGTACCGATGGGGTACGTGGCAAGGTCGGTGGTCCGGTCATCAATGCCGAGTTCGCGCTCAAGCTGGGTTATGCGGCAGGCAAGGTGCTGGCACAGAATTACGCCGGAACCGGCCGTCCCCGCGTGTTGATCGGCAAGGACACGCGAATTTCCGGTTATATGCTGGAATCGGCGCTGGAAGCCGGCCTGGCGGCTGCCGGTATTGATGTGCTGCTGGCCGGGCCGCTGCCCACGCCGGCGATTGCCTACCTGACGCGTGCTTTCCGCCTGACGGCAGGTGTGGTGATCAGCGCTTCGCACAATCCTTATTACGATAACGGCATCAAGTTCTTTTCCGACCAGGGCATGAAGCTGGCCGACGAAACGGAACTTGCCATTGAGGCCGCACTGGAGCAGCCCATCGGCTGCGTGGAGTCGGAAAAGATGGGGCGGGCGCAACGTCTGGAAGACGCAGCTGGCCGCTATATCGAATTCTGCAAAAGCACCTTCCCGAACGACCAGGATCTGGCCGGCAAGAAGGTGGTGGTCGATGCCGCCCATGGCGCGGCCTACCACATTGCGCCGCATGTGTTCCGTGAGTTGGGTGCCACCGTGCATGCCATCGGCTGCGCGCCTGATGGCCTGAATATCAATGAAGGCGTGGGGGCGCTGCATACCGAAGCGCTGGCGACCGAAGTGCTGGTGCGTGGCGCCGATATGGGCATTGCGCTTGATGGCGATGCCGATCGCATCCAGATGGTCGATGGCAATGGCCGCATCTATGATGGCGATGAACTTTTGTACGCCATTGTGCTGGATCGCCTCAAGAACGGCCCGGTGGCAGGCGTGGTCGGCACGCTGATGACCAACTACGGCTTTGAGCTGCAAATGCAGAAGCTGGGCATTCCTTTTGTGCGTGCCAAGGTGGGCGACCGCTATGTGCTGGAACAGTTGCTGCAGCGCGGTTGGCTCTATGGCGGCGAGAGTTCCGGGCATCTGCTGTGCCTGGATTGCCACCGTACCGGTGATGGCATTATTGCCGCCCTGCAGGTCATGGCCGCCTTGACCCGCCATAATGTCACCTTGGCAGATTGGGTGTCCGATCTGAAAATGTATCCGCAAGTCATGATCAACGTGCCGTTGACCCCTGGGACGGATTGGCAGACGCATCCGGGTTTGAAGGCCGCGCAGGCTGAAGTGGAAGCGCGCCTGGCCGGCCGCGGCCGGATCTTGATCCGCGCGTCGGGAACCGAACCCAAGCTGCGGTTGATGGTGGAAGCCGAGGAAGCGGAGCTGGCTCGTTCGTGCGCGCAGCACTTGGCCAGCGTAAACTTCATCCAGGCTTCATGAAAGTGTCAATGACTTGAAATGTCGCTGAGCGACACTGTGGTGCCTTGCCAAGGAGTTTATGCATGCTCGAATTAGCCCGAATTTCTACGCCACAGGAGGCGGGAGAGTCCTGGCCCCCCAGTGGGGAGGCCGGATTGGTTGCGGGCCTGGCCAGCACGGCTGAAGAAATCGAGCAAGTGCAACGGCTGCGCTACCAGGTCTTCTCCGAGGAAATGGGCGCCGTCCTGCATGGCTGCGAGGACGGCCTGGATCGCGATCGCTTCGATCCCTGGTGCGAACACCTGATGGTGCGCGAACTGGGGACCGGGCGGGTGGTCGGGACTTACCGTATCCTGACGCCGCAAGGCGCACGCGGCGCCGGCGGCTATTACTCCGAATCGGAATTCGACCTGAGCGGCCTCGGAGAAATCCGCCAGGAGCTGGTCGAGTTCGGCCGTTCCTGCACGCATGCGGATTTCCGCAGCGGTTCGGTCATTATGTTGTTGTGGGCTGGCTTGTCGGAGTTCCTGGTGCGTGGCGGGTTCCGCTATGTCCTGGGGTGTGCCAGCGTTCCCCTGCGTGACGACGGTGTCACGGCTGCCGAGGTATATCGGCAGGCCGAGACGCAGATTCGCGGCCCGGGGCCTAAAGTGGCGCCGTGGCACCGGTATCCGGTCGAGCGTTTGAACCACAGCCTGCCGGCCAAGCTGCCGCCGTTGATCAAGGGCTATCTCAAGATCGGTGCGCGGGTGTGCGGCGAGCCGGCCTGGGATCCGGATTTCAATACAGCGGACTTCCCCATGCTGCTGACGGTCGATGAAATGGATGAGCGGTATCGCAAGCATTTCGGCCTGGATGCCTTGCTGGCGGAAGGTTTGCCTGCCCTGGGCAAGCAAACAGGCGGGAAGGCCTGAAATGGCAACGGCGCAGCGGTCTTATCGACGGCTGCGCCGCTTGGTGTTGCGCCGCTGCTTGCGGGCAACGCGTGGCTTACGCCTGACGCTCAAGGATTTCGAAAGAAAAACCCGCTTTGCGCCATTCTGAGGCTTCGGCTTCCAGGGCGTATTCCAGCAGAGGATTGGTGCGGCGCCAGCCGTGCGGCATGCTGACATTGATGCTGCTGTTCCTGACGGCCAGCGTCAAGGGCAGACGGGTCATGGACTGGCGGCGGCGGAACAGCAGCGCAGCCAGGCGCAGGCACAGAATGGCGCGCCATTTCACATCATTTTTCGGTTTTCCTGGCAGGCGCGACAATTTGCCGTGATGCGCCAGCGCCAGCTGGGCAAGCAACTGCTGGTCATCGTTGGAAAAACCGGGCATTTCCGCATTTTCCAGGACATAGGCAGTGTGTTTGGCATAGCCGTTGTGTGCAATGGAAAGCCCGATTTCATGCAGGCTGGCGGCCCATTTCAGTGCCAGTACCAGTTCATGATCGACCTCTGCCGGGCGGCATTGTTCAAAGAGCGCCAGCGTTGCATCGCGGACGCGCTCGGCCTGGCTGTGGTCCACATGGTAGCGGCGCATGAACTGATCGACGGTTTCCTGGCGGGTGTCATGTTCGTCCTCGCGTCCCAGCAGGTCATACAGGACGCCGACACGCAAAGCGCCGTCGCCCGTACGCATGGATTCTATTTTCAGCTCGCTGAAAATGGCTGCCATGATGACCAGTCCGCCCGGCAGAACGTCGGCGCGTTCCAGTTTGATGCCAGGGTGTTCAGAGGGAATGACCTGGCCCGCGCGCAGCAGCTTGGCTTTGAGCGCTTCCATGCCTGCCAGCGTGATGCCCTGGCTCGATAGTCCGGATTCGGTCAGGATCGCGTATAAGGCCTTGGCCGTGCCGGAGGAGCCGAATGCTTCGGCCCAGCCGACCTTTTTGTAGCGCCGGGTGATGGTTTCGATTTCACGGCGCGCAGCGAGATCGGCTTGTTGTATGCCTTCCCGCGTGATCTGGCCGTTCGGGAAAAAACGCTGACTGAAGCTGACACAGCCCATGTGCAGGGAAGCCACCTGCAGCGGTTGATAGCCCTTGCCGATGATCAGTTCGGTGGAGCCGCCGCCGATATCGACGATCAGGCGCTGGGCTTGCGACGAGGGCAGGCAGTGGGCGACGCCGGAGTAAATCAAGCGCGCTTCTTCGTGGCCGGCGACGACTTCGATGGGAAAACCCAGGGCGGCCTCGCAGCGGCTCAGCAGCTGATCCGCGTTGCGCGCAACGCGGAAGGTGTTGGTAGCGACGACACGGACACGTTCCGGACGGAAGTCGCGCAGCCGGTCACCGAACAGGCGCAGCACTTCCGTGGCGCGGGTGATGGCTTCGTCCGACAGAACCAGGGAAGCATCCAGGCCGGCAGCAAGCCGGACGGTCTCCTTGAGCCTGTCAACCTGATAGATCTGACGCGCTCCGGCTTCCTGGGCGACACGTCCTATCGACAGTCGGAAGCTGTTGGAGCCGAGGTCAACGGCGGCCAGGAGGTTATCCATGGTTCCCCTTGTTATCAGTTATATGCAGTTGCCGGATTATAGATTTATGAAAGCGTCAAAATGCTGCAGGGCAGCGGAATTTTTCCATTGAGCACGAATTGACCATGCTGTCGTGGCATCGCCCATCTGGTGGAAACGGGGCGGCGCGCCTGTCTGGGGGCGGGTCTCCGGCGCGCCGCATTTTGGCGGGCGGTCATATTTATGTCATGCTATTGAAGTAAAACTCAGGGTTTTTCTCGATCTGCTGACCATTCTTAAGGGACACCATGCCTGACACTGTTTCCATCCAGCCGGATGCGTTGCTTCTGAACCGTGAGTTGTCTCTGCTCAAGTTCAATGAGCGGGTACTCAGCATGGCGGATAGGGAAGATACGCCGCTGCTGGAACGCTTGCGTTACGTCTGCATCGTGAACTCGAATCTGGATGAATTTTTCGAAATCCGCGTGTCCAGCCTCAAGGAACAGCAGCGCCTGACGCCCGATCTGCGGGGGGATGACGGACTGACGCCGGACGAAGCGTTCCGGCTGGTGCAGCGCCGGGTGCATGAGCTGGTCGAGCGCCAGTATCAGCTGTTGAGCGAAGAGCTCTGGCCGCGCCTGGAGCAGGAAGGGATTGCCTTGCTGCAGGTGGATCGCTGGACGGAAGAGCAGCGCGCCTGGGCCTTTGATCTGTTTCTGCGCGACGTCATGCCGCTGCTGACGCCCATCGGACTGGATCCTGCCCACCCGTTTCCCAGGGTCTATAACAAGAGCCTCAATTTCATCGTGTCGCTTTCCGGCACGGATGCGTTCGGCCGCAATGCTTCCATCGCCATTGTTCAGGCGCCCCGGGCCTTGCCGCGTTTGATCCACATGCCAGCAGCGATTTCCGGCATGCAGCATGGCTATGTCCTGCTGACCGCCCTGATGCGGGCATTTGTCGGCGAGCTGTTTCCTGGCCTGGAGGTCAAGGGATGCTACCAGTGGCGTGTGACCCGCAATAGCGATCTGTTCGTGGACGAAGAGGAAGTGACCAACCTGCGGCAAGCCTTGCAGGGGGAGTTGTCGCAGCGGAATTTTGGGGCGGCTGTCCGTCTGGAGCTGGATACGCGCGCGCCCAAGGATCTGGAAATCTATCTGCAAAAGGAGTTCGCGCTGACGGCGGCGGATACCTACCGGGTCAGCGGCCCGGTGAACCTGTCGCGGCTCATGCGTCTGTGCGATGTCACCGACCGGCCTGGCCTGTTGTTTCCGGCCTACCGCGCGCCTGTGCCCGAGCCCTTTTCGCAGCGCAGCGCCAAGCCGGCGGAACTCTTCGCCGCTATCGCGGCAGGCGACAGGCTATTGCATCATCCTTACCAGTCGTTTCAGCCGGTCATTGATTTCCTCACTGCGGCAGCGCTGGATCCGGATGTCGTGGCCGTCAAGCAGACCATCTACCGTACCGGCGAAGATTCCGAGCTGATGCGCTTGCTCATGGCCGCCGCCAAGGCTGGCAAGGAAGTGACGGTGGTGGTCGAGCTGATGGCGCGTTTTGATGAGCAGACCAACATCAACTGGGCCGCCAAGCTGGAAGAGGTCGGCGCCCACGTGGTATATGGCGTCGTCGGCCACAAGACTCACGCCAAGATGGCGCTGGTGCTGCGCCGTGAAAACGGCCAGATACGCCGCTACGGCCACCTCGGTACAGGTAATTACCACCCGCGCACGGCACGCCTTTACACCGATTTCGGCTTGCTGACCGCCAACCCGGCCTTGTGCGACGACATGGACAAGGTGTTTGCCCAGCTGACTGGGCTGGGCGCACGGCGTAATCTCCAGTTGCTGCTGCAATCGCCGTTCAATCTGCATGAGCGTATGGTGTCGCTGATCCGCGCGGAAGCACGGGCGGCTGCGGACGGGCAGAAGGCGCGCATCATGGCCAAGATGAACGCCTTGCTGGAACCGGACATCATCCAGGAGCTGTATGCCGCCAGTCAGGCCGGCGTGAAGATAGACCTCATCGTGCGGGGCGCCTGCGCGCTGCGCTCAGGCGTGCCGGGGCTATCGGAGAACATCCGGGTCCGTTCCATCGTGGGACGTTTCCTGGAACACTCGCGAGTGTTCTATTTTTACGACGGAGGCAAGGAAACCGTTTATCTGTCGTCGGCCGACTGGATGGAACGCAATTTTTTCCGGCGGGTGGAGCTGGGTTTTCCCATTCTGGAGCGCAAACTCAAGCGCCGCGTCATCAGCGAGGCTTTCCTGATGGCATTGCGCGACAACCAGCTGGCCTGGCAACAGCGTCCGGATGGCGATTATGTGCGGGTGCGCGGGCGCGGTGAGCCGTATAACCTGCACGACAAACTGATGGCCTTGCTGGGAAAGTCATGACTGTCATGTTTCTGTCATCGGCAGACTCTACGATAGCGGTCGTGCAGGTGTGATACCTGCCCGCGACTTCCTAACAAGACCTGAGGGATTGCAATGTTCAAACGTGTTTTCAAGCAGCTGGCCGTCGGTGTCGCCTTTGGTGCGTTCACCCTGTCCGCACATGCCGCCGACATCACCGGTGCTGGCGCGTCCTTCCCCTATCCGATCTATGCCAAGTGGGCATCGGATTACAAGGCCCAGACGGGCAACCAGGTGAATTACCAGTCCATCGGTTCGGGTGGCGGTCAACAGCAAATCATTGCCAAGACGGTGGATTTCGGTGCTTCCGATGACCCCCTGAAGGCTGACAAGCTGCAAGAAAACAACTTGCTGCAGTTCCCCGCTGTGATCGGCGGCACGGTTGCCGTGGTGAACATCGACGGCGTGCAGCCGGGCCAGCTGAAACTGTCGGGCCAAGTGCTGGGCGATATCTTCCTGGGCAAGATCACCAAGTGGAATGACCCCGCCATCGCAGCACTGAATGCCGACATTAACCTGCCGAGCACCGATATCGTTGTGGTGCACCGTTCGGATGGTTCGGGCACGACGTTCGGCTGGACCAACTACCTGTCCAAGGTCAACGCTGACTGGAAGGACAAGGTTGGCGAAGGCAAGGCCGTGAAATGGCCGGTGGGTCAGGGCGGCAAGGGTAACGAAGGCGTGGCCAACTACGTCGGCCAGCTGAAGAACTCCATCGGCTACGTCGAGTACGCCTACGCCAAGCAGAACAACCTGGCCTGGACGCAGCTGCAAAACGCCGCCGGCAAGTTCGTTCAGCCTGAACAGAAGGCTTTCGCCGCTGCCGCCGCCTACGCCGACTGGGACGCAGCGCCCGGCATGGGCGTGGTGCTGACCAACCAGCCGGGTGATGATTCCTGGCCCGTGACGGCTGCCACCTTCATCCTGGTGCAAAAGACGCAGGACAAGCCGGCCCAGGGCAAGGCTGTGCTGGAGTTCTTCGACTGGGCGTTCAAGAACGGCCAGGCCTCTGCCGCCGCGCTGGACTACGTGCCGCTGCCTGAAGCCGTGACCAACAAGATTCGCAGCACCTGGACGCAGGAAATCAAGGCTGCCGACGGCGCCGCGATCTGGAAGTAATCTGCAGGGCAGGGCGGAAGCGCTGGCTTCCGCCCTCGCTGAGCCGGGGGCTGCGTCAAAACATACCCCGGCTTTTTTTTGCAATGGTTCTGTTGAATATTAGGAAGATGCACCCATGAGTGCGGTAATGGAAAACAGCGAACAGGCTGTACGTCAGCCAGAGGCTGCGACAGGTGTCCCGGTCCCCGAAACCCCCAACCGCAACGCACTGATGGATGCGTTGTTCAAGAACCTCACCCGAATATTCGCTTTCCTGGTTTTTATTCTGCTCGCAGCGATCATGGTGTCGCTGATTTACGGCAGCCGCGAAACGCTTTCCGAATATGGCCTGTCCTTCCTCTGGACCAATGAATGGGATCCGGTGCAGGAGTCCTATGGCGCGCTGGTGCCCATCGTCGGCACACTGCTGACCTCTTTCATTGCCCTGATCATCGCCGTGCCGGTGTCTTTCGGTATCGCCATGTTCCTGACGGAACTGTCGCCCGCCTGGCTGCGCCGCCCGCTGGGCACCGCCATTGAAATGCTGGCCGCCATCCCGTCCATTATCTACGGGATGTGGGGCCTGTTTGTTTTCGTGCCGGTGTTCCAGCAGTATGTGCAGCCGACGATGATTTCGGTGCTGGGCAGCATTCCCGTCATTGGCGGCTTCTTCTCCGGCCCGCCCTTCGGTATCGGTATCTTCACCGCCGGCCTGATCCTGTCCATCATGATCATCCCGTTCATCGCCTCGGTGATGCGCGATGTCTTCGAACTGGTGCCGCCCATGCTCAAGGAATCGGCCTATGGCCTGGGCAGCAGTACCTGGGAAGTGATGTGGAAAGTGGTGCTGCCGTTCACGCGTTCCGGCGTCATCGGCGGCGTCATGCTGGGGCTCGGGCGGGCGCTGGGGGAAACCATGGCGGTGACCTTTGTCATCGGTAATGCTTTCCGTATCCCGGACTCCATTTTCGCACCGGGCAATTCGATTGCTTCCGCGCTGGCCAATGAATTCAACGAAGCCGGCGGCATGCAGAAATCCGCGTTGATTGAGTTGGGCCTGATCCTGTTCCTGATCACGACGGTCGTGCTAGCCTGCTCCAAGGTGCTGTTGCTGCGCCTGTCGCGCTCCGAAGGCACGAAGAGCTGAACGCCACCGGGAATATTAGGCAAGAGAGAGCCATCATGTCCACGAATTCCATTTCCTCCGGCAACAAGTCGGTCATCAATATGCAGAACGGCATCTATCAGCGCCGCCGCATGACCAACAAGATCATGCTGGGTCTGTCGATGGTAACGCTGATCTTCGGCCTGTTCTGGCTGTTCTGGATCATCCTGACCCTGCTGATCAAGGGGGGCGGCGCGATTTCGCTGTCGCTGTTTACCGAAATCACCCCGCCGCCGGGGCAAACCGGTGGCCTGGCCAACGCCATTCTCGGTAGCTTCGCCATGGCGGGTGTCGGGACGCTGATCGGCACCCCGATCGGCATTCTGGCCGGTACCTATCTGGCCGAGTATGGTCAGCGCGGCTGGCTGGCCCCGGCCACGCGCTTTCTGAACGATGTGCTGCTGTCTGCGCCTTCCATCGTCATCGGTCTGTTCATCTACTCGGTGTATGTCTATCAGGTAGGCCACTACTCCGGCTGGGCGGGCGCTGTCGCGCTGTCCATCCTGGTTATTCCGGTGGTGGTGCGTACGACCGACAACATGCTGCTGCTGGTGCCCAACAGCTTGCGTGAGGCCTGCTTCGCACTCGGCTGCCCCAAGTGGCGCATGATTCTGATGGTCTGTTACCGTGCGGCCCGTTCCGGCATGATCACCGGTGTCTTGCTCGCCGTGGCCCGTATCGCCGGCGAAACCGCACCGCTGCTGTTCACCGCACTGTCCAACCAGTTCATGTCGTTCAATATGAACGCGCCCATGGCCAACCTGCCGGTGGTGATCTTCCAATATGCGGCCAGCCCGTTCAAGGACTGGAACACGCTGGCCTGGGCCGGTGCCGCGTTGATCACGCTCTTCGTGCTGGCCATCAATATCCTTGCGCGCAGTCTGTTCCGCAAGCAATAAACGTCGCTCACCCGCGCATACGACCCGAATACTCTGCTGTCCAGGATTCATCATGGAAAATACCGCTACCGCCGTCAAGACGAGTGCACCGCACATCCAGATCCCGAGCGAACCTGCCAAACTGCAGGTCAACGACCTGAACTTCTATTACGGCAAGTTCCACGCCATCCGCAACGTCAATATGACGATTCCTGAGCATCGCGTGACGGCGTTCATCGGCCCGTCGGGTTGCGGTAAATCGACCCTGCTGCGTACCTTCAATCGCATGTATGAGCTGTACCCCGGTCAGCGTGCCGAAGGGGAGATCATGCTCGACGGCGAAAACCTCCTGACCACCAAGATGGATATTTCGCTGCTGCGCGCGAAGGTCGGGATGGTGTTTCAGAAACCGACGCCGTTCCCCATGAGCATTTACGACAATATCGCTTTTGGCGTGCGTCTCTTTGAAAAGCTCAGCCGTGGCGAAATGGACGAACGCGTTGAATGGGCGCTGAGCAAGGCAGCCTTGTGGAACGAAGTGAAGGATAAGCTGCATCAGAGCGGCCATAGCCTGTCGGGCGGCCAGCAACAGCGTCTGTGCATTGCCCGTGGTGTGGCGATCAAGCCGGAAGTGCTGCTGCTGGATGAGCCCTGCTCGGCGCTGGATCCGATCTCCACGGCCAAGATCGAAGAACTGATCGCGGAGCTCAAGAAAGAGTACACGGTGGTGATCGTGACTCACAACATGCAGCAGGCTGCGCGCTGCTCCGATTACACCGCCTATATGTACCTGGGCGAGCTGATGGAGTTTGGCGAGACCGGGCAGATGTTCGTGAAGCCTTCGCGCAAGGAAACGGAAGACTACATTACGGGCCGTTTCGGCTAAGCGGCTGTTTTCCCGCCGGCGCCGGACGCCGTGCCAGGACCTTCCCAGCTTCCGGGCCAATGCCCGGAGCGGGAAGGTTTTTTTACGGATGCATACCGCAGCGGTTGGCGGTGCTCTTATGCGATGCCATCCTGCAAATGGGGGAAGGCGTGTTGCCGTGGTAGGCCGGATCTACGAAGAAACTGCGGCGAGCCCTTACAGAATCAAGAAAGGATAGGGTGATTCAGGTATAAAGCCACCGGTGTCTTGCCCGCCGTGGCCCGCCATGAGGCAAGGAGGCAAGGCGGCAGTCCTCTCTCGCAAGGCGGCGTCGCGCGGCGGGCGGTCTTGAGATTCAATCCAATGAGGTTCTTGATGCATTTCCAGCAGCAAAACAGATGGATCGTCTTGCTGGTTGTCATGCTGGCATTTATTCCCATCGTGGTGGACATGACCATCCTGCATGTCGCGATCCCGTCCTTGACGCTGGCGCTGCAGGCCACTGGCACCGAAGTGCTGTGGATCATAGATGTCTATCCGCTATTGATGGCCAGTCTATTGATTCCCATGGGAACGCTGGCGGATCGCGTCGGGCATCGCCGCCTGCTGTCCCTGGGCATGTCTGTCTTTGGCTTGGGCTCGGCGCTGGCTGCCGTGTCGCCGACAGCCCTGGCGCTGATCAGCGCCAGGGCATTGATGGCAGTCGGGGCGGCGATGGCCATGCCTTGCACGCTGGCGATCATTCGCCAGACGTTCAAGGACGATAGCGAACGTGCCACGGCGCTGGGCATCTGGGGCGCGGTTGCCTCGGCGGGCGCCGCCTTGGGGCCGCTTGCCGGTGGTGTGCTGCTGGAGCATTTCTGGTGGGGGTCGGTGTTTCTGGTGAATGTGCCGATCCTGTTGGTCGCCGTGCCCCTGGTCATGTGGCTGGGGCCACGCCAGGCCGTGCTCGCGCGCGGCGCCTGGCAGCCGGCACAGGCGCTGCTCCTGATGCTGGGGTTGCTGGCTACTGTGTATGCCATCAAGTCAGGGCTGAAAGGCGGTGGTGCTGCCTGGCAGAGCCTTGGCATGATCGGCCTGGGTGGCGGCCTGCTGGCCTGGTTTGTCCGCATTCAGCTGAAGGCCAGGTACGCCATGCTGGACATGACGCTGTTTGCGCAGCCGGCGATCCGCATGGGGGTCTTGATGGCACTCGTTGTCATGGGGTCATTGTCAGGCGTGGAGTTGCTGCTGGCCCAGGAGTTGCAGTTCGTGACGGGGCGCAGCCCGCTGGAAGCCGGGCTGTTCATGTTGCCGCTTATGATTGCGTCCGCGATAGGCGGGCCATTGACGGGAAGGGTGCTCAAGGTGTGCGGGCTGCGTATGGTGACGGCGGGTTCGCTGGCGCTCGCGGCATTAAGCATTGCCGGGCTGGCATTCAGTGATTTTTCGCATGCTGGCGCAGGCGTCATCGTGCTGATGGTGGGCTTTGGCCTGGCGCTGGGCATCGGTCTGACAGCGGCTTCCGTGGCCATCATGAGCAGCACGCCGGAAGAGAAGGCCGGGTCGGCCGGGGCATTGGAGGCCACGAGCTATGACCTGGGCACCGGATTGGGCATCGCCGGTTTTGGCCTGGTGATGGCATCCAGCTATCAACGTTCCATCCGCCTGCCGGAAGGCCTGCCGCTAGAGGTGGCCGATCTTGCATCCAGTTCCATTGGCGAGGCGATGCTGGCGGCCCGGAGCATGACGGGGGACACCGCGCAGGCGATTGCCGAGGCCGGCCGGTTGGCGTTCAGTGCTTCCCATAGCCTCGTCCTGCTGGTCGCGGCCGGCTTGATTGCCGTGCTCAGCTTGCTGATTTTTGCCTTTTTCCGGCAATCCTGAGCCCTGTGCCAGGGTGGGCGGCGGACGCTGCAGTGGCGCCATGCCGCCGGGCGGCACGCTGATTACAATGCGCGTCATGCGGATCGAAGAGGGAGTGGTCGTTGCATGACGCGCAAACAGCGTATCGGGGCATGGAGTGCTGTGCTATTGGTCTTGCTGGTCGTGGCAGATATGGGCCTGATCCTTTTCCGGGATACCGATCGGCCGGTGGCCGATGACAGCCAGCGTTACGGCTTCAGTGACTTCTATCGGGTGGCTGGTGTCGTGCATGCGCGGGTTCTGGGCGCTGGCCTGGTTGCGTTGCGGGGGGCGGATCCGGCCAGTTTCGCGCCGATTGAGTCCGATCAGCCGGGCACCCGCCATCTCGGCCGTGACCAGCGACAGGTCTATTGCGGTAGCCAAAGCCTGCCAGGCCTGGATCCTGCGCGTACGCAGTACCTCGGGCAAGGCTATCTTGGCGATGGCCGTCATGCCTATTTCTGTGGTCCCCGGACAGTGGCAAATCCCGCGCAGCAGGGGTGGGCCGGGTTCTGGCAAGCGCAGCGCCATGCCTGGGGCTTGGGCGAACGTCGCCAATCTCATCATTATCCCTGGGTGAGATTGCCGGAAGGGGATGGGGACTACCGGGCGCTGGACGGCCAGTATCTGGTGACGGATGGCCATTCCGTTTATCACGCGGGCCGGCGGCTGCCAGATGCCGACCCGGCCAGTATCCGGCAGCTGCCCTTGCGCAGAGCGGGTCGCGATCATGGGCCCAGCGATTATTTCGCAGACGCACGGCATGTGTATTACCAGGGTGAGAAGCTGGCGCTGGCGGCGAATCCGTCCTTGTATGTGGTGCGTGTCGAAGGTGCTGGCGCGCCGGAAACCCTGATCGACCCCATCGGGCACGGCGCTTATACCGGGGCGCTGGCGTTTGATCCGGCATTGGGGCCGTATCAGCCGCTGGCGGCCTCGGGCGCATCCTTGAACCACATGCTGCTGGCTGGCCGGGAGGGGATCTATTACGCCGACCCGGTGCGCGCCGCCGTGGCGTTGCTGGCGCCCGTAGGGGGGCTTGGTGGCAACTGGCAGCAACTGGCGCCGCGACTGGCGACCGATGGCACGCAGACCTGGCTGTTGTATTCCGGTACCGAGTGGATTCGGCGTGGCAGGCAGGGGGGAAGGGTCGTACGGGAGCGCTGGACGCGGCTGATGCGCGTGGAAGAGGGGGCGCCGGGCCCATGGCAGCCGCTGGGTACGGTGAGGCAGGCCTTGGGGGAGGTCTGGCGTCATGGCCAGCATGATTACTTCCTGGTCGGAGACCGAGGGTCGGCGGCCCTACAGGCCCCTTTGTACCGGATTGCCGACGAGGACACCCGGCAATGGCTGCAGGATACATCCTTGCCGCCGTTGACGGATCGGGCGTTCCGCGCGCGCCTGGAGTCGGGGCAGTTGACGCCGGCCAGCTTGGTGGAAGTGGCGACGGCGCATTCCGTGCTGCGGCATGTCGGGCCGCTGGCCCTGGCTGCCCTGGCCTTTGGGGTCCTGCTGCTGGGGTTGCTGATGCGCCACGTGCTGTGGCAACGGGCAGGCTGGCGGGGCCGGCCATTGATGTCGGTCAGGGACGGCAAATTGTATGTAGGCAATCTCCTGCGGGTCTTTTATTCCTTGAGCGATGTGAGCAAGGTGGAAATCCGCTACGGAGAGGGGCGGCGCTGGCGTGGCGGGGGCGCCGGGTTCAGTGTCACGGCGGCGGGGAAAACACATCGCTATACCGTGACGGGCGGCGAGGGGATGGAGCGCCTGCAAGGATTGCAGCAAATGCTGGTGTCGCACCGCATTCGGGTGGTGCCGTTCATGGCTGCCTGAACGGCGCGGCAGAGATGACATGAAAAAACGCCTCCCGGCTGGGAGGCGTTAGTGGCAGACGGCCCGGCACGCAGCGAGCGAATTTACGCGCGTGTGATTTCTGCCAGTTCCGGTTCTTCGTCAAAGACAGAGCGTTCGCCACGCTCATCCCGGATACGGGTAGGCAGGCCCATCGTTTCCAGCAGGGCGAGCAGCGGGCGCGCCGGTAACTGTTCGACGTTGACCATACGTTTGACGTCCCATTGGCCGGTAGCGATCAGCACGGCCGCTGCGGCAGCCGGTACGCCTGCGGTATAGGAAATCCCCTGGCTGCCGACTTCTTCATAGGCGGCTTTGTGGTCGCAGATGTTGTAAATGAAGACTTCGCGTTCCTGGCCTTGCCAGCGGCCCTTGACCAGATTACCGATGCAGGTCTTACCGGTATAGTCCGGTGCCAGCGAGGCAGGGTCGGGCAGTACGGCCTTGACCACTTGCAGCGGCACGACGGAATGGCCGCTGTCTGTCGTGACAGGTTTTTCGGACAGCAGGCCGATATTGTTCAGTACGTTGAAAACGTTGATGTAATGCTCGCTGAAACCCATCCAGAAACGGATGGTTGGCACATTCAGGTGTTGCGATAGCGAGTGCAGTTCGTCATGGCCGGTCAGATAGCTGGTCTGGCGTCCGACGACAGGCAGGTCATCTTCACGTTTGACCTCGAACATGCGGTTGGCTTTCCAGGCGCTGTCCTGCCAGGTCCAGACGGTGCCAGTGAATTCGCGGAAGTTGATTTCCGGATTGAAGTTGGTCGCAAAATAGCGGCCATGCGAGCCGGCATTGATGTCGATGATGTCGATCGAGTCGATGCTGTCGAAGTATTCTTCGACGGCCAGCGCCGCATAGGCGTTAACGACACCGGGATCGAAGCCTATGCCCAGGATGGCGGTGATGCCTTTGGCATCGCAGGCGTCGCGGCGTTTCCATTCATGGTTGGCGTACCACGGAGGTTGTTCGCAGACCTGGGCAGGATCTTCGTGAATGGCGGTATCCAGATAGGCCGCGCCGGTTTCCAAGCAGGCTTCCAGCACCGGCATGTTGACGAATGCCGAGCCAACATTGATGACGATCTGCGCATTCGTCCTGTTTATCAGGTCGCGGGTGGCGGCGCTATCCATTGCGTCCAGTTCATGGATTTCAAGCCGGCCGGCAGTTTTCAGGCTGCCGCGTGCTTGCACATCGCTGGCAATCGCACGGCATTTTTCAATGGATCGCGAGGCGATGTGTATGTCGCCCAGCACATCATTGTTCTGGGCGCATTTGTGGGCCACGACTTGCCCGACACCACCGGCGCCAATAATCAGGACATTTTTTTTCATTTCTCGATCAAACCCTCGTTGAGAAAAGGGGAACAATCGGGAGAGCCTTGCCAGCGACGGCTGTCAGGAAAGGCTCGCGGCATAATCGTCGTAACCGAAGGTTTTGACGACTTCTGTTTCGCCGGACAGGCGCCGCACCACGATGGCGGGCATGTTCAGTCCGTTGAACCAATTCTTTTTCACCATGGTGTAGCCCGCGGCGTCCTGGATGGAGAGGCGGTCGCCGGCTTGCAGTGGCCGGGCGAAGTTGAATTCGCCGAAAATATCGCCTGCCAGGCAGGATTTTCCGCACACCATATAGCGATGCTCGCCGGTATCGGGCTCGATACGCGCGGGCAGCGAATAGACCAGCAGATCCAGCATGTGGGCTTCGATGGAGCTATCGACAATGGCAATCTCCTTGCCATTGTTCAAGGTATCCAGTACCGAGACCTCCAGCGTTGCGCTACCGCTGATGGCCGCTTCGCCTGGTTCCAGGTAAATCTGCACGCCATATTTTTCGGCAAAGGCCTTCAGGCGATCGGCCAAGGCGTCCAGCGGGTAGTCGTCGGCGGTGAAATGCACGCCTCCCCCCAGGCTGATCCAGTCCACCCTGGCGATCAGGCGTCCGAAGCGATCCTCGATGCGCGACAGCATCTGGTCGAAACTGTCGAAGCTGCGGTTTTCGCAGTTGTTGTGGATCATGAAGCCATTGATATCGCCCATGATGGCCTCGACACGCGCCGGGTCATGCTCTCCCAGGCGGCTGTGGGGGCGGGAAGGGTCGGCCAGCAGATAGGGTGAATTGCTGACCTGCGGATTGAGCCGCAGCCCGCGGGGAATGCTGTCGGCTGCCTGGCGGAAGCGCTGCAGCTGGCCTATGGTATTGAAGATGATTTTGTCGGCATGGGAGACGACTTCGGCAATCTCGCCGTCGCTGTATGCGACGCTGTAGGCATGGGTTTCACCGCCGAACTTTTCGCGGCCCAGGCGGACTTCCAGCAATGAGGAGGAGGTCGTGCCGTCCATATGCTCGCGCATCAGGCCAAAGACGGACCAGGTGGCAAAACATTTCAGGGCCAGCAGCGCCTTGGCGCCGGAACGCTGCCGCAAGTAGGCGATCCTTTCCATGTTTTGCAGCAGGCGGGATTCGTCTATCAGGTAATAAGGCGTCTGGATCATGAGTCGGTCACAGAGTATCTGGCGCGTATAGGCCTGGGTGAAAAAAACAATGCCGGCCGCCGGGCCGGGTCACGGGCCGGAAGCAGCGGGCGCTAGCCGGAATTTGCTGCGTACCGGGGGCTCAGCATCCGATAATGGCAGGGCCAGGCTGGATGCCGGGCGACATATCGGGGCTGGCAGGCGTTTCGCCGGCTGCAGCACTGCGAAGCGATGCTTCGCAGCGGGATTGTTGCAGGATGAAACTGCCATCCTGCTGGTAGGTTTCCGCCCTCAGGCGGGCGATGATGGACAGGCGTTCAGCGCTGTCCGGTCGGGGATTGCCCAGATGATCCGACAGCCAGAGGCCATCGGTCGCGAACCAGACTATCCAGGCGGCGACGGAAACCTTGCCGCCGTAATCGTCCTGCAGCCGTCGGCTGACCCACTCATGCCAGCGCAGACGCAGCGCAGGCTCGGATTGCAGCATGACGGAGAATACTGCCCAGCGCTGCGACGGGCCGCTGGCCGGCGCGCTGGTCATGGCATCCAGGTAGGCGCGGGCAAAACGCCCCTGCACTACCGGATCCTGCTGCATGAGTGCCGCGATCTGCCCGTCCAGGCGCCGCAGAAACTCATCGCACATGGCTTCCAGTAAGGCATGCTTGCTGGGGAAATGATGCAATAACCCCCCTTTGCTGACTCCCGCTTCCCGGGCGACGGCTTGCAGGGTCAGCCCGGCCAGGCCGTGCTCCAGGGCAATTCGCGCGGCTTCATCCAGCAACTGCCGGCGTACTGATTCAGGCTGTTTCTTGCGCTGATGGGCGATCGACATGGCAGGGGAAGATACCGCCCGGACGGTTTTTTGTCAACGCGACAGAATGCAGGAAACGTCCGTCAAGTCTGAGCTTCTTGCGGGATCTGCGTGACATGTTCTGCGATTGACGGCAGAGGGAGCGCCATGGGGGTTCGCTCTGAACTGGTGGCGAGGTGCCAGGCAAAGGGTATCCGGCGCGGTGGAAACGGGGCGAGGCCGGCGTTTGCCGCGAACTTTCGCAATTCGCCTGAAAACATTGGAAAGACACCGCTTCGAGGTAATATTAGATGCCGTGAATTTTCTGTGGGAAATCGTGATGCCGGACAGCTTGCTGATTGCGCCTGCGACCTTATTTTCCAGGTACTTCACCTTGTTGCAGGTGCTGCAAATTGCGTTGTTTTCGCATTACACTCAGCGAGCTACCGGGGTGGTTACCTGGTTTAAGTCATTCTTTCAGCTATCTCACCCATGGCCGCGCTATCGTGCGGTCGTGTTGCCATAGTCATGGCCGGATGTCGCCTCGGGAGGGGCAGGCCAGTGACTGACGCCAAGCAGATTCAATACAGGGTTTCTATGCGAGCCAAGCCTATCTCTTTCACTGCGCCACGCATCGTGGTAACGGGTGCCATGTTGTTGTTGCTGGCGGCGTGCGGCGATAAGCCGCAAGGGCCGCCGCAAATGCAGCCGGAAGTCAAGGTCGTGTCTGCGATACAGCAGCGCGTGCCCATCATTTCCGAATTGCCGGGACGTGTCGATGCGGTCAGGGATGCGCAGGTGCGGGCCCGCGTGACCGGTATCGTGGAGAAAGTCAATTTTGAACAGGGCCGTGACGTCAAGGCTGGCGAACTGCTGTTCACGATCGACCGCGCGCAATTGCAGGCTGTCTATAACCAGGCCGGTGCCCAGCTCAAGCAGGCCGAAGCCGCGCTGTTGAGCGCGCGCGCGCTGGCGCAGCGCTACGAGCCGCTGGTCAAGGTCAACGCAGTCAGCCGCCAGGAATATGACAATGCGCTGTCTGGCGCACGCGAGGCCGAAGCGGCCGTGGCGGCTGCCAAGGCCGCCCTGGAGTCGGCGGCGATCAACCTGGGCTACAGCAAGGTCACATCGCCCATCAGCGGGCGCATTGGCGAGCCCCTGGTGACCGAAGGTGCGCTGGTGGAAGGCAGTACGGCAACGCATATGGCCACGGTTCAGCAATTGAACCCGATCTATGTGGACTTCAATCAGAGCACGGCGGAGTTGGCTCAGCTGCGCAAGGTATTCAATAACGGTACGGTGCAGCGCGTTGATGAAGCGCCTGTGACGATCATGCTGGATGGCCAGCCTTATGATCACAAGGGCCGCCTGCTGTTTACCGGCGTGACCGTCGATCCCAGCACCGGCCAGGTCAAGCTGCGCGCCGAAGTGCCGAATCCGGAAGCCGAGCTGTTGCCGGGCATGTTCGTGCGGGTCAAGCTGGAACAGGGCTACGACGAGAATGCCGTGCTGATCCCGCAGCAAGCGCTGCAGCGGGCAGTGGACGGTTCTGCCAGCGTGTTCCTGCTGCGCGACGGTGACACCATCGCCGTGGCGCCGGTCAAGGTGGGCATTCCCTACCAAGGCCAATGGGTGATCCAGGAAGGCGTCAAGAGCGGCGATGTCGTGGTGGTCGAGGGCTTCCAGAAGATCGGCCCGGGCGCCAAGGTCATCGCCCATCCCTGGAAGCAGCAAGCCGGAGATGCAGCACCCGCTGCAGCATCCGCGCCTGCGGAGGCCAAATGATTCATAGCGAGGTCGAGCACACCTGGCTGGCCCATTGGGCCCCAGGTGATTCCCAGTACCGTATCGCGAGATAGATTCCATGCCTCAATTTTTCATAGAACGCCCCATCTTTGCCTGGGTGGTTGCGTTGTTCATTACGCTGACGGGCTTGCTTGCGATCCCGAACCTGCCCATCGCCCAGTATCCGGAAGTGGCCGCGCCGTCTGTGACGATCACGGCCACGTATCCGGGCGCGTCTGCGCAGGACGTTTCCGAGCAGGTGACCAGTATCATCGAAGATGAGCTGCCGGGAGCGAAGAACCTGCTGTACTTCGAGTCCGTCGCGGATTCGTTCGGCCAGTCGCAAACCACGGTGACGTTCCAGCCGGGAACCGATCCCGACATGGCGCAGGTGGACGTGCAGAACCGCGTGTCCAACGTGTCGGCTTCGTTGCCCACGGCTGTGATGGAGCAGGGCCTGCGCTTCGAGCAGAGTAGCGCCAGCTTCCTGCTGATCGCTGCGCTGTACTCCGAAGATGGTCGATTGGACGCGGTGGACCTGGCTGACTACATTACCCGCAACCTGAAGAACTCGGTGTCGCGGGTGCCCGGTGTCGGCAAGTTCCAGCTGTTTGCGGCCCAGCGCGCCATGCGCGTCTGGCTGGATCCGGTCAAGCTGACCGGCCTGAACATCAGCGTCAATGAACTGAATCAGGCCATTCGCCAGCAGAACGTGGTGGTGCCCTCGGGCTCGCTGGGCGCGCCGCCGGTGGCCAGCGACCAGGCGACGACTTCCATCGTCATGGTGAGCGGCCAGCTCAAGACGCCGGAAGAGTTCGGCAACATTCTGTTGCGCGCCAATCCGGACGGCACCACGGTGCGTCTGCGTGACGTCGCGCGCATCGAACTGGGCCAGGACAGCTATCAGTTCGCATCGCGCCTGAACGGCAAGCCTTCTGCCGCATTCGCCATCCAGCTGACGCCGGACGGTAATGCGCTGGAAACGGCCCAGGGGGTGCGCAAGGTGCTCGAGGAGATGGCGCCGTTCTTCCCCGATGGCGTGAAGTATGAAATCCCCTATAACACCGCACCCTATGTGCAGGCCTCTATCCAGAAAGTGATCGAGACGCTGTTCGAGGCACTGCTGCTGGTGTTCCTGGTGATGTATCTGTTCCTCCAGAACGTCCGCTACACGCTGATTCCAGCGCTGGTGGTGCCGGTCGCTCTGCTCGGTACTTTCTCCGTGATGCTGCTGCTGGGGTATTCGATCAACGTGCTTACCATGTTCGCCATGGTGCTCGCGATCGGGATTCTGGTGGACGATGCCATCGTGGTGGTGGAGAACGTCGAACGCATCATGGCCGAGGAGGGCTTATCACCCAAAGAGGCCACCAAGAAGGCGATGCCGCAGATTACCGGCGCTATCGTGGGTATCACGCTGGTTCTGACCACGGTGTTCTTGCCGTTGGGCTTCATGAGTGGTTCGGTCGGGGTGATTTATCGCCAGTTCGCCGTGGCCATGGCCGTGTCCATCCTGTTCTCGGCGTTTATGGCGCTGTCCTTCACGCCGGCGTTGTGCGTCACGCTGCTCAAGCCGATCAAGAAAGGCGAGCATCAGACCGAGAAGAAGGGTTTCTTCGGCTGGTTCAACCGTCATTTCGATAGCCTGACGCATCGCTATGAGCGTGGCGTGGGCAAGCTGCTGACCTGGAAGGGCCGCATGATGGTCTTGTTCCTGATCCTGGTCGTGGTGATGGGCTGGTTGTTCATGCGTTTGCCGACATCCTTCCTGCCGCAGGAAGATCAGGGCTTTGTTATTACCAATATCGAGTTGCCGGCCGGTGCCTCGACGAACCGTACGAATGAGGTCATCAAGGAAGTGGAGGATTACTTCCAGGCCAATCCGTATGTGGAAAACATGGTGACGGTGCGTGGCTTCAGCTTCAACGGCAGCGGCTACAACGCGGCTATTGCCTTCGTGGTGCTGAAGGACTTCAAAGATCGCACGGCGCCTGACTCCAGTGCGGAAGCCATTGCTGGCGCTAGTATGGGCAAGCTGCTGATGGGGATTCCGGATGCACTGGTGGTGACGGTCAACCTGCCCGCCATTCCTTCGCTGGGTAACGCCAGCGGCTTCGACTTCCGTCTGATGGATGTGTCCAGCCAGGGGATTCCCGCGCTGAATGCCGCTGCTGCTCAGATGTTGGGCCTGGCATCCGCCAGCGATGTGCTGTCGCAGGTACGTATTACGGGTCTGGGGCCGGGGGCTCAGCTGACGCTGACGGTGGATCGTGTCAAGGCGGCTGCGCAGGGCGTCGATTTCTCCGAGCTGGCCGGTCTGATCTCCACCAGCCTGGGTTCGGCGTATCTGGGCAAGTTCCCGGATAGCGGCCGCATGCAGAACGTCTGGGTGCAGGCGGATACGGCCTACCGTATGGAGCTCGATGAGATCCTCAAGCTCAATGCGCGCAACAAGAGTGGTGAGATGGTGCCGCTGTCCACCTTCATCAGTTATGAATGGTCGAAGGGGCCGGTTCAGTTGGTACGCTACAACAGCTTCCCTGCGGTGCGTATTGAAGGGAGCGCGGCACCGGGCTATTCGTCAGGCGATGCCATGAAGGAAATGGAAAACCTGATGACCCAGTTGCCCAAGGGCTTCACCTACGCCTGGAACGGTCTGTCCTACCAGGAGCGGGAAGCTGGCAACCAGACGTTCATTCTGATGGGGCTGGCGCTGTTGGTGGTGTTCATGGTGCTGGCTGCGCTGTATGAAAGCTGGGCCATTCCGCTGTCGGTCATGCTGGTCGTACCACTGGGGGTGCTGGGCTCGGTCGTGCTGGTGGGAGCCATGGGTATGGCCAATGACGTGTACTTCCACGTCGGGGTGATTACCGTGATCGGTCTGTCGGCGAAGAACGCCATTCTGATCGTGGAGTTTGCCAAGGATGCCTATGCACGGGGAGCGACGTTGCTCGATTCGACGATGGAAGCGGCACGCTTGCGCTTCCGCCCGATCCTGATGACGTCCCTGGCGTTCATCCTGGGCGTGGTACCGCTGGCTCTGGCCACCGGCGCCAGCGCGGCCAGCCAGCGCGCGGTGGGTACCGGCGTGTTGGGCGGCATGCTTGCTGCCACGCCATTCGCTGTAGTATTCGTGCCTGTGTTCTTCGTTGTCGTCATGTCGATTTTCAAGACCCGTCCGCGCCTGCTGGGCGCGCAGGCGGTAGCGGCTGAGGCAGAAGCACAGATAGACAAGGAAGAAGGGAATAAAGCATGACTATCAAGCAAGATTCACAGCATGCCCGGCATGTAAGGCATGACAAGGGGCGTTTCTCGGTGCGCATGCTGCCGTTGGCGCTGACTCTTGCGCTGGGCGCGTGCTCGCTGGCTCCTACCTACGAGCGTCCGGAAACGCCGACCGGTGCGACCTGGAAGGCGAACCAGGCAGGCGCCGATGCGGCGCGCTCGGCTGCGGACATCAGCTGGCAGGAGTTCTTTCTTGATCCCCAGCTCAAGACCTTGATCGGCATTTCGCTGGACAACAACCGCGATCTGCGCATGGCGCTGTTGCGTGTCGAAGAGGCGCGGGCGCAATATCGCATCCAGCGCGCCGACCAGTTGCCGACCATCGGTGCCAACGGGCAGGTGCAGCGCAGCCGGACGGCTGAGCAGCTGCGCGCCGGCGGCCCCGACAGCCCGGCGCTCAGCACGGCCTACCAGGCCGGGCTGGCGATGACGTCCTATGAACTGGACTTCTTTGGCCGGGTGCGCAATCTGTCCGAAGCCGCGTTGCAGCAATACCTTTCCACCGAGCAGGCAGCCCGGACGGCGCGCATTGCCCTGGTGACGGAAGTGGCGAATGCCTACTTTGCCGAACGCGCGGCCGAGACGCTGCTGGATCTGGGCCGCAAGACCCGCGAGGCGCGCCAGGCTTCCTATGAACTGGTGCTGGCCCGCTTTGAAGGCGGTGTGGCCACGGAACTGGAACTGAACCAGGCCCTGGGGCTGCGCGATGCCATTGACGCGGAATTGGCCCAGCTGCAGCGCTCGTCCATGCAGGCCAAGAATGCGCTGGCCTTGCTGATCGGCCAGGAGCTGCCGGCTGATCTGCCGGCAGCAGCTCCTTTTGGCAACAGCCAGCTGATTGCCGATGTGCCGGTTGGCGTGCCATCGACGCTGTTGGAGCAGCGCCCGGATATCCTTGGTGCGGAGAACCAGCTGTTGTCGGCCAATGCCAGCATCGGCGCGGCTCGTGCAGCCTTCTTCCCCAGCATTTCCCTGACCGGGCAATTCGGCACGGCCAGCACCCATCTGTCCGATCTGTTCGGCAGTGGTTCGGGCGCATGGTCTTTCATTCCGGTCATCAATCTGCCCATCTTCACCGGCGGGCGCTTGCAAGCCAATCTGGATCTGGCGGAAGTGCGCAAGGATTTGGCCGTCGCCAACTATGAAAAGACGATTCAGCAGGCATTCCGTGAAGTGGCGGATGCGCTGGCTGGCGAAGCGACCTACGGCAATCAGCTGAAGTCGCTGCGTGCCCAGGAGACGGCGGCCGGCCGGACGCTGGAACTCTCCAACCTGCGCTACGAAACCGGCGTGGACAGCTACCTGCAGGTGCAGACGGCCCAGATTTCGCACTTCTCCGCCCAGCAGGCGGTGGTGCAGGCTGAGGCTGCCTCGCTGAATAACCGGGTGGCGCTCTACAAGGCGCTGGGTGGTGGCTGGAAGGCCGACGAGCCGGCGGTGCAACCGCAGGCCGATGCCGCCGCAGCCGCCGCCACGGCAGCGGCCAACTGAGCGATCTAGGCAAGGACAGCAGCCATGGAACTGGGCGTCAATATTGATCACGTTGCGACCTTGCGCCAGCAGCGTGGGACTTCCTATCCGGATCCGGTCGAGGCGGCGTTGCGTGCGGAAGCCGCAGGTGCCGACCTGATCACCCTGCATTTGCGCGAGGACCGCCGCCATATCCAGGATGCGGATGTGGTGGCATTGCGGCCCAAGCTCTTGACGCGCATGAACCTCGAGTGTGCGATCACCGAGGAAATGCTGGCGATAGCCTGCCAGATCCGCCCGGATGATGTCTGTCTGGTGCCGGAACGACGCCAGGAGCTGACGACGGAAGGGGGGCTGGATGTGCTGGGCCATGCCGCTCAGGTGCGTGATGCCGTGACGCGTTTGCAGGAAGCCGGTATCCGGGTCTCCTTGTTCATCGACCCTGATGCGCGCCAGATCGAAGCTGCGCAGCAGGCCGGCGCCTCAGTGATCGAGTTGCATACCGGCGATTATGCGGAAGCCGAGGGTGAGCGTGCGGCCCAGGCGCTGGAGCGTCTGCGTCTGGCCGTGGGCATCGCCAAGCAGGGTGGTTTGCGCGTCAATGCCGGGCATGGCCTGCACTACGGCAATGTGCAGCCCGTGGCAGCCTTGCCGGGAATTTCCGAGTTGAATATCGGCCATGCCATTGTGGCCCAGGCTGTATTTGTGGGCTGGGAGGCTGCCATTCGTGAAATGAAGGCCCTGATTGTGCGGGCCGCGCTCACCTGATCCCGGGCTGAAGCAGCAAAAAAGCCATGGCGTCGCTTGCGCGCCATGGCTTTTTTTCATCTGGCGCGAGGAAAATAGGGCGTGAAGTCGTTGTCGTCAGATTTTATATCGGTTTGTTTTGGTGATAGCAGGATTTAATTATTATCAAAATTAAGAATTTATTCAACTTAAGCTTATGGGTTTACTAATATTGATTAAATAACATAAGGGCCTGTAAATAGTTTTCCCAGTATTGGCAGGCTTGATAACAATGTTTTATAGTGCTCGCTGGTATGTGGGTTTTGGCTCGGAACGGGGGGTAAGGGTGTATCCGAATGGCGTGCCGGCTAATTACAATTACAAGGCTGCGGAGAATAACTGGCTGCCGCCCGAGGGCAGTAATTACCTGTCCATTCTTGGTCATATTCCAATTGCCATATTCAGGCTCGATCTGGATGGCAGCATAGTTTGGTTCAATAGCGCTGCCGCAGCGTTGTTGAGTTTTCTGCCAAATAAGGGCTATGGACAACCGGTAGTCAGTATTTTTCGTGAATACGGCTTCAAGGACCGCACACCGGGTCCGGTGTTGTTGCAGGCTCAGCACGAGCAGTTCGATAAGTGGCGCGAATTGGTCACTTGGGCGGCAACGCGAGGAGCAGTCTGGCATGGGGCTAGGGAATGCCTGGATTGCCAGTTTCGTTTGTATCTGCTAGATAATTGCGATACCCAGGGCTATTACCTGTTTGCCGAAGAAGTGCGGGAACAGGACTTTACCCAGCATGAAAAAGGTTTCGACCTATTGACGGGTTTGCCCAATCGCCTGATGGCAGAGTCATACTTCTGGCAGCAAAAACGATATATCAATGCGCATTATGCGCCAGGCCAACTGCTTTATTACATCCTTATAGATCTCGATGAATTCAAGCAGATAAATAATCGCTATGGACATCGCGCAGGCGATCAGGTTTTATTAGCAGTTTCTCAGCGCTTGCGGCAAGCGGGGCAGCACCAGGGTTATCTTGCACGGCTGGAGAGCGATGAGTTTCTCATTATTCTGCCCCAGGCCGCAGAGCAGGAATTGCTGAGTTTGCTGGACGAATTGATTTCGCAGATGACCGAGCCGTTCTGGAGCGGTAGTCATCAGCTGAAGGTCAGTGCCAGCATTTCTGTCACGGCGCACGGCAAGGAAGATGAAAGCAGTTTGGTGCTGGGCTTGAGCACGCGAACGCTGGCACGCCAGGAAAGTGAGGGGATGCGTTATCTGACCCCGAAGGCGGCGCATGACATTTACCGGCTTTCCACCCTGACCAAGGATATTGATCGTGCCATTCGAAACAATGAGTTTTTTCTGCAGTACCAGGTGCAGGTCGATGCGAAGGACTACGAAGTGCTGGGTGCGGAAGCACTGATTCGCTGGCAGCATCCGGATTTCGGTCTGGTCGCGCCAGGTGTGTTCGTGCCTCTGGTGGAAGATTCCCGCAAGTCCGCGGCTATGGGATATTGGGTGCTGCGCGAGGTTTGCCGCCAGAGCCAGCTGATCCGTGAGCAGATGGGAAAGCGCTTGCGCATTTCCGTCAATATCACGGTGGAGCAGGTGCTGGAGGTGGATTTCTATGAAAACTTGTGTGACATCCTGGAAATGTATGGGGTAGCCCCCGCAGAGATCGAACTGGAAATCACTGAGACCATGCTGATCAGCGAGGTTGAAAGCGTCAGGCAAACCTTGCAGCGCTTGAGTGCCAAAGGGATTTCCATTGCACTGGATGATTTCGGCACGGGTTACTCCAGTCTGTCGCACCTGGTTCAGTTCCCGGTGAGTCGCCTGAAAATTGACGGCAGTTTCGTCAGCCAGCTGCCGAACGATATGCATCATGCGGCGATCGTGCGGGCCATCATAGGGATGGGGCGCAGCCTGGGTTTGCGGGTGGTGGCCGAAGGGGTGGAAACCGAGGAGCAGCGGGACTGGCTGGTGGCCGAAGGGTGCCATGAGCTGCAGGGCTTTCTGTTCGCCCGGCCGCAGGATCCCGATGCCCTGATGAGCATGATCATGCATTACCCTGGCGGCCTGTTCTAGCATTGGTTCGCGTCGCTGCCGGACGCGACGCCGGCATGGGCTTTGCGCTACAGTAGCTGTATGAATACACCCGTTACCTCACAAGCGGTCGGCGCCGAGCAGATGCCGGGCGCCATTGCCGGCATGGGCACGGATTTGCTGCGCATCCCGCGCCTGGAGCAGACGCTGGCCCGGCGCGGCGAGCGCTTCGCCCAGAAGATCCTCGGTCCTGACGAATGGCTGGTCTATCAGCGCCGCAAGCAGCGTGACCCCAGGCGTGGCGTACGCTATCTGGCAACCCGCTTTTGCGCCAAAGAGGCATTTTCCAAGGCCGTCGGCTTGGGGATGCGGCATCCGATGTGGTGGAATCGCATGCAGACGCTCAATCAGGCATCGGGGCGGCCGGTGGTGGTCTTGGCGGGAGAACTGCTGGAATGGTATGTTGCGCGTTTTGGCGCGGCCCATATCTCCTTGACGGATGAAACCGATCTGGCTGCTGCGACTGTCATCGTAGAGAAAAAGGTATAGCAAAAATGTCTGGCGTGGAAACCCGTAGTGAGCTGCTACCCGGCCCGGTCATGGTGGATGTCGAAGGGTTGGCGCTCACGCCGGCCGAAGCGGCGCGCATCGCCCATCCGCTGACTGGCGGCGTGATCCTGTTTGCGCGCAATTATCAGGATCGTGCCCAGCTTGAGGCCTTGACGGCGCAGATCCGCGCCGCGCGTTCCGGCCCTGTGCTGATTGCCGTGGATCATGAGGGTGGGCGGGTACAGCGTTTTCGCACCGATGGGTTTACCCATATTCCGGCCATGCGTGCCTTGGGCGAAGCCTGGGATAGCGATCCCTTCCTGGGGCAGCGTCTGGCGACGGCAGCGGGCTATGTGCTGGCCGCCGAATTGCGCGCCTGCGGCGTGGATTTGAGTTTCACGCCCGTACTGGATCTGGATTATGGCGGCAGCCGAGTCATCGGCAAACGGGCCTTGCATCGGGAACCGGCGATTGTTGCCAGCCTGGCGCGCGCGCTGAATCATGGTCTGCTGTTGGCCGGGATGGCCAATTGCGGCAAGCACTTCCCTGGCCATGGCTATGTGGAAGGGGATTCGCATCACGAGATGCCGGTGGATGATCGCAGCCTCGAAGCCATCCTGGCTGAAGATGGCGCGCCGTATGCCTGGCTGGGGGATGCCGTTGTGCCTTCCGTCATGCCGGCGCATGTCGTGTATCGACAAGTGGACAGCCAGCCGGCCGGGTTCTCGCGCCGCTGGATTCAGGACATTCTGCGCGAGCGCCTGGGCTATGACGGCGTGGTGTTTTCCGACGATCTCACCATGGAGGCGGCAACGGCTGCCGGGGATATTCTGGCGCGAGCGGAAGCGGCGCTGGACGCGGGTTGTGACATGGTGTTGGTGTGCAACCGCCCCGATCTGGCCGATGAATTGCTGGCGCGGCTGGCGCGTCCTGTCGATTTGACGGCTGCGGCGCGTATTCAGCGCTTGCTGCCGCGCAGCGCGCCGCTGGATTGGCAGGCGCTGCAGGCGCAGCCTTTGTATCGTCACTCGCGCCAGCAGGTCGATGAGTTGGCCGGGTTTCCGTCGGCGCACGGCGCTGCCTAGCTGACGGACGCGCAATGGATAGCAGGCAGGACGCGGCGGAAGGCGCCGGCGCGGCAGACGAGCCCTTTGATATCAAGGCGTTCCTGGCGCAATTGCCGGGCTTGCCGGGGGTGTATAGGCACCTGGACGCCAATGGCGAGGTGCTGTATGTCGGCAAGGCCAAAGACCTGAAGAAACGGGTGTCCTCGTATTTCCAGAAGACGCTGGCCAGCCCCCGCATTGCCTTGATGGTGGCCCAGGTCGCGCGCATCGAAGTCACGGTGACGCGTTCCGAGGCGGAAGCGCTGATTCTTGAAAACAACCTGATCAAGCAGCTCAAGCCGCGCTACAACATCATCTTTCGCGACGATAAGTCGTATCCCTACATTCAGCTGAGCGCGCATGCGGCGCCCAGGCTGGCCTACTATCGTGGCTCGACTAGCGGGCCGGGGCGGTTTTTCGGCCCGTACCCCAACGGTGGTGCGGTGCGTGAAACCATGCAGATCATCCAGAAGGTCTTCCGTCTGCGAACCTGCGAGGATGCGGTTTACGCCAACCGTTCACGGCCCTGTCTGCTGTATCAGATCCACCGTTGTTCCGGCCCCTGTACGGAGCAGGTGTCGCTGGAAGCGTATCAGCATGATGTGCAGCGTGCCGCCGCCTTTCTGGATGGCAAGGCGGAAGATTTGCTCAAGGAAATCGAGCAGCGCATGTTTGCAGCGTCGGAAGCGCTGGACTTTGAAACGGCAGCGGTGCTGCGAGACCAGATGGGAGCATTGGCCAGTATTCTGCATCAACAGACCATGGAAGATGCAGATGCGGAGGATGCGGACATCATTGCCGTTGCCAGTGCCGGAGGACGGACGTGCGTGAACCTTGCCATGGTGCGGGGCGGGCGTCATTTGGGCGACAGGGCCGTGTTTCCGGCGCAGACGGCAGGGCAGCAGGAGGTTCAGCTGGGCGAAGTGCTGGCCGCTTTTGCCGCCCAGCATTATCTGGCCCATCCTTTGCCGCCAGTGCTGGTCTGCTCCCACGCCTGGCCTGATCCTGGCTTGCTGGAGCTGCTGTCGGCACAGGCGGGCCGGAAGTCGCGCATGGTGCTGCGGCCTCAGGGTATCCGGCGTGCATGGCTGGAACAGGCGCAGCAGAATGCAGGCCTGGCGCTGGCGCGCGCCTTGAGCGAAAGCGGGGCGCGTACGGCGCGGACGCTGGCGCTGGCGGAAACGCTGGAGCTGGACACCGACCCTGAGGCGCTGGATGCCTTGCACATTGAATGTTTCGATATCAGCCATACCGCAGGCGAAGCGACGCAGGCTTCCTGTGTGGTGTATGCGCATCATGAAATGCAGCCTACGCTGTACCGGCGTTACAACATTGCCGGTATCACGCCGGGCGATGACTACGCGGCCATGCGGCAAGTGCTTTCACGGCGTTTCGGCAAAGTGGCGGATGGCGATGCGCCGATGCCGGGCCTGGTGTTGATTGATGGTGGACGCGGCCAGGTGGAAATGGCACGTCAGGTTTTCAGCGAATTGGGGCTGGATATCGGTACCCTGGTCGGTGTTGCGAAAGGCGAAGGCCGCAAGGTCGGCCTGGAAACCCTGGTCTTCGCGGATGGGCGTGAGCCGCGTGCGCTGGGTCTGGAGTCGGCGGCATTGATGCTGGTGGCGCAGATCCGTGACGAGGCGCACCGCTTTGCGATTACAGGAATGCGCGCGCGCCGCTCCAAGACGCGCCTGGTGTCGCGCCTGGAGGAGATTGAAGGCGTGGGTGCCCGCCGCCGCCAGCGTTTGTTGGCCCGGTTTGGCGGATTTTCGGGGGTTGTTCGGGCCAGTGTGAATGATCTGGCCTCGGTTGAGGGGATTTCGCAGGGTTTGGCGCAGCGCATCTATGATGCGTTGCATTGATGCCTTAAGCGTTGCGGCATGCCTGAAGCGCAAGGCGGGTTGGGCGTTTCATCGCAACAGGCGCTAGAATGGCTCGAAGGGGCGCCGGTATGGTCGGCGCGCCTGACGCCGCAACCTGCTTGGGTTAGCATACGCCGTTGTAAACATCGTTGATTTTCCATGCCGCTGAATCTTCCCATCTTGTTGACCTGGCTGCGTATCGTCATGATCCCGCTGGTGGTCGGCATGTTTTATTTGCCTGAATCCTGGCTGTCTGTGCCGGTGCGGGACGTTGTTGCAGCGGCCGCGTTCGTGCTGGCTGCACTGACCGACTGGTTCGACGGCTGGCTGGCGCGCCGCTGGAAGCAGACTTCCGCGTTTGGCGCTTTTCTCGATCCGGTGGCAGACAAGCTCATGGTCAGTGCCGTGCTGCTGGTGCTGCTGGATCTGGGACGGGTCGATGTTTTCGTATCGCTGATTATCATTGGCCGTGAGCTGACCATTTCCGCTTTGCGGGAATGGATGGCGCAAATCGGTGCGGCGGCCAGCGTGGCTGTCCATCGCATCGGAAAATTCAAGACTGCGGCGCAGATGGTGGCGATTCCCTGCTTGTTGCTGGACAACGCCATTGCCTGGTTTCCGGCGCGTCAGATTGGCGGCGTGCTGATCATTGTGGCCGCCATTCTGACCTTGTGGTCAATGCTGTTCTATATGAAGCGGGCCTGGCCCATCATCAGCGAGCGTTCGTCCTCCTGAGTTCAATCGGGCGGGGGCATGTGCGGCTTGCGCGACCTGGCGCGAAGATCAGAAAGCTGCACAGGCCCAGCGCAAAAGCACTGAGTGCGCCATACAGCATGACCCAGTCGAACCCTGCGATCAGGGCTTGATTGAATATCGTGTGCCAGGATGCGTCAGTACTGGCGGCCGCCAGTTGGTTCACGCCGGGCAGGCTGCCTGCCTGCTGGCTGATGCCAAGATCTCCGGCGGCGATTTTTTCGGCGATCAGGCGTAGCGTGGCGGGTTCCGTGGCGGCCGCGCCCAGGCCTGTCGGGCGACGCAGCGCAGCCATGATGCCTTCCACCAGCAGAAACCCCATTACTGCAATATTGAAGGCCAGAGAAATCATCCGGGCGCTGGTATCGGCGCCAGAAGCCATGCCGGCGCGTTCAGCTGGCAAGGCGGCGGTGATGGTGTTGGTGGCCGTGGTATTGACCAGGCCCAGCCCGATGCCGGCCAGTATGCAGCCCGGCAGGATCAGCCAGCCTGTTTGTGGGGAGTGATTGCTGCCCAGCATGATGAGAAAGCCCAGGCCAATGGTGGCCAGCCCCAGCGGAATGATGTAGCCGGGGTGGTAGCGCACGGCCAGGCGTTCCGCGACCGGAGGAACAAAAAGCGTGGGCAGCGTGTAGGCCAGCAGGGCTAGGCCGGTATGGATGGCGTCATAGCCCAGGCCAATATGGAAATAGATGGGCAGGTAGATGATGAAGGGCCAGAAGCTGAAATTCTGCCCCATGGAGCCCAGCAGTGCGCCGGAAAACCTGCGCACGTGAAAGACCTGGAAGTCCAACATGGGGCGTGGGCTGCGCTGTTCAGCGATGATGAAACCCGTCAATCCCAGGGCGGACAGTCCGATGATGCCCAGCGCCTGCGGGCTGCTGAAACCCAGTACCGGCCCTTGCGTGACATACAGCACCAGGCAGAATACGGTGAGCGATAGCGTCAGAATACCGGCAATGTCCAGCCGGGTCGCCTGTGGGTCGCGGGATTCCTGCACGCCTGCCTGGTTGAGTGCCAGAGCCAACACTGCCAGCACCGCATGGATCAGGAACACCCACTCCCAGCTGGCTAGCGCCAGAATCAGCACGCCGACGATAGGGCCGAAGCCCAGTCCTGCGCCAAAGACAATGCCCCAGCAGGCGAAGGCCGAACTGCGCTCGCTGCTGTCTCGAAATTGGTTGGACAGAATGGCGATCTGGCAGATCAGCATCATTGCGCCGCTCAGGCCCTGCAGAAAACGCGCGGCGATCAGGACGGAGGCGCTGCTGGTCAGTCCGCAGAGCAGCGAGGTCGCGCCGAAGGCAACGATACCGATGGTAAATATCCGTTTTCGGCCATAGCGGTCGGCCAGGGTGCCCACGGCCATCAAGATGGTGGTCGTGGCGATGGTATAGGCGGCCATGACCCATTGCAGTTGCCGGAAGCTGGCGTGCATGGCTTGCTCGATGGTGGAGAGAATGGGCGGAACACTGGAAATTTCCAGGCCCAGCATCAGAGAGGAAAGACAGACTGCTGCCAGCGCATAGCGGCGCTGGCGCTGTGAAGAGGGGGAGAATGTTGAAGGCATGACGGCTTCCGGGGGAGTGAAACGCCTGTCCGGACGAAGAGGAGCAGGCGGGAATCTTGAGCTGGGGATAGTAGGAAGCAGACATACCATTTGGCAATGATATGATTGGGTATATCAGAGACAACAATTTTGGATGATTGATGGGTAAACCCAGCCTGGATGTGGAATCGGTGCAGGCCTTTGTCAGCATTGCGGATTTCCAGAGTTTCACGCGGGCCGCGGAGGCCTTGGGCAGCACACAGGGGGCGATCAGCGTACGTCTCAAGCGCCTGGAAGAGCGCCTGGGTTACAAGCTGATCGAACGCACGCCCAGGCTGGTGCGCCTGTCGGCGCAGGGGCTGGTATTTCTCAATCCGGCACGGGATTTCCTGGCGGCGCACGATCGCGCGCTGCTGGCGTTATCCTGCGATTGCCGGCGGTTTAGACTGGGTATTGCCGAGCATGTGGCAGGGCCGGAAATTCCTTTGCTGCTGTCGCGCCTGAATGAGCGCGATCCAGCGCTGACCATCGAAGTGCGCATGGAAAGTGCGCGCAGTCTGCTGGATGCCTTCGACGCGGGCAATCTGGATGCCGTGATCGTGCGCGAAGAAGATGACCGGCGCGATGGTGAGGATCTGGGGCCGGAACACTTTGGCTGGTATGCGGCGCCTGCCTTTCACCAGCAGCCCGGCAAGGCCTTGCGCCTGGCGGCCTTGGCGCCTTGCTGCGGGGTCAGGGATATTGCCGTGCGCGCCCTGGCGGGCGCGGACATTGAATGGAATGAAGTGTTCGTGGGCGGCGGCCATGCCGCCGTCATGGCTGCCGTTTCAGCCGGGTTGGCCGTGGCTGCTTTTGCCTGCCGGCTGGCGCCGCCGGATACTGTGGAGGTCGGACAAAAACTGGGGCTGCCCGCGCTACCGGCCTCGCGCATCATGCTGCATTCCACTTTGACCGATCAGCGCTCACGGGCAGCCTTGCGTACCTTGGCGGCGGCATTCCGTGAGCATCGGGCATGATTCTGCTGATGCCTGGCCACGCTGCACCGTAAGGGGCAGACGATGGATGGTGTCTGCCCGTGCGCGACGCCGGTGGCTGCCGTGGCCGCCTGGCGTCGTTTTGCCGCGCTATTGACGCGGAGTGCGCACCGCGCCGGGAGCGGCCATGCCAGGCGTGGCACGCCAGGGGTTGATGTCCAGGCCGCCGCGCCGGGTGTAGCAGGCATGGACACGTAGCGCGATGGGGGCGCAGCGAACCATCAAATCACGGAATATCTGCTCCGCGCATTGTTCGTGGAAACCGGTGTGCGTACGAAAAGAGACGATGTAACGCAACAGCGCGGCATGGTCGATGGCGCGGCCTCGATAGTGGATCTGTACGCTGCCCCAGTCCGGCTGGCCGGTGACCGGGCAATTGGAGCGCAGCAGGCGTGACACCAGCGTCTCCTCTACCATGCCGGTGCTGTCTGCGCAGGCCAGCAACTCGGGGGCGGGCGAGTAATGCTCGATGTCGATATCCAGCTCGTCGATGCAATGCCCGGTCAGTTCAGCCAAGTCAGGCGTGGCCATGGCTGCCGCATCCAGTTGCAGTTCAACGCCCACACGCGCTTGCGCCACGCGGGACAGATCCTCGACCAATTGCGCGCGCAAGGCTTCCGCACTGGCATGCCGGGTCTGGTTGTGGCTGTTCAGGTAAAGCTTGAATGACTTGGATTCGATCAGGTTGGGGCTATCGGCAGGCAAGCTGAAGGTCGCGGTGGCGACTAGCGGTTTGCCGCGGCTGTTCAGCCAGGATAGCTCGTAGGCGCGCCAGATATCGGCGCCCTGGAAGGGAAGTGGATCGGTATAGCCCAATGCCTGGCGCGCGGGTTCCCTGGGGATGGCTTGCAGGACGCTGGGATCATAGTGATCGGGGTAGCTGACGGTCTGGCCCAGCAGTGTGGCGGCAGGCAGGGAAGTGTGGCTCATGGCGGTGTCGCAGGCAAAGAAAAAGATGCCCATATTTTATATGGTGAAAAGGCCTGCTTATCTGGTGAAAAATGTTTGTTGCGCCGCGAAAAATCATTTTTCACATCTCGGATGTATCATTTCATAGTGTGGTTGTTTTTTTGTATCTTATTGAATTTAAAGTAAAAATAAATTTATCTTGTGCAGGAGTCAGAGCAATGTTGCGGCGCATATAAAACTTAGAATTTCTCCCAACAGTTTCAATTTTTCCATCGTCAATCCAAAGAAGCTGCTGAGGAGGCAAACCATGAGCACCCGTGAAAACCTGATCCGTGAATTGCAGAAAGACTGGGCCGAGAACCCGCGCTGGAAGGGTATCCGCCGCGACTACGATGCGGCAGAAGTGGTCCGCTTGCAGGGCACGGCAGGTATCGAGCACACATTGGCCCGTCGTGGCGCCGAGAAGCTGTGGCAACAGCTGCACGAGCAACCTTTCGTCAACGCCCTGGGCGCATTGACCGGCAACCAGGCCATGCAGCAGGTGAAGGCCGGGCTGAAGGCCATCTACCTGTCGGGCTGGCAGGTGGCCGGGGACGCCAACCTGGCTGGCGAAATGTACCCGGATCAATCGCTGTACCCGGCGAACTCCGTGCCCCAGGTGGTGCGCCGTATCAATAACGCCCTGCAGCGTTGCGACCAGATCCAGTGGATGGAAGGACGCAATCCCGGCGATGAGGGCTATATCGACTACTTCGCCCCCATCGTTGCGGATGCGGAAGCCGGTTTCGGCGGTGTGCTGAATGCATTCGAGCTGATGAAGGCCATGATCGAAGCGGGCGCCTCGGGCGTGCACTTTGAAGATCAACTGGCCTCGGCCAAGAAATGCGGCCACCTGGGCGGCAAGGTGCTGGTGCCGACGCGTGAAGCCGTTGCCAAGCTGGCGGCAGCCCGCCTGGCCTCCGATGTGCTGAATGTGCCGACGCTGCTGGTGGCGCGTACGGATGCCGACGCGGCCGATCTGCTGACCAGCGACATTGACGAAAATGATCGCCCCTTCATCACTGGCGAGCGTACGGTCGAGGGCTTCTTCCGCACGCGTCCCGGTATCGAACAGGCGATTTCCCGTGGCCTGGCCTACGCGCCCTATGCCGATCTGGTCTGGTGCGAAACCTCGGTGCCGGATCTTGGCTATGCGCGCCGCTTTGCCGAAGCGATTCACCGTCAGTTCCCGGACAAACTGCTGTCGTACAACTGCTCGCCTTCCTTCAACTGGAAGAAGAACCTGGACGACGCCACGATTGCCAAGTTCCAGCGCGAGCTGGGCGCCATGGGCTACAAGTTCCAGTTCATCACGCTGGCTGGCTTCCATGCGCTGAACTACGGCATGTTTGACCTGGCCTACGGGTACGCTCGCCGCAATATGAGCGCCTTCGTGGAGTTGCAGGAAAAGGAATTCGCCGCGGGCGAACGTGGTTTCACGGCAGTGAAGCACCAGCGCGAAGTGGGAACCGGCTACTTCGACGCGGTGACCCAGGCCGTCGAAGGGGGCGCCTCGTCAACCACTGCGTTGACCGGCTCCACCGAGGAAGCCCAGTTCGCCGCCCAGCATTGATCGTGGCGGATGGCGGTTGGTCTGGCGGGAGTCGTCCCGCCAGCCAGCCGGCAGTAATCAGGTAGTCGCTTCCCTCCGCTTTCCGATGGCGGCGGAGGGAAGGCATCCGGCGGCGCGGCGCAGGCCGCACCTGCTGTCTCGGGCGGGTTGCCGGATGCACGTGTTGGGCCGCTGCGGCTTCGGGCGGTAGCCATCGGGTATGGAGGAGGCGGAACGCTGCGTGGGGCAGGGTTCCGGGAGACAGCCGCACCTGGAAGTGCGGCGTTGACAGTCTGCCATGATGCTTGCGTGTCATAGGCAGTCAGCCAAAGAAAAATCCCGGCGGAGTGGTGTCCGCCGGGATTTTTTGTCGTGCGTTACCGAACGCACTGTCGGCCAGCCCCGCATGGCGGGGCTGGCGATCAGTTGGCTGCGTCAGCGTGCTGCTGAGCGTCCACCACGGCCAGCGCCGTCATGTTGACGATGCGGCGCACAGTGGCGCTGTTGGTCAGCACGTGTGCGGGCAATGCGGCGCCCAGCAGGATGGGGCCCATGGCGACACCGTGGCTGCCGGTCATTTTCAGCAGGTTGTAGGTGATGTTGCCGGCGTCCAGGTTGGGCATGACCAGCAGGTTGGCGCGACCATGCAGCGTGCTGTCAGGGAAGGAAAGCTTGCGGATCTTCTCGGACAGGGCCGAATCGGCATGCATTTCTCCATCGACTTCCAGGTCGGGCGCTTGTTGCGCCAGCAGTTCGCGTGCCTGGGCCATCTTGTTCGACGATTCGCTGGGACGGCTGCCGAAATTGGAGTGCGACAGCAGCGCAATCTTCGGTTCCACGCCAAAGCGGCGCATTTCATGCGCTGCCTGGATGGTGATGTCTGCCAGCTCTTCGGCGTTGGGGTTTTCGTTGACGTGCGTATCCGTGATGAACAGGGTCTGTTCCGGCAGCATCAGGACGTTCAGCGCGCCATAGGCCTTGATGCCGGGTTTGCGGCCGATGACATCGTCGATGTAGCGCAACTGGTTGTCATAGCGGCTGCTCACGCCGCAGATCAGCGCGTCGGCATCACCGCGCTTGACCAGCAGGGCGCCGATCAGCGTGTTGTGCTTGCGGATCATGGCCTTGGCGACCGCAGGGGTGACACCGTGGCGGGCCTTGAGCTGATAGTAGGCTTGCCAGGTTTCGTTGAAGCGAACGTCATCCTCAGGGTCAACGACCTCGAAGTGCGTGCCGGCTTCCAGGCGCAGGCCCAGTTTCTTGAGGCGCATGTCGATCACGGCAGGGCGGCCCACCAGGATCGGGAAGGCCAGCTTCTCGTCCACAACGGTTTGTACGGCGCGCAGCACGCGTTCTTCTTCACCGTCCGCGTAAATGACGCGCTTGGGGGCCTGGCGGGCCTGCTTGTACAGCGGGCGCATCAGTTGGCCGGAGTGGTAAACGAAGGCCTGGAGCTCCTGGCGGTAGGCATCCATGTCCTGAATCGGACGGGCGGCGACGCCGGACTGTTCTGCGGCGCGGGCCACTGCCGATGCCACTTCCACGATCAGGCGCGGGTCGAAGGGCTTGGGAATGATGTAGTCGGGGCCGAAGCTCAGGTCCTGGCCGGCATAGGCCACGGCGACTTCGTCATTCTGTTCCGCCTGGGCCAGCGTGGCGATGGCATGCACGCAGGCCAGCTTCATTTCCTCGGTAATGCGCGAGGCGCCGACATCCAGGGCGCCACGGAAAATGAAGGGGAAGCACAGGACGTTGTTGACCTGATTGGGATAATCCGAGCGGCCGGTGGCAATGATGCAATCCGGACGGGCGGCTTTGGCGATGTCGGGACGGATTTCCGGCTCGGGGTTGGCCAGCGCCAGGATCAGCGGACGGTCGGCCATGGTCTTGACCATGTCTGCGTTTAGGACGCCAGGCGCCGAGCAGCCCAGGAACACGTCTGCGCCCACCGTGATGTCGGCCAGGGTGCGCGCATCGGTCTGTTGCGCATAGCGGGCCTTGTTGGGCTCCATGTTGGGCTCGCGGCCGACCGTGATCACGCCGCGGGAGTCCACGACGTAGATGTTTTCACGGCGGATGCCCAGGCTGACCAGCAGGTCCAGGCAGGCGATGGCGGCTGCGCCGGCGCCGGAGCAGACCAGCTTGACCGAGTCCATGGACTTGCCGACGATTTTCAGGCCGTTGATGACGGCGGCGCCGGAGATGATGGCCGTGCCGTGCTGGTCGTCGTGGAACACCGGGATGCTCATGCGCTCGCGCAGCTTCTTCTCAATATAGAAGCATTCGGGCGCTTTGATGTCTTCCAGGTTCACGCCGCCCAGCGTGGGCTCCAGCGCAGCGATGATATCGACCAGTTTGTCAGGGTCGGTTTCGGCCAGCTCGATGTCGAAGACGTCGATGCCGGCGAATTTCTTGAACAGGCCTCCCTTGCCTTCCATGACCGGCTTGGCGGCCAGCGGGCCGATGTTGCCCAGCCCCAGGACGGCGGTGCCGTTGGTGATGACGCCGACCAGGTTGGCGCGCGAGGTATAGCGCGCGGCGGCGGCATTGCCTTCCGCATGGATGGCCATGCTGGCTGCGGCGACACCTGGCGAGTAGGCCAGGGACAGGTCATCCTGGTTGGCCAGCGGCTTGGTGGGAGTGACCGAGATTTTCCCGGGCTTGGGGTAGGCGTGGTAATCCAGCGCCAGTTTGGTCAGATTTTCGTCCATGGACTTTCTGAAAGACAAGTGAGAAAGTAGGGCCGCGAGTACAGCGTTTGCTCCGGCAAGAAACAAAAGATACCCGAAAACGCCGAGCTGCGGGCGAGTGTCATGTGTTGCATTGCATTAACGGTTTTTGCAGCGCAGGGCGGCAAGACCTAATTTGGACTTATCGAACGGCATCTGTTTGGCATGTCGCGGCTAAGTCTTAGCTACTGCCGCCATCGCGCCGCACAAAATTATTTTCCGCCGGCGCACTTGGACTGGAATGGCGCCGAAAAAGGGTTTGGAAGGGGCCTCAAATGGTATGAAAGCGCTATACTGGACTGCAATACGGCTATTGAGGCTCGTTCACGTCGCCTTCTGCCCCGCTATCCGCTAACCGGTTTGGCCGTGTCGCGGAAGGTTTTCCTGCATCGTCAAGGGTGAAACGCCCGGAAAGGTGAAGCGTTACATGTCATCGCAAACAGAATCCCTGTCCTCCTCATACCTGTTTGGGGGGAACGCGCCATACGTAGAAGAACTCTACGAAACGTACCTGGACAATCCGGGTGCCGTGCCTGAAAACTGGCGCGCCTATTTCGACCAGCTGCAGCATCAGCCTGCAACCGATGGTCAGGAAGGCACGCGCGACAGGGCTCACGCTCCCATCGTCCAATCCTTTGCCGAGCGCGCCCGGGCCAATGCCTTTGCCGTCCGCGTCCAGGAACCCGACCTTTCCGTCGCCAGCAAGCAGATCGTCGTCCAGACGCTGATTTCGGCATACCGTTCGCTGGGTTCGCGCTGGGCCGAGCTGGATCCGCTCAAGCGCCACGAGCGCCCGCAACTGCCGGAGCTGGATCCCGCCTACTACGGCCTGACCGAGTCCGACCTGGACCAGGTCTATGCGGCGACCGACACGTATTTCACGACGGCCGACCGGATGACGCTGCGCGACATCCTCAAGGCACTGCGCGACACCTACTGTGGTTCTGTCGGCGCGGAGTTCATGCACATTTCCGATCCCAAGGCCAAGCACTGGATCCAGCAGCGCCTGGAGTCGGTGCATTCGCATCCGGATCTGACCGTTGACCAGAAACGCCATGTGCTGCAGCAGCTTACCGAGGCCGAAGGCCTGGAACGCTTCCTGCACACCAAGTACGTCGGCCAGAAGCGCTTCTCGCTGGAAGGCGGTGAAAGCTTCATCGTCTCCATGGACGAGCTGGTGAATCACGCCGGCGAATCGGGCGTGCAGGAAATCATCGTCGGCATGGCTCACCGTGGCCGTCTGAACATGCTCGTGAACATCATGGGCAAGATGCCGGGCGATCTGTTTGCCGAATTTGAAGGCAAGCACGCCGAAGGCCTGACCGACGGTGATGTGAAGTACCACAATGGTTTCTCCAGCGATCTTTCGACGCGCGGCGGCCCCGTGCACCTGTCGCTGGCCTTCAACCCGTCCCACCTGGAAATCGTCAACCCCGTGGTCGAGGGCAGTGTGCGTGCCCGCCAGGATCGCCGTGGCGATACCAAGGGCGAGCAAGTCCTGCCGGTGCTGGTGCACGGTGACGCCGCCTTTGCCGGCCAGGGCGTGGTCATGGAAACGCTGAACCTGGCGCAGACCCGCGGCTACGGTACGGGCGGTACGGTGCACCTGGTCATCAACAACCAGATCGGTTTCACGACTTCTGACCCGCGCGACTCGCGTTCCACACTGTATTGCACGGACGTGGTCAAGATGATCGAAGCCCCGGTGTTCCACGTTAACGGCGACGATCCCGAAGCCGTGGTGTTCGTGACCCGCCTGGCTCTGGATTACCGTCGTGAATTCAACCACGATGTCGTGGTCGATATCGTCTGCTTCCGCAAGCTGGGCCACAACGAACAGGATACGCCGGCGCTGACGCAGCCGCTGATGTACAAGCGCATCGGCCAGCACCCCGGTACCCGTCAGCTGTACGCCGACAAGCTGGAAAGCCAGGGCATCCTGCCGGCCGGCAGTGGCGACGAGCTGGTTGCCGCCTACCGCCAGCTGATGGAAGACGGTCAACGCACCATCGAGCCGGTGCTGACCAACTACAAGGGCAAGTACGCGACCGACTGGACGCAATTCCTGAACGCCAAGTGGACGGATCATGCCGATACCGGCGTGCCGCTGGCCGAACTCAAGCGTATCGGCGAGAAGCTGACGCAAGTGCCGGAAGGCTTCACGGTGCACCCGCTGGTGGCGCGCCTGCTGAACAGCCGTGCCGAAATGGCCCGGGGCGAAATCAACCTCGACTGGGGCATGGGCGAGCACCTGGCGTTCGCTACGCTGGTGGCTGCCGGCTACCCGATCCGCATCACCGGCCAGGACTCCGGCCGTGGCACCTTCACGCACCGTCATGCCGTGCTGCACGACCAGAAGCGTGAACGCTGGAACGACGGCAGCTATATCCCGCTGCAGAACGTGTCTGAAGATCAGGCCTCGTTCACGGTGATCGACTCCGTGCTGTCCGAAGAAGCGGTGCTGGGCTTTGAGTACGGCTATGCCTCCGCCGAGCCCAACACGCTGACGATCTGGGAAGCCCAGTTCGGTGACTTCGTCAACGGCGCGCAGGTCGTGATCGACCAGTTCATCGTGTCCGGCGAAGCCAAGTGGGGCCGCCAGTGCGGCCTGACGATGATGCTGCCCCATGGCTATGAAGGCCAGGGCCCGGAGCACTCGTCTGCCCGTATTGAGCGCTTCCTGCAACTTTGCGCCGACAATAACATCCAGGCCGTGCAACCCACGACCTCGGCGCAGATCTTCCACCTGCTGCGTCGCCAGATGATCCGTCAGTTCCGCAAGCCGCTGGTGATCTTCACGCCGAAGTCGCTGCTGCGCAACAAGGATGCCGGCTCGCCCCTGGAAGAACTGGCCAACGGCCACTTCCACCCGGTGCTGGGTGAAGTGGATCAGGCTATTCAGCAGGATAAGGTCAAGCGCCTGCTGGTGTGCTCGGGCAAGGTGTATTACGACCTGGTGCATGCCCGTCGCGAACGTAGCGCGGAAGATGTCGCCATTGTCCGCGTGGAACAGCTGTATCCGTTCGCGCACAAGGATTTCGCTGCGGAAATGGCGAAGTACCCGAATCTTGCTGAAGTGGTGTGGGTGCAGGACGAACCGCAGAACCAGGGCCCCTGGTTCTACATCCAGCACCACCTGTATGAAAACATGAGCGCTGGCCAGAAGCTGAGCTATGCGGGCCGTCCCGCCTCCGCTTCGCCCGCCGTGGGCTATCTCGCCAAGCACAACGAGCAGCAGAAGGCCCTTATCGAACAGGCTTTCGGCAAGCTCAAGGGCTTCGTGCTGAGCAAGTAATCCATCCCGGAACAGAACCAATATCCATACAGGAAGAACATAATGGCCATTATCGACGTTGTTGTCCCGCAGCTTTCCGAGTCCGTCTCGGAAGCCGCCCTGCTCAACTGGAAGAAGCAGCCCGGCGAAGCCGTTGCCGCTGACGAAATCCTGATCGAAATCGAGACCGACAAGGTTGTGCTCGAAGTGCCCGCGCCCAAGGCTGGCGTGCTGGCCGAGATCGTCCGTGGCGACGGCAGCACCGTGACTTCCGGTGAACTGATCGCCAAGATCGACACCGAAGGCAAGGGCGCCGCTGCTGCTCCCGCCGCCGCAGCCGCCCCCGCCGCTGCCGCTGCTGCGCCGGCCGCAGCGCCTGCTGCTGCCAGCGCTGCTGGCGTGGCCTCTCCGGCTGCTGCCAAGATCCTGGCCGAGAAGGGTGTCGAAGCCAGCTCGGTGGAAGGTTCCGGCCGTGGCGGCCGCGTGACCAAGGGCGACGCCCTGGCTGCCCAGGCACCTGCCGCCAAGCCCGCTGCTGCGCCGGCTGCTGCACAACCGGTGCAATTGTCGCTGGATGGCCGTCCGGAACAGCGCGTGCCGATGAGCCGCCTGCGCGCCCGCGTGGCCGAGCGTCTGCTGCAATCGCAAAGCGAAAACGCCATCCTCACGACCTTCAACGAAATCAACATGAAGGCTGTGATCGACCTGCGCAACAAGTACAAGGACCGCTTCGAAAAGGAACACGGCGTCAAGCTGGGCTTCATGTCCTTCTTCGTGAAGGCCGTGGTTGCCGCACTGAAGAAGTACCCGATCCTGAACGCTTCGGTCGATGGCAAGGACATCATCTACCACGGCTACTTCGATATCGGTATCGCTGTCGGCAGCCCGCGTGGCCTGGTGGTTCCCATCCTGCGCAATGCTGACCAGCTGTCGATCGCAGACATCGAAAAGCAGATCGCCGACTTCGGCAAGCGCGCTTCCGAAGGCAAACTGGGCCTGGAAGAGCTGACCGGCGGTACGTTCTCGATCTCCAACGGCGGTGTGTTCGGCTCGATGCTGTCCACCCCGATCATCAACCCGCCCCAGGCTGCGATCCTGGGCATTCACGCCACGCGTGAGCGCCCGGTCGTGGAGAACGGCCAGGTCGTGATTCGCCCGATCAACTACTTCGCCATGTCGTATGACCATCGCATCATCGACGGCCGCGAAGCCGTTCTGGGTCTGGTCGCCATGAAGGAAGCGCTGGAAGACCCGCAGCGCCTGCTGCTGGATCTGTAATCACCAGCATGGCCCCGGCAGCGCCTGCCGGGGCCGGTCATTCGCAGCGGCCGCCGCAAGCGGGCTGCGTCCCCGAGGCTGCCGTGCCATGCGTCATGCATGGCCGGCACGCCGACACTAGCGAGAGATTCCCCAATCATGTCCAAGCAATTTGATCTTGTCGTCATCGGCGCTGGCCCTGGCGGCTATGTGGCCGCGATCCGTGCCGCACAACTGGGCCTGTCCGTGGCTTGCGTTGATGCCGCGGAAAACGCCAAGGGCGGCCCCGCTCCCGGCGGTACCTGCACCAACGTCGGCTGCATTCCGTCCAAGGCGCTGCTGCAATCGTCCGAGCATTTCGATCAGGCCAATCACCACTTTGCCGAACACGGCATCGAACTGAAAGGCGTGTCGCTGAATCTGGACAAGCTGATCGGCCGCAAGAACGAAGTCGTCAAGCAGAACAACGAAGGCATCCTGTACCTGTTCAAGAAGAACAAGGTCACCTTCTTCCATGGCCATGCTGCATTTGCAGGCCAGGTCGAAGGCGGCTGGTCCATCAACGTGACCGGCAAGACCGAGGAAAACCTGGTTGCCCGCCATGTGATCGTGGCGACGGGTTCGGCCCCGCGCGAATTGCCGGGCGTGCCGTTTGACGAAAAAATTGTCCTGTCCAATGACGGCGCATTGCGTCTGGATGCCGTGCCCGGCAAGCTGGGTGTGATCGGCGCCGGCGTGATCGGCCTGGAAATGGGCAGCGTATGGCGTCGTCTGGGTGCGGCTGTGACCGTGCTGGAAGCGGCACCGGAATTCCTGGCTGCTGCCGATCAGCAGGTTGCCAAGGAAGCCCTGAAGGCATTCACCAAGCAAGGCCTGGATATCCAGGTTGGCGTGCAGATCAGCGAAATCAAGCCTTCCGCCAAGAAGGTCGATATCAGCTACAAGAACGCTGCTGGCGAAGAGCAGAAGCTGACGGTGGATCGCCTGATCGTGTCGATCGGCCGCGTGCCGTTCACGGGCGGCCTGAACGCTCCGGCCGTGGGCCTGAACCTGGACGAGCGCGGTTTCGTCGCCGTGGACGCCGAGTGCCGCACCAACCTGCCCAATGTTTGGGCCGTGGGTGATGTGGTGCGTGGCCCGATGCTGGCGCACAAGGCCGAGGAAGAAGGCGTGGCGGTTGCCGAGCGCATCGCCGGCCAGCACGGCCATGTCAACTTCGCGACCATTCCGTGGGTGATCTACACCTCGCCGGAAATCGCCTGGGTGGGCCAGACCGAGCAGCAACTGAAGAAGGAAGGCCGTGCCTACAAGGCTGGCAGCTTCCCGTTCCTGGCCAATGGCCGCGCGCGTGCGCTGGGTGACACCACCGGTTTCGTGAAGGTGCTGGCGGATGCCAAGACCGACGAAGTCCTGGGTGTGCATATTGTCGGCCCGGTGGCATCCGAGCTGATTGCCGAAGCCGTGACCATCATGGAATTCCGTGGCGCCGCTGAAGACATCGCCCGCATCTGCCATGCTCACCCGACCCTGTCGGAAGCCATGAAGGAAGCCGCTCTGGCGGTGGACAAGCGTGCATTGAACTTCTGATCCCTGCCCGCCTTGGGCGGGTGAGGAAACAGCAAAACCCCTTTTCGTCAGGAAAGGGGTTTTTTTATTGCAGGCGGCAGTTGGCAGCAGCCAGCCATCGGTGCGGCCAACCCTGCCATGCTGGCCGTTCCGGGGATGGAAAGAGAGGCACAGGCCCGATTGGCGGCCCTGGCTCTGCTGCGCTTCACCGCTGGGTTGCGCCGGTACGTAGCCGTATGCGCAGGCACAGGCCGGCACTCAATAGCAAGGCCAGCGCGGCGAACCCCGTCATGAGCCGGAGATTGCCTGTCAGGCCGTAGCGATCCACGATCTGTCCGCCCGACCAGGCACCCAGGGCGATACTGATATTGAATACCCCTACATACAAGGCAGTGGCGATTTCAATGGCATCGGGCGCGGCTTTCATCATCCAGCTCATCAAGCCGACCGAAACGCCACCATAGGCCAGGCCCCAGATCATCAGCGTGAATGTGCCGCCAAGCGGCGTGTGGCCGGCCGCAAGGAACAGCAGCGGCGTCAACAGCAGCCCCAGTGCAATGATGGCCAGCGTCAGTGCAGTATGCCGCCCGGCAAGCAGACCGGCCAGGAAGTTGCCCGCAATGCCCGCCAGCCCGTAGCCGAACAGCAAGCTGGCGATCCAGTGGGCCGGAATGTGGGCCGCCGAGAGCAAAAGGGGGCGCACAAAGGTAAAGGCCAGGAAGTGCCCGGCAACCAGCAGCACGGTCATGAGCAGACCGAACAGCAGAGGCCGATTGGCAAATTGCTCGACGAATTGCTTCAGGGAGGAGGAGTGATTGACCGGTAGCGCCGGAAGCGCGACAAGCTGAAGCAGCAGCACCAGCCCGCTCAGCATGGCCATGCTGCCGAAGGCCCAGCGCCATCCGGCAAGCTCGCCCAGCCATGCACCCAGGGGCATGCCCAGTACCGAGGCGGCGGCCACGCCGCCAAAGATAAGGGAAGTCGCCATGCCGACGGCATGTGCAGGAACGAGCCGGGACGCCAGGCCACCGGCAATGGCCCAGATGCCGCCCATGCAGAACCCCACCAGGATACGTGCGCCCAGCATCCAGGGCAGGCTGGGAGCCAGGGCGGAGGCCAGGTTGGCGATGACCAGGAGTGTGAGGAGTGTGCACAGAATGCCCCGCCTATCCCTGTTGCCGGCACTGATGACCACCAAGGGGGCGAACAGCGCGGCCAGCAGTGCAGGCAAGGAAATCATCAGGCCGGCGGTGCCGGTGGAAATGTCCAGCGTCTCCGCGATCGGGGTCAGCAGGCCCACTGGGAGCATTTCGGTGGTGACGACTGAGAACGTGGCAAGACTGACCGTCGTGACGGCCAGCCAGGAGGAAGTGGTCGGATTCGTGCTGATTGGTGATGCAGGCATGATAGGGGCGTGGAATGGGTTCTTGACTCAAGGGGGTCTTGACTTTGGGGGGATTGCGCAGTGGCCGCGCTGTCGCGGCTGTCGCGGCTGTGGCGCAGCCGCTAGGCGGCTCGGTGGTGCTGTGGGGGTCTGGGGCCCAGCGGCGATTACGCCGTGGCCGGGGCGGCATGGGTACGCAGGCCGTGGTGGCTGCGCAAGGTGATGAGCAGCACTGCGGCGCCTGCGCCGACAGAAACGAGGAATCCCGTGTTTGCACTGCCTCCATCTATCATCTGGCCAGATGCCGCCGCACCCAGGGCAACGCCGATATTCAAACCGGCCAGCAGCCAGGTCATGCCTTCGGTCAGCCGCTGTTCCGGCACCAGGCGCTCAACCAGCGACATGGCTACGATCATGGTGGGAGAGAAGAACAAACCGGCCAACAGAACGGCACCCGCCAGCGCCGGGATGCTGCCGGCCAGCAGCAGGGGAAGCGTGGTGGCGGCCGTCGCGCACCCGCCCGCCAGGAGCAGGCGATGCAGGGGGGCGGGATGTTTGATGGTGCCAAATAGCAGGCCGGCCAGGCATGAGCCTGCGGCATAGGCAGATAGCACCAGGCTGGCGGCAGCGGGTTGGCCCGCGTGTTCGGCAAAAGCCACGCTGACGATATCCACGGTGCCGACGATGACGCCCATGGCCGTCATGAGCAGGATCAGCCAGGCCATATGTGGCAGGAATAACACGGGCCTGGCACCTGTGATGGCAGTGCGTCTTGTTGTGACGGGGGGCTCGGTGCGGCGTTGTGCCACCAGGACAGAGACGCCGATCAGCAGGCATATCGCGGCAGCCGCCAGGCCCGCCTGCGGCCAGACCGTTACAGATAGGCCCACTGCCAACGGTGGCCCGGCAATGAACGTCAGCTCATCCAGGACGGTTTCCAGTGAATACGCCGTTTGCAAAAGTGGCTGGTGACGGTACAGCGTTGTCCAGCGCGCGCGTACCATGGCCGAGATGCTGGGCATGCAGCCTGCCAGCAAAGCACCGATGAACAGCAGCCCATCATGGGCCTGCAATCCGTTGGCGCTTATCAGGAGCAGGAAGCCAAGGGTGCTGAGGAGGGTGACGATAGGCAGGATGCGACGCTGGCCATAATGATCCACCAGACGGGAAATCTGCGGCGACACCAGGGCGTAGGTCAGGACAAATGTGGCGGCGACGGCGCCCGCCAAGGCATAGCTGCCGCGCAATTGCGACAACATGGTGATGATGCCTATGCCAGACATGGGCAGCGGCAGGCGCGCCAGCAGGCCGGCCAGGGTGAAGCCTTTGGTGCCTGGGATGGTGAAAAGTGCTCGATAAGGGTTTGCCATTGAATGCTCCGGCGAATTTGCGCTTGCCGGCAGAAGGCAAGGCAGGGAAAATACATACATGTCGTATGTATGAAATCATATATTCATACGGAACGTATGTAAATAATCATACGAAAAGTATGTAAAGGAGAGGAAATGGTTCGCCGTACCCGTGCCGATATGGAGGAAACCCGGGCAGCCTTACTGGCAACGGCCCGTCAAGCGTTTGGGGAAAAAGGCTATGCCGATGCGTCGATGGACGAGCTGACTGCGCAAGCCGGTTTGACGCGCGGCGCGCTGTATCACCATTTCGGTGACAAGAAGGGATTGCTGGCGGCAGTCGTGGATCAGATAGATGCGGAAATGGATGCGCGCCTGCAAGCCATTACCGATGCCGCCGAAGGGGATTGGGAAGGGTTTCGTGGCCGTTGCCGCGCATATCTGGAGATGGCGCTGGAGCCGGAAATTCAGCGCATTGTGTTGCGTGATGCCAGGGCCGTGCTGGGGGGCGCCACGCCGGAGTCACAGCGTCACTGCGTGGACTCCATGCAGCGCCTGATCGGTCGCCTGATTGAGCAGGGCGTGGTGGCCGAGGCAAATCCGCAGGCATTGGCGTCCCTGCTTTACGGCAGCCTGGCGGAAGCCGCCTTCTGGATTGCAGACGGGGAAGATGGCAACCGCCGGCTGGCCCAGGCCATTGCTGCGCTGGAGTTGTTCCTGCGTGGTTGGCTGGCCAGGGCTGGCACGGACTGAGTCAGGGCGGCACGCCTGGCGCAAACAGCGTCATGCCTGCGCGGGCGCCGGTATGCGCATCCGCAGCAGCCCGGCAAGCGCCAGCAGGCTGGCGAGACCGGCGCCCAGCATGGCCAGATGGAAGCCGCTGGTCATGGCGGCGGTGTAGCTGTCCGCCAGCTGCGCGGCCAGCCCGGCAGGGAACCGATGCTGCGTAATGACCTGTTGCGCCAGGGCGCTTGCGTCAGGCAAGCCTGCCTTGGCCGCGCGCAACGCGAGTTGCCGGGTGGCATCGCTGCTCATGAGCGCACCGAGCAAGGCAATGCCCAGCGTCATGCCAGCCTGGCGCAGCGCATTCATGGTGGCCGAGACAGAGCCCGCCTGTTCCGGCGGGGCCATACCCATGATGACCAGGCTGGTGGCGGGCACGGCCAACCCTGCACCGGCGCCCAGCAAGGCCAGATTCAAACCGATGACTCCGTAGGCGGTCGTGGCGTCGCATCCCATCATCGCGAACATGGCGACAGCAATCAGTGCATAGCCGCAAAGCATCAGGGTGCGTACCGACAGCCACATGCCCAGGCGCCCGAACAGCATGGAGAGGCAAGCCGTTACGACGAATTGCGGCATCATGCGCCAGCCGGTTTCCACCGGAGACCAGCCGTGGATCTGCTGCAGGTAGATGGAGAAGAAAAAGAGGCTGCTGTAATAGGCGAAGCCCAGCATGAATGAGGCGTTGTTGGCCAGGACGAAAGCCGTGTGGCGGAACAGGGCCAAAGGCAACAGAGGTCGTGCGACACGCCGTTCCACGAGGATGAACAGAACGAAACCGGCCAGCGCCAGGCCCAGCGTCAGCAAGGTCAATGGCGTGAGGAATCCGGTTTCTCCAGCCTGGATCAGGCCGTAGGCCAAGGCGCCCAGCGCGATGACGCTCAATGCCTGGCCCCAGGGGTCGCGGGCGGCATGGTCGGGAAAACGACGTTCCGGAATGCCCCAGGCTCCCAGGGCAACCGCCAGCAGGCCTAGCGGCAGGTTGATGAGGAAAATGCTTTGCCAGCCCAGGCTGTCCAGCAGCAATCCGCCCAGTAGCGGCCCGAGAATCAAGGCCAGGGCCGAGAAGGCAGACCAGCCGCCGATAGCGCTGGCGCGCGCCTTGGGCTCCGGGAAAATATGCGTGAGGATGGGCAGGGCGCCAGCGATCAGCAGGGCCGCAGCAACGCCTTGAATGGCACGGCCGGCCAACAGGATGCCTAGATTCGGAGCCAGTCCGCAAACGGCAGAGCCTGCCGTGAACAGAATGACGCCGGCCAGCCAGGCGCGTTTGTGGCCGTGGCGGTCAGCGGCCGGGCCGGCAGACAGCATCAATGCGGACAGGCAGATGGCATAGGCGTTGACGACCCACTGCAAGCCGGCAATGTCGGTATGCAAAGCGGTTTGCATGGTGGGCAGCGCCACGTTGACGATGCTGATATCCAGTGTGGCAAGAAAGGTGCCTAGATAGGCAGCAGCCAATGCGGCACGACGGCGTGCGGTGTTCATGGTGAGGGATTCCCGTTGCTGGAAATGCGAATTGTTATCTCGATTCCAATGCATGCTATCAATCGACTGACCGTCGGTCAATGAAATGTTCGATTTTTTTTAGGGGCTATGAGAAGATTTCAATTAGACTGCCAGCGGCTTTTCCGTCCCGTTCTGCTCAGGCTGGGACAGAAAAGCACTGCTGGCTGCCGTCAGGTCTGGCCGTGGTGTCCCCGGCAGTGATATACCGATGAACCGCTAACCAAGAGTCGAGAAGGATGACCGTCAATCCTGTGGATCCGCCCGTTCCTGCGACTGTCGTTGCCAAGGCGGCGACGGCGCGAACCAAACCCGCCGAAGTCCGGTTGGAAGAATTGATGGCGGCCGCTGAAACCCTGTTCCTGGAGAAAGGGGTGGAAGCGACGACGGTGAGTGAAATTGTTGAGAAGGCGCAGGTGGCCAAGGGCACCTTCTATCATTACTTTTCCTCCAAGAGTGAGATGCTGGAAGCGCTGGAGCGTCGCTATACCCAGCAGTTCCTGGCTAGTCTGGAGCGCGCGGTGGCGGCCTGCGCCGAGGACGATTGGGCCGGGCGCCTGCGCGCCTGGATTGAGGCCAGCGTCGCGGCGTATGCGCAGACGTACCGCACGCACGATATGGTCTATACCAACCATCACCACCTGGATCGTGACAACCCGGCGCGCAACGCCATCCTGGCCCAGCTGCTGCACATCGTCGAGGGCGGGGCGGCAGCAGGCGTCTGGGCTGCGCCCAGGCCGCGTATGGTCGCGCTGCTGATCTATGCTGGTGTGCATGGCGCGACCGATGACCTGATCGCGGCTCGCGCCGCGACGGTCGAGCCGTTCGCGCAGGACCTGGCCGAACATTGCCTGCGGCTGTTGCCGCCTGAGGGACAGGCAGATTAAGGTCGGATCCGCTGGCGGGACGGTTGGCGTGAAGTGTCCGGCAAGAAACCGGCATGGCCGGCGGGCAGTTCAGACGAGACATCCGGGGGTTTTGACAGGATTTTCCGTGATATCTATGTTTCTGCTGCCAACCCGCCCGTACAATCGTTCTTTTGAGCGGAAGATGATGGCGCATGCCGGTGCGTCTTTCGCTTTGTCTGCGCATGCCAAGGAGTGATGGGCGCATGAATGTCATCGAGTATTACGAACATGCTCTGGCCGAGCGCGGCTACAAGCCTGATGCAGCGCAGCGCACGGCGATAGAGCGCCTGCAACGCTATTACGACGATTGGGAAGTCTATCTGAAGCGCGAAAGCGGTCTGTTCGGCCGCTTGTTCCGGCGTCATGAGCCGGCGCCGCGCGGCGTCTATTTCTGGGGCGGCGTGGGGCGCGGCAAAAGCTTCCTGATGGATGCGTTCTTTGAGACGGCGCCTGTCGAACGCAAGGGACGCCTGCATTTCCATGAGTTCATGCGCGGTGTCCACAAAGAGCTGGAATCCGTCAAAGGCATGGAGGATCCGCTCGACGAAGTGGCGCGCCGTGTCGCCGACAAATACCAGCTGATCTGCTTCGACGAGTTCCATGTCTCGGACGTAGCCGACGCCATGATCCTCTACCGGCTGCTGCTCAAGCTGTTCGAGTATGGCGTGTCCTTCATCATGACCTCCAATTACGAGCCTTCCACCTTGTATCCCGAGGGCCTGCACCGCGACCGGATCCTGCCTGCCATCGCCTTGATCCAGGATCGGATGGACATCATGAACGTCGATACCGGCGTGGACTATCGCCAGCGTGCGCTGGAGCAGGTCGATTGTTATTACACGCCGCTCGGGCCGCAGGCCGATGCCCATATGGAGCGTGCCTTTGCGCACTTCGCCCACACGCCGCGGCAGGAGCCGCCGGTGCTGGAGGTGGAGCATAGGGAACTGCGGGCAGTCCGCCTGGCGGAAGACGTCGTGTGGTTTGATTTCAAGACGCTGTGCGACGGTCCGCGTTCTCAGAATGATTACCTGGCACTGGCCGCCCGTTTCGAGGCGGTGCTTTTGTCCGATGTGCCGCGCATGACTGCGCGGGATGCGTCTGCCGCGCGGCGGTTTACCTGGTTGATCGACGTGCTGTACGACCACAAGGTGAAACTGGTCATGTCGGCGGAGTGCGAGGCCGAGCAGCTGTACGTAGATGGCCCCATGGCCAACGAGTTTCACCGTACGGTATCGCGTATCGTGGAAATGCAGTCGCGTGAGTACCTGGAGAGCGAGCGCCGCATGGTGTCCGCGCTGTAAACCTCACGGCCGGGGGCTGCCCGGCCGGTACTGCCTGCTTTTCGTGTCATGGCGGGCAAGGGCGGGCGGCTTGTCCTGCGTGCCTGCGATGAGCCGCGTTACACTTGAGCCGTTAATCCGTGTTGCGCAGGTCTTGCGCAGCCGGGTTCCGTTCAGCCTTGCTTTCCTCCCGATACCATGACTACGCGTGTACTGACAGGCATTACCACCACCGGCATTCCCCATCTGGGCAATTACGCGGGCGCCATCCGCCCGGCGATCAGCGCCAGCACCGAGCCGGATGTCGATGCCTATTTCTTCCTGGCCGACTTCCACGCCTTGATCAAGTGCGATGATCCCGAGCGTATTGCGCGTTCGCGTCTGGAAATTGCAGCGACCTGGCTGGCCGCAGGGCTGGATACCGAGCGCGTCACGTTCTATCGTCAGTCCGATATTCCGGAAATTCCGGAACTGTCGTGGCTGCTGACCTGCGTGACATCCAAGGGCCTGATGAACCGCGCGCATGCCTACAAGGCGGCTGTGGATCAGAACCTGGCCCGCGACGCAGAGGCTGATGATGGCATCACCATGGGCCTGTTTTCCTATCCGGTGCTGATGGCGGCCGATATCCTGATGTTCAATGCCCATCGCGTGCCGGTGGGGCGTGACCAGATCCAGCATTTGGAAATGGCCCGCGATATCGCGCAGCGCTTCAATCATCTGTACGGCCAGGGCAAGGATCTGTTCGTGCTGCCGGCCGTCGAGATCGCCGAAGAAGTCGCGACCTTGCCGGGCCTGGATGGCCGCAAGATGTCCAAGAGCTACGACAACACCATTCCCTTGTTTGCGGGCGGTGCACGTGCCTTGCAGGATGCCGTCATGCGCATCGTGACCGACTCGCGTGAGCCGGGCGAAGCCAAGGACCCGGATGCATCGCATCTGTTCACGCTCTATCGCGCCTTCGGCAGCGCCGAGGAAACGGCAGTGTTCCGCCAGCAACTGCTCGACGGCATGGGCTGGGGCGATGCCAAGAAGGCATTTCTGGTCTTGCTGGAACGCTTGCTGGCGCCCATGCGCGAGCGTTATGAGGCACTGATCGCAAGGCCGGATGATATCGAGGACATCCTGCTGGCGGGTGCCCGCAAGGCGCGTCAGGAATCCGTTCCTGCACTGGAAACCTTGCGTGCCGCCGTGGGGCTGCGCAGCCTGAAGACAGCGGTGGCACCGGTGGCGAACAAGGAAGAAAGCGCTGTCGCGCCAAAGCCGCCGCGCTTTGTGAGTTTCCGTGACGAGGATGGCGCGTTCCGCTTCCGTTTGCTGAGCGGCAATGGCGAGGAGCTGCTGCTGTCGCGCGTGTTTGCCAATCCTAAGGATATCGGTGCGGTCACGCGCCGCCTGGTGGCAGAGCCGGATAATGTGTCCATTGCTTTCGTCGATGGCGCCTGGGTGGTATCGCTGGATGGCGCAGCGCTGGCCACCGGGGGCCAGGATGTGGCGGGTTTCGACGAGCGCCTGCGCTGGGAACTGGAAGTCTTGAAACAGGCCTGATGGTCCTCTGTGCTGCCTGCCTGGGCGGCAGCCCAGGCAGGCAGCAGGAAGCGCTGAACGGGTGTTTCCTGCTGCCGGATCCGCATACGCATCCGGGCTCATCTCACCATGATTCTCCCTGAAATTTTTTCAAGTTCTTTGCTTCTACGCTTGCGCATGGGGGTGCTGGTGGCGTTGGCTGGCCTGTTTGCCACGGCTGGGCAGGCGGCTGAACGCGAGGTCCTGTCCGTGATCCAGACGCCGCCCGAGAGCGAGATCGCCGAGTGGGCTTCCGAGCCCTCGCTGCATGGCTTGGCGCTGGCGAATCTTGTTGCCAGCAATTGCACTCTCGAAGGCCTGGAGGCGGGTGATGCTGCCCTGCTTGCCGGCACGGCCCAGCAGGTCGCCAGTCATATGGGCGTGGGCCAGGAAGAATATTTTTCGGTTTATATCGGCAGCGCACTGCGCGAGATGGGGGCCGCTGGTGCTTGCGACACCTACGCCGAGAGTACCCGCAGCCTGGTCCTGATCCTGAAGGAGCGGGGCGGGGCTGTTCTCAAGGGTGCAGATCGAGAGTAAGACCGGCGCAGGCGCGCGGCGGCGCATCCCGCTCAGCCCGTGGTGACGCGGCAGGGCGGGACGCGCTCCTGGCCCGTCTCCGGGTCAGGGGGTATCTGCAGGCTGCGCGCTGGCTGACGAGGCCAGCACGGGCGCTGCTTCGTTGCCGGCATCGCCGCCCAGCACCCTGAACAGCGTGATGCGGTTGATGGCTTCCTCCAGCCGCAGGCCAATCAGGCCTTGGCGTGCGCTGTACAGGCTGCGCTGCGCGGTCAGGGTTTCCAGGTAGCTGTCCACGCCGTTGCGGTAGCGCGCATCGGCGAGGTCGTAGCTGCGCTGGTTGGCGGCGACCAGTGCCTGCTGGGCATCGAGGCGTTCCGCAATCCGTTGGCGCACGGCCAGCGCATCGGCCGTTTCCCTGAAGGCGGTCTGGATGGCGCGCTCGTACTGGGCAACGTTGATGTCGCGACTCACGGTGGCGACATCCAGTTCGGCGTGCAAGGCGCCAGCATTGAAAATGGGCAGCGTGATGCTGGGCACGAACGACCAGATGCGGTGCCCGCCGCCATCGAACAGATCCGACAATCCCTGGCTGCCTATGCCGGCACCTGCGGTGAGGGAGATGCGGGGGAAAAAGGCGGCGCGGGCGGCGCCGATATTTGCATTTGCCGCCATTAGCGCATGTTCCGCAGCCTGGACATCCGGGCGTTGCAGGAGCACGGTGGAGGGCAGGCCTGCCGGCAGCGCGCTCAGGGCGACGGACGCCTGCATGGCGCCGTGTCCGGCATCGGGCAGCAGTCCGGCTGGCACCGGCATGCCTGTCAGCAGGTCCAGCGCATTGCGGGCCTGGGCCAGATCCGTTTTATAGGTGGAAACATCCACCCTGGCGCTTTCCACGCTGGCTTGCACGGAAGCGAGGTCAACGCCGGAAACCACGCCTTCTTCATGCATGGCACGGGTCAGTTTCAGGGTGTGCTGCTGGCTGGCAAGCGTATCCTGCGCCACAGCCAGGCGCTGCTTGCTGGCGGCTATCTCCAGCCAGGCGCTTGCTGTTTCGGCCATCAGGCTGAGCTGGGTGCTGCGTTGGGTCTGTTCCGTTGCCAGATAGGTCTCCAGCGCTTGCTGATTGAGACTGCGCAGGCGTCCGAACAGATCCAGTTCCCAACTGCTCAGGCCGGCCTGCAGAGAGCTGCCGCGGTTGACCTGGGTGCCGTCTTCGCCCGCAACGGCGCGAGATGCGCTGTGCTGGCCGTTGAGATTGACCGATGGCCAGCTGTCGGCGCGCTGGATGCGGTACTGCGCGCGCGCCTTTTCAATATTGAGCAGGGCCACGCGCAGGTCGCGGTTGTTGGCCAGGGCAAGCTCGATGACCTGGCGTAGTTGCGGGTCAGCGAAAACCGCGCGCCAGGCGAGAGGTGCGTAGGCGGCCGCCGGGTTGGCGGTGCCGTCCAGGCTGGCGGGAACCGGCGGCTGCGGACGTTCGTAATCGGGCGCCAGCGTGGTGCAGCCGGCCAGGGCGAACAACAACGCGGCAAGCCCCAGGCGGCGCAGAGGATAGGGAGAGGCAGACATCAGCTTGGATCCTCATCATGGCGCGTGACGCGCTTGCGCCCAGGCATCAGGCTGCGCACGATGACATAGAACAGCGGTACGAAGAAAATGCCCAGCAGGGTGGAGACCAGGGTGCCGCCGAACACGCCGGTGCCTAGCGAGTGGCGTCCGCCGGCGCCGGCCCCGGAACTGATCACCAGCGGGAAAACGCCCAGCAGGAAGGCCAGCGAAGTCATGATGATGGGGCGCAGGCGCATTCGGGATGCGTGTAGCGTTGCGTCTATCAGGTTCATGCCCCGGCTTTCCAGATCCCGGGCAAACTCCACGATCAGGATACCGTTCTTGGCGGCCAGGCCGACCGTAGCCAGCAGCCCGACCTGGAAGTAAACGTCATTGGCCAGGCCGCGCGAATAGGTCAGCAGCAGCGCTCCCACGATACCGATGGGCACGGCCAGCATGACGGAAAACGGAATCGACCAGCTTTCATAAAGCGCCGCCAGGCACAGGAAAACGAACAGCAGCGAGACGGCATAGAGCAGCGGCGCCTGTGCGCCGGAGATCTGTTCCTGGTAAGACAGGCCTGACCAGGCGTAGCCGATGCCGGCCGGCAAGCGGGAGACCAGGCTGGCGATTTCGGTCATGGCCGTGCCGGAACTGACGCCGGGCGCAGGCTCGCCGGTAATTTCCAACGCGGCTGAACCGTTGAAGCGCGCCAGCGCGGCGGGCGCCTGGCTCCAGTCATTGGTCGAGAAGGCGGCGAACGACACCATTTCCCCGTTGCTGTTGCGTACCCACCAGCGGTTGATGTCCTGCGGCAACATGCGGGATTCCGCCTCGCCTTGCACATAGACCTTCTTGATACGCCCGCGATTGATGAAGTCGTTGACGTAGGAGCCGCCCATGGCGATGGAGAGCGTATTGTTGATGTCCACCAGCGAGACATCCAGCGCCGCCGCCCGGGCATCGTCGATCTTGATATCGAACGAGGGGGAATCTTCCTGGCCGCCATAACGGACATTGATGAGATTCGGGTTATCGGCCGCCAGGCGCAGCAACTCATTCTTGGCATCGACCAGCGCGTCATGCCCGACGCCGCCCAGATCCTGCAATTGCAAGGTAAAGCCGGTGCTGCGGCCCATGCCGGGAATACCGGAGGGCGCCATGGCGAAGATCTGTGCGTCCTTGACCTTCGCCATTTCAGCGGAAATGCGCCGGCCGATTTCCTGGGCATTGGCCTGGCGTTCAGACCAATCCTTGAGTTTGACGAAGGCCATGCCGACGTTCTGGCCGTTGCCGCTGTAACTGAAGCCGGAAATGGCCATGACGGACTGGATCTCCGGCTGGCTCAGGGCGTAATCGGTCAGTTTGCCCATGGTTTCGACCGTGACTTCCTGCGTGGTGCCGGGGTTCAGCTTGACCTGCACCATCAGGATGCCTTGATCCTCTTCCGGGAGAAACGAGGTCGGCAGGCGCCAGAACAGCAAGGCCATCACGGCCAGCAGCAGCACATAGACGAACAAGGAGGCCAGCCGATGCGTGATGACCCGGCGCACCCCGTGCTGGTAGCGCGTGGCGCTGCGGTCGAAGGCATGATTGAACCAGCCGAAGAAGCGGCCCAACGGGCCGCGCCGGCTGGCATGGGCGCTGGCGGGCAGCGGCTTCAGAAAGCTGGCGCACAGGGCTGGCGTCAGCGTCATGGCGACCAGTACCGAAAGAATCATGGATGCCGCGATCGTGACCGAGAACTGGCGGTAAATCATGCCGGTTGCACCGCCAAAGAAGGCCATGGGCAGGAACACTGCAGTCAGGACCAGGGCGATCCCAACCAGGGCGCCGGTGATCTGGCCCATGGATTTGCGCGTGGCTTCGCGGGGCGACAGGCCTTCTGTGATCATCACCCGTTCGACGTTCTCCACCACGACAATGGCGTCGTCCACCAGCAGGCCGATGGCCAGAACCATGCCGAACATGCTCAGTGTATTGATGGAGTAGCCCAGCGCGGCCAGAACCCCGAAGGTTCCCAGCAGCACGATGGGCACGGCAATGGCCGGGATCAGGGTGGCGCGCCAGTTCTGCAGGAACAGGTACATGATCAGCACCACCAGGACGATGGCTTCGATCAGGGTCTTGACGACTTCCTTGATGGAAATCTGCACGAAGGGCGTCGTGTCGTAGGCAACCTGGTAGCTGAGGCCCGGCGGGAAGAACTCGGACAGTTGCGCGAGTTTTTCCTTGACCGCATGCGAGACATCCAGGGCATTGGCGTCGCTGGCCAGCTCGATGCCCAGGCCGGCGGATACCTTGCCGTTGAATTGGCTGCTGATGGCATAGCTTTCGCTGCCCAGTTCGACGGTCGCGACATCGGACAGATAGACCGCGCTGCCGTTGGGGGCAGCCTTGAGAATGATGCGCTCGAACTGTTCAGGCGTTTGCAGGCGGCTGCGCGAACTGATGGTGGCATTCAGGCGTTGCCCCTGGATCGAGGGCAGTGCGCCCAGGGCACCCGATGAAACGTCGTTGTTCTGTGCCTGGATGGCATTGGAGACATCCGAAGGCATCAGGTTATAGGTGCGCAGCTTGTCCGGATCCAGCCAGATACGCATGGAATACTTGGATCCCATCACCTGCACATTGCCCACGCCATTGACGCGGCCAATGGGGTCCTGCAACGTCGCCGCCATGTAGTCGGCGATATCGGTGCGGTTCATGCTGCCGTCTTCGGAGGTGAAGGCCAGCACCATGAAGATATTGCCTGACGACTTGGTGACGGTGACGCCGGTATCCTGCACCGGCTCGGGCAGCATGCGTTCCGCCTGTTTCAGCTTGTTCTGCACCTGTACCTGGGCGGTATCCGGGTTGGTGCCCGACTCAAAGGTCAACGAGATCTGCGAGGTGCCCGACGAACTGCTGGTCGAGGACATGTACATCAGGTTGTCCAGCCCGGTCATCTGCTGCTCGATCACCTGCGTGACGGAGTTTTCCACCGTTTCGGCCGATGCGCCGTTGTAGGTGGCGCGGATGGAGACGGAAGGGGGGGCGATATCCGGGTACTGCTCCAGGGGCAGCAGTTTGATCGACAGCAGGCCGGCCAGCATGATGACGATGGCGATAACCCAGGCGAAGATGGGGCGATCAATGAAAAAGCGGGACACGTCGTCAGGCTCCTCGCGGGATTAGCGTGCGGCAGGAGCGGGCGCAGCGGCCACCGCCTGGCTGTTTGCCTCCACCGGGTTCACGGTGGCGCCGGGCTTGAGCCGGCTGCCTCCCGCGATGACCAGGCGTTCGCCGGCCTGCAGGCCGGAGAGCACGATCCATTGGTCGCCCAGGGCATCACCCAGCTGAATGACGCGCTGGCTGAGCTGGTTGTCGTCGTCCACCAGCTGTACCGTGGCTTCGCCACGGGTGTTGCGGGTAATGGCGCTTTGCGGCACCAGGATGGCATTGTCATTGATGGCCATGGGCAGTTCCGCCCGGACATACATGCCGGGCAGCAGCAGGCCATCCGGATTGGGCAGTACGGCGCGCAGCAGGACATCGCCCGTGCCGGTGCCGACCGAGGTGCCGATGAATGCCAGCGAGCCGGTCTGGTCGTAGGTGCTGCCGTCCTCCAGCAGGACACGGACGTCTATGGCTTCGCCTGCGGACTTGAGTGCCCCACTGCTCATACGTTTGCGCAAAGACAGCAGCTGCGCGCTGGAAAGCGAGACATCCACATAGATAGGGTCGAGCTGCCGGATCGTGGTGAGCGGTGTTTCCTGATTGCTGGTCACCAGCGCGCCAGGGGTATAGCTGGATGTTCCCACCACACCGGAAATGGGTGCCTTGATCCGCGTGTAGTCCAGATTGATGCGAGCCGTCTGCAGTGCGGCCTGGGCGGCCAGAACCGCCGCTTCGTTCTGGCGCAGCGTGGCCTGAGCTTCATCGGCCGCCTGCTGGCTGACGGCGTCGAGCTTCAACAGGTTGGCATAGCGCTGGGCCTTGGGGCGGGCTGCCAGCACGGCCGCTTCCGCCTGGGCCAGATTGGCTTTGGCGCTGTCCAGGGCTGCTTGGTAGCTGGCCGGGTCGATCTGGTACAGCACCTCGCCCGCCTTGACGTCCTGGCCTTCCGTGAAGAGCCGTTTCTGCAGGATGCCACCGACCTGAGGGCGGACATCGGAGATCATGTAGGCCACGGTACGACCGGGCAAGCGCTGGTTGACAGCCAAGGCCTGCGTGGCGACCGGCTGCACGATGACCTCTGCGACCGGGGCGGGTGGCGGCGCGGCCTTTTCATTGGAACAAGCCACCAGGGTGAGGGCCAGTAATACCAGCAGCAGAGGACGCTGGCCGTGCCGTGCAGAAAAGCGGAAGGAGCCGGAAGACGGACGAGCGGACATCATGAAAACCTCGGATCGCTGGGAACGTTACTCTAACCCGGGAATGTGCAGGAAATTTGAAACGGGGGCTCAGGGCCATGCCCGCAGGCGGGCATGGCGGCTGGATCAGGGCAGCCGGGCAGGGGAAATCCGCTGCCGGGCGGGCTGCCACGCTGTCCGCAGCCGCGGCAGGTGCGCCGGGGCAGCATGATGAGAGGGCCGGGGACAGTGTCGGGTCAGGTGGAATGACAGCCGGCAGTGGCAAGCCATGCCGAGAGCCGTGGCGGTCGTGGCCGCCCTGCGCCGTTTCTGTACGTTGCGGGGCGGAACCTTGGTGGCCTTCGCTGTGGCCTTGGCTGTGTGGCCTAGGTTTGGGACGTTCAGCGCTTCAGCTTGGCCAGGGCTGCTGCCATGGCATTGTTGAAGGGCGCGGCATCGCCACGGCCTTTGCCGCCTTGTCCTGCGGCCGGGCTATTGCTGCGCCGGCCGGCAGGCGCATCGTTGCCGCGGCGTGCGGCAGGCAGTGCATCGTCATTGAGGCGCATGGTCAGGGCGACGCGCTTGCGCGCCGCATCCACTTCCAGCACCTTGACGGTGACCGTCTGGCCGACCCGAACCACATCGCGCGGATCCTTCACGAATTTTTCCGATAGCGCCGAGATATGCACCAGCCCGTCCTGGTGAACGCCGATGTCCACAAATGCGCCGAAGTTCGCCACGTTGGTAATCACGCCTTCCAGCACCATGCCGGGCAACAGGTCATTGAGCGTTTCCACGCCTTCCTTGAATTGCGCGGTCTTGAACTCCGGGCGCGGGTCGCGGCCCGGTTTTTCCAGTTCGGAAAAGATGTCGCGTACCGTGGGCAGGCCGAAGCGCTCATCGGTGAACTCGCTGGGCGACAGGCCTTTGAGCGCTTCCCGCTGGCCGATCACCTGGCGAACGTCTGCCTTGATTTTGTCGAGGATACGGGCCACGACGGGGTAGGCTTCCGGGTGCACCGAAGACGCATCCAGCGGATTGGCGCCATTGGGAATGCGCAGAAAACCGGCCGCCTGCTCGAATGCCTTGTCGCCGAAGCGGGGAACATCCTTGAGCTTGCTGCGCTCGGGGAAGGGGCCGTGCTGGTCGCGATAGGCAACGATATTGCGCGCCACCAGCGCACTCAGGCCCGATACTCGGGTCAGCAGCGCGGCGGATGCCGTGTTCACATCCACGCCCACTGCGTTCACGCAGTCTTCGACGACGGCGTCCAGGGAGCGGGCCAGTTCCCGTTGATTGACGTCATGCTGGTATTGCCCCACGCCGATGGCTTTGGGGTCGATCTTGACCAGTTCCGCCAGCGGATCCTGCAGGCGGCGCGCGATGGAGGCGGCGCCGCGCAGGCTGACGTCCAGGTCGGGGAATTCCAGTGCCGCCAGTTCCGAGGCGGAATAGACCGAGGCGCCGGCTTCAGACACCACGACGCGGGTCAGGCTCAGCTCCGGGTGGCGCGCCATCAGGTCGGCCACGAGCTTTTCCGTTTCGCGCGAGGCAGTGCCATTGCCGATGGCGACGAGTTCAATACCATGGCGTGCAGCCAGCGCCGCCAGTGTGCGCAGCGAGCCTTCCCGGTCGCGGCGCGGCTCGAAGGGATACACCGTGGCCGTTTCCAGCAGTTTGCCGGTGCGGTCGATGGCAGCTACCTTGACGCCGGTGCGGATGCCAGGGTCCAGGCCCAGCACGGCTTTGGGGCCGGCTGGGGCGGCCAGCAGCAGATCCTTGAGGTTGGCGGCAAAGACGCGGATGGCCTCGGCTTCCGCATCTTCGCGCAGGCGGGCGAGCATTTCGCTTTCGAAGGCGGTCAGCAACTTGACGCGCCAGGTCCAGCGGCAAACATCACCGATCCAGCGTTCGCGTGCCGTGGCATCAGCAGCGTAAAGCGAGTCGTTCCAGCCGCAATGATGGGCGATGCGCGACACGCAGGGGTGAGGCAGCAGGGCTTCCTGTTCGGCTTCCAGGCCTACGCGCAGGTCCAGCACACCTTGCTGGCGGCCACGCAGCAAGGCGAGAATGCGGTGCGACGGCAGGCTGCGCAGCGTTTCGTTGAAATCGAACCAGTCGCGGAAGTTGGCGCCTTCGCTTTCCTTGCCTTCCACGACCTTGGCATAAAGCAGGCCGGTGCGCCAGACAAAATCACGCAGGCTGGCCAGCAGGTCGGCGTCTTCGGCATAGCGCTCGGCCAGAATGTCGCGCGCACCGTCCAGCGCGGCCTTGGCGTCGGCAAAACCTGCCTCGGCGTTCAGGTAGCTGGCGGCCAGCGTGGCAGGGTCGGCCGTGGCATCGGCAAGAATGGCATCGACCAGGGCATCCAGCCCGGCTTCGCGGGCGATCTGCGCACGGGTGCGGCGCTTGGGCTTGTAGGGCGCGTACAGGTCTTCCAGCCGTTGCTTGGTATCAGCCTGCGAAATTTCCTGGTGCAGGGCCGGGGTCAGCTTGCCTTGTTCGTGGATGGAAGCGAGGATGGCGCTGCGGCGTTCTTCGAGTTCGCGCAGGTAGGACAAGCGCACTTCGAGGTTGCGCAGCACCGTGTCATCCAGGCCGCCGGTCACTTCCTTGCGGTAGCGGGCGATGAAAGGAACCGTGGCGCCATCGTCGAGCAGGCCGATCGTGGCGGCCACCTGGGCGGCGCGGACGGACAGTTCCGTGGCAAGCTGGGCAATGATGCGCTGCTGGGCCAGTTCGGGCGATTCGGCAACGTAAATGGCGGTCGTGTCAGACATGGAGTACCAGGTAATCTACAGGATGAATCAACAGGACAAGTGGCCGATTTTGCCATAAGTGCCTGGGTCGGCCGTGCGGCAGGCGCTATGATCTTGCATTGGTTTGCGCTGCGGCCCTGGAAATCATGGCCAGGCAGCGCCGATGGGCTGCAGCATCACGCAGCATTGCGCTGCGTGATATAGGCAGCAGATGCCGCGCGGCGGCCGATCATGGCCGCAATTCATACGGAAGGTTCATGCTGGAAACACAGGTGGCGGCGCAGTTTGCCGAGGATGGGGCGCTGGCCCGGGTGCCGGGGTTCCGCCCGCGCGCGGCGCAAGTGGAGCTGGCGCGCGCCATTGCCAGAACATTGAGCAACGGTTCCACGCTGGTGGCCGAAGCCGGTACGGGAACGGGCAAGACCTGGGCCTATCTGGTGCCTGCCCTGCTGGCGGGCGGCAAAGTGCTGATTTCCACCGGTACCCGGACACTGCAGGATCAATTATTCAAGCGCGACCTTCCTCGGGTACGGGCGGCGCTTGCGGTACCCGCTACCGTGGCCCTCCTGAAGGGGCGCGGCAATTATGTCTGCCACTATCACCTGGCCAATCTTGAGCAGGACGACAGGGGCCTGCGCTCGCGCGCAGAAATCAGCCAGCTGCGGCGCATCCGTCTGTTTGCCAACGAAAGCCAGACCGGCGACCGGGCCGACTTGGCAACGGTGCCGGAAACCGCCGAAATCTGGCAGCGCGTCACTTCGACGCATGACAACTGCCTGGGGCAGGAATGCCCGAACGTGCGCGATTGCTTTGTGATCAAGGCGCGTCGCCAGGCGCAGGAAGCCGATATCGTCGTGGTCAATCACGCTTTGTTCATGGCGGATCTGGCCTTGCGGGAAGAAGGCGTGACCGATCTGCTGCCGGAAGCCTCGGCAGTGATTTTTGATGAAGCCCACCAGTTGCCGGATACCGCCACGCGTTTCCTGGGCGATAGCCTGTCCACGCACCAGTTGCTGGATCTGGCGCGCCAGGTGCAGGCAGTGGGGCTGGCCCAGGCGCGCGAATCCTGTCATTGGGCCGAGCTGTGCGGCGCGCTGGAAACGGCGGTGCGTGAATGGCGGTTGAGCTGTGCACCGCTGGAGCAGGTACCGGGCCGCAAGGCCACGCTTGAAAACCTGCTGCGTTTCGGCATAGATGATTTCAGCAGCAGGCTGGAGGCGGTTGGCGATGCCTTGGCGCAAATGGAAGCCGTGCTCAAGGCTTGTGCCGAGCGCCACCCTGATCTGGCGGCGGCGCAACGGACAGTGCAGGGCATGGCTGCGCGGCTGGCGCGCTGGCAAGGCAAGACAGCGCCCGCGGCGGCAGCACCTGCCGCTGGCAGCGCCCCGGATGCCGCTGCCGGGACGGCGTCCGGCGCTGCCGTGCGCTGGGTGGAACTGGGGGCGCATCACTTGCGCATCCAGCGCGCACCGCTATCGGTCAGTGACACTTTTTCGCGCTGCCGGGTGCCTGGGCAGGCCTGGGTCATGACCTCGGCCACGTTATCGGTCTGGGGAGATTTTGCGCACTTCATCGACCAGCTGGGCTTGTCGGGGGCGGATATCGGCTATTGGGAGTCGCCTTTTGATTATGCGTCGCAGGGCCTGCTATTCGTGCCGCGTTCGCTGCCCGAACCGCAGTCGCCCCGGTTTACCGAAGACTTTGTTGCCATGCTGGCCGATGTGCTGGCGGCCAGCGAAGGCGGCGCGCTGGTGTTGTGCACTACTTTGCGGGCCGTGGAACGGATTGCCCAGGCGCTTGAGGTCATCTATGACGAACGCGGCTGGGATTGGCCGCTGATGCGGCAGGGGCAGGGCGCGCGCGGCGAGCTGCTGGAGCGGTTTCGCAAGGAGCCGCGTGCCGTGCTGGTGGGCAGCGCCACCTTCTGGGAAGGCGTGGATGTGCCGGGTGACGCCCTGCGCCTGGTCGCGATCGACAAACTCCCGTTCGCGCCGCCGGACGACCCGGTGGTCGAGGCCAGGGTGCGGGCCTGCCGCGAACGTGGCGGCAATCCTTTCGGGGAATATCAATTGCCGGAAGCCGCGATTGCGCTCAAGCAGGGCGCGGGCCGGCTGATCCGTACCGAGTCGGACTGGGGAGTCTTGATGGTGGCCGATAGCCGGCTGGTGGACAAACCTTATGGCAAGCGTCTGTGGCGCGGATTGCCGCCCTTCAAACGCACCCGCAGCGTCGAGGATGTGAAAGCGTTCTTCCATGAACGCCGTGCAGCCAGGGCGGCGGCAGGCGCCGGTGCTGCGCCGGTGGGAACCAGCCCCCAGGAGTAGGCGACAGCCGCCCCGGCCCGATGGGCAGGCAGGGGCGACGCCGCAATGTCGCTGCCGGGCCGCCTGTGCCCGTCAGCGCATCCTCTGGAATGGTCGCCCGGATACCGGTGATCAGAACCAGCCGATCGGGTTCCACCACGACGGCTTGTCGTCATAGTCGCTGTTCATGACCAGCGTGGCATTGGGGAAGTTGGCCAGCAGCACGCGCTGGGTATCGTCGCGCAGGTCGTTCTGGCCCAGCTTGTCGTAGGCCAGCACCATGAGCTTGAGGGCTTCTTCGGTGGCGGGCGCCCCTTCAAAATCGGTGATGACGGCCTGCGCGCGATTGATGGCGGCCAGATAGGCGGCGCGTTCGAAGTAATAGCGTGCGACGTGTACTTCGTTCATGGCGATGGTATTGACCAGCCATGCCATGCGGTCACGGGCTTCCTGGGCATACTTGCTGTCCGGGTAGCGCGTGATCAGCTCGTTGAAGGCGTCGTACGACTGGCGCAGCCCCTTGGGGTCGCGTTCCGAGGGATCCTGGCCCGTCAGGTTGGCCATGAAAGCGCTGGGCGGCGTGAAGCTGATCAGGCCCTTCAGGTACAGCATGTAATCCGTGCCGGGATGGTTGGGATACTGTTGCTGGAAGCGGTCGATCGTGGCGAGTGCCTGGTCCGGCTCGCTATCGCGCCAGTTGACATAGGCAAGGTCGATCATTGCCTGTTGGGCATAGACGCCGAAGGGGTAGCGGCTTTCCAGGCTGACGAGACGGTTGCGGGCAGCAGTCCAGTTACCCGAGTCGATTTCCGCCTTGGCGTCCTGATAAAGCTGTTCCGCCGTCCAGGTGGCAGTGATGTCGCGTTCGCGGCCGGCAGTGCCGCATGCAGACAGCAGCACGGCCGAGCCCAGGACGATGGGCAGCAGCACGGAGCGGCTGAATGAGCCGCGACGGCGGAAGGAAATGGCAATCTGGCTGATCACGGAATATATCCTTGGTGTTAGCATTCCGGGCTGATTATAAGATCGACACCATGCCTGAACGTACTGATAGCCCGGTTTCTTTGTCAGATGATGACGCTTTGGAGTTGGTTGTGCCGGAATCGTTCCGCGCCGACCGGCTCGACAAGGTCTTGGCCGCGCTGCTTGAAGGGCACTCGCGGGCCCGTCTGCAGGGCTGGATCGAAGCGGGTGCGGTGCGTATCAATGAGAATCCGGCGCCGGCCAAGGTCCGCAGTACGGTCTATCCGGGCGATGTGCTGACGGTCGTGCCGCAGCCGGCGCCCGAAGATAAGGCCTTCGAGCCGGAGGATGTCGCCTTCGAGGTAATGGCCGACAGCCCGGACTGGATTGTCGTCAACAAGCCCGCCGGGCTGGTCACGCATCCCGGCGCGGGCAATTGGCATGGCACCTTGCTCAATGGCCTGCTGTTCCGCTATCCGGAGCTGGCCGCCGTCGCGCGTGCAGGCATTGTGCATCGGCTTGATAAAGATACTTCCGGGCTGCTGGTCGTGGCGCGCAATGAATTGGCCCAGACGCATCTGGTGCGGCAGCTGCAGGCGCGTACCATGGGGCGGGAGTATCTGGCCCTGGTGCATGGCTGGGTGGCGCGGGATGGTATCGTGGACCGCGCCATCGGCCGTGACCGGCGTGTGCCGGTCCGCATGGCGGTGGAGAGCCCGGTGGCGCCGAAGCCAGCGGTGACGCACTATGCGGTAGCGGCGCGCGGAAAAGTCGATGGGCTGCCTGTGACGGCAGTGGTGTGCCGGCTGGAAACGGGCCGCACGCACCAGATACGCGTACATCTCGCCAGCTTGGGACATCCCTTGCTGGCGGATGAAATCTACGGTGGCCGCCGGGTGGGCAGTGCGCAGCGGCAAATGCTGCATGCGCGTGCCCTGCGTTTCGACGATCCGGCAGGCCACGGGCTGCGCCAGTGGCAGGCGCCTGTGCCTGCCGATATGCAGCAAGTCAGGGAGACAATCGCATGGGACGAGTAGATCGGGCGGGCCTGCCGGTAGTGGCGGCGCCGGATTGGCTGGGCGCGGCGGCATTTACGACGACGCGGCAGGGAGGCAGCAGCCTGGCGCCCTTCGAGAGCCTGAATCTGGGTGCATTGGCAGGCGATGATGCCGAGGCCGTGGTGCGCAACCGCAATCGCCTGGCGGCGGCGCTGCCGGGCGCACCGGTGTGGTTGCGGCAGGTACACGGTATTCGTGTCTATGATGCCGACGGCCCGCCGCTGGGCGACGGAGAGGAGCCCGAGGCCGACGCCGTTGTGACGGCCCAGGCGCGTCGTGTGCTGGCGATTCTGACGGCGGATTGTCTGCCGGTGGTCATTGCCGAGGCGCATGGCAAGGCACTGGGCGCGGCCCATGCCGGTTGGCGCGGTCTGGCAGCAGGCGTACTGGAGGCCACGCTGGACGCCCTGCGGCAGAAATGTCCCGATCCGGTCGGGTGGCGCGCCTGGATCGGTCCCGCCATCGGCCCGTCTGTTTTCGAGGTCGGCGAAGAAGTCAGGCAGGCGTTTGTCAGTGTCGATGCGGTTGCGGCCGAAGCCTTTCAGCCGCGTCCCGGGGTGCCGGGGAAATGGCTGGCGAATCTTCCCGCGCTGGCCGAACGCCGCCTGCGCCTGGCTGGCGTCGAAGTCGTTGCGCAAAGCGGTGAATGCACCTTCAGTGACGCGCAGGCATTTTTTTCTTATCGGCGCGACGGCATGACCGGCCGTTTGGCGACCTTGGCCTGGTTGCCCTGAGTCGGGCGGCAGCGCTATGTTGCGCTGCCGCATTGACAGCCCAGGCGGGCGCAGGCAACATCAGAAAAGCAGCAAGAAGATAGGGAGAGGATGTGGGCGGACCAAAGGCAGCAGCGTCAGATTCAGTACCGGTTTTCTGTCCGCCCGAGGCGTGGCAGCTTATGCAGCAGGAATTTACAGCTGCCTACCAGCAATTGCTGCAAGCCTGGCAGACGGGGGCATTGCCGTCCCTGCGGGACAGGCGTTTCAGCGCGCCGGCCTGGGCCGAAAGCCAGCAACACCTGTTGCTGGCGCATTTGCATGTCCTGGCAGAGCAGACCCTGACCCGCATGGCGCGTACGGTCGATCTGTCCGACGAGGCGCGCGAACGCCTGGAATTCAGCCTGATGCAGTGGCTGGAAGCCAGTGCGCCGTCGAATTTCCTGGCGCTCAATCCGGATGTGATCCGTCGTGCCAGTGAAAGCGCGGGCGCCAGCCTGACCCGAGGCATGGAGAACCTGCTCGCGGATGTGCGGCGTGGCCGCATGTTGCAAAGCGATGAGAGCGTATTCGAACTGGGGCGCAATCTGGGTGTCAGCCCGGGGTCCGTGGTTTATGAAAATGCCTTGTTCCAGTTGATCCAGTACGATCCGCTCACCCCCAAGGTGTTTTCGCGGCCGCTGGTCATCGTGCCGCCTTGCATCAATAAGTTTTACATCCTGGATTTGCGTCCGGAGAATTCCCTGGTGCGGCATGCAGTTGAAGCCGGGCATACCGTATTCATGGTGTCCTGGCGCAACCCGCAGCCGGACGATGCTGATGCCGATACCATGGCGCAGGCCAGCTGGGATGACTATGTCGAGGACGGCGTCTTGCGTGCGCTGGCGGTGGCGGCGGATATCACCCGCCAGCCCCAGGTCAATGCGCTGGGCTTTTGTATCGGCGGCACCCTGCTGGGCGCGGCGCTGGCCGTGGCTGCGGCACGCGGCGAGCAACCGGTGGCGGCGCTCACCTTGCTGACGACCATGCTGGATTTCCGCGACGTCGGGGTATTGAAGGTCTTTGTCGATGAGGCCCATGCAGCGTTGCGCGATGCCTCGCTGGGGCAAGGCGGTTTGCTGCGGGCGACCGAACTGTCCACGACTTTCGCCTTCTTGCGGCCGCGTGAACTGGTCTGGTCGTACTTCGTGTCGAACTACCTGAAAGGCGATACACCGCCGCCGTTCGACCTGCTGTACTGGAATGCGGACGGCACCAATCTGCCCGGCCCATTCTTCACCTGGTATTTCCGCCAGGCTTACCTGGAAAACCGTTTGTGCATTCCGGGGGCGCTGGAGGTTTGCGGCGAGTCGCTGGATCTGGGGCTGGTCGATGTGCCGACCTATGTGTATGCCTCGCGCGATGATCACATCGTGCCCTGGAAAACCGCCTACGCCAGTCTTGAGCTGCTGCGCGGGCCTACCCGTTTTGTTTTGGGCTCGTCGGGCCATATTGCCGGTGTCGTCAACCCGCCAGCCGGCAGCCGCCGGCAGCACTGGATCCTTGAAGACGGCCAGCATGACGATCCGGACGCCTGGCTGCAAGCCGCCCAGCAGCATGTGGGCAGCTGGTGGCCCGATTGGCTGGCTTGGCTGGCGCCGCACGGAGGACGCGAGCGTCGGGCGCCGCAGAAGCCCGGTAACGCCCGTTATCAGCCCCTGGAGCCGGCGCCCGGCCGCTATGTAGGCGTCAAGGCTGAATAATAAGCAGCGCTGAATACGCAGCACCGCCCTGGAACCGGCCATGGCCGTCGTGCGGCACGACCGCCATGGGTGTCGGCCGGGGCGGCGTCTGCCGGCGCCGTCTGAGGGCGGGGCAATGCAAATACCGATACCGCCAGGGCCGGTTTTCCGGCAAGATGGCCCGCATGGGGCGCGTGTTGCGATAAAGATGGGAATAAGAGGAGACACAAAATGAGTCAGAAAATTGCTTATGTCACGGGTGGAATGGGTGGAATTGGAACGGCAATCTGCCGTCGCCTCGCACGTGACGGCTATATCGTGGTGGCCGGTTGCGGCCCCAGCCGGGATTGGCGCCAGTGGCTGGACGAGCAGGAGGCCGATGGCTTCCAGTTCCACGCGTCAGTGGGTAATGTGGCCGACTGGGATTCGACTGTCGCGGCGTTTGAGAAAATTCGTGCTGAACTGGGGCCGGTCAATGTGCTGGTGAACAATGCCGGGATCACGCGCGATGGCGTCTTTCGCAAGCTCAGCCGCGAGGATTGGATGGCAGTCATCAACACCAATCTGAACAGCCTGTTTAACGTGACCAAGCAGGTGATTGAGGACATGGTGGGCAGCGGCTGGGGTCGTATCATCAATATCAGCTCGGTCAATGGCCAGAAGGGCCAGTTCGGCCAGACCAACTATTCCACGGCCAAAGCCGGTCTCCATGGGTTCACCATGGCGCTGGCCCAGGAAGTGGCCAACAAGGGGGTAACGGTGAATACGGTTTCCCCCGGCTATATCGGTACCGAAATGGTGCGCGCCATACGTTCCGACGTGCTGGAAAAGATCGTTGGAACCATTCCTGTGCGCCGCCTGGGAACACCGGAAGAGATTGCTTCCATTGTTTCCTGGATTGCCTCGCCTGATGCAGGTTTTGCCACCGGGGCGGATTTCTCCGTCAATGGTGGCCTGCACATGGGGTGAGGAAACCGCCGTCCGGCGCCCGCCATTCGGGGCGCCGCTGCAAATGAAGTTTTATCAGGATTGCCATGACTCAAGCCAAGCCAGCCGAGGCGGCGCAACGCCTCATCAAGAAATACCCCAATCGCCGTCTGTACGACACGCGAACCAGTACCTACATCACCCTGGCTGACGTCAAGCAATTGGTCATTGCCAGCGAGCCGTTCCTGGTCGTCGATGCCAAGACCGGCGAAGACCTGACGCGCAGCATCCTGCTGCAGATCATCCTGGAAGAAGAGAGCGGCGGCATGCCGATGTTCTCGGCGCCGGTGCTGGCGCAGATCATCCGTTTCTATGGTCACGCGATGCAGGGCATCATGGGTTCGTACCTGGAAAAGAACCTGCAGGCATTCATGGAAATCCAGGAACGGATGGCCGAACAGTCGCAAGGCTTGTACGGCAAGCAGTTCGGCCCCGAAGTCTGGGCGCAGTTCATGAACGTGCAGGCGCCCATGGTGCAGAGCATGATGAACAACTACATAGAACAGAGCAAGAATCTGTTCGTGCAGATGCAGGGCCAGATGCAGGATCAGGCACGCAACCTGTTTTCCACTTTTCCGTTTCCGCCGGGCGGCAAGGACGAGCAGCGCTAGCCTGGAGCGCGAGCACAGAGAAAACGGGCAAGGATGGAAAAAGGCAGCGCATGGACGCCGCCTTTTTCCATTGTCCCATTGCGCCATGCTTCCGGTCGGTCAGGGCGGGCCAAGCCCGAGCCGGTGGCCGGCCTGGGCATCATCCTGGCAGTAAGCCGTTCGCAACAGGAGTCATCCATGGCTATTGTGAAAACGTCGTGCCTGTCAGTCTGGGCGGGGGTTCTGGCAGGGGCATTGGCCGGCTTGTCGATGACGGTTCAGGCCGCACCCGACGCCATTTTCATCAATGCCCAGGTGTTTACCGCGGACGAGGCGCAGCCTGCAGCGCAGGCATTTGCGGTCGAGGATGGGCGCATCCTGGCCATTGGCGGGCAGGATGCGGTGCTGGCCTATCGGGGGCCGCAGACTCAGGTGATAGACCTGGAGGGCAAGCGGGTTTTGCCAGGGCTCATAGATGCGCATACCCATGCGGTGATCGGAGGTCTGGCCGCGTTGTCGCCGAACCTGGAGGACGAGGCGTTGGCGTTGCCCGAGCTTGTCCGGCGGGTGCAGGCGTGGCGCGCCGCCGCAGGCGGCAAAGCGGGCGAACCGCTGGTGGTGTTTGGCGTGAATCCCGATGCCTGGGCTGACCCTCAGCGTCTGTCTGCCGCGTTCGACGGCCCTGGCTGGGAGGGGCAAGCCCTGTTGCTGATGGGGTCTGATCTGCATACAGCCTGGGCCAATCGCGCCATGCGGGCCCAGGCAGGCATCAATCGGGACTATGCGCAGCGCCTGACGGCGGCGCAACGGCATACCGTGGGGCTGGGGCCGGAGGGTGAGCCTGACGGCATCCTGGTGGATGCCGGCGTGGATTTGGCAACGCTGCAGTTGCCGCGGCCGGACGCCGCGCAGTTGCTGGCGGCAGCAAGGTTTGCCGTGCAGGCCAACAATCGCTATGGCATTACGGCCTGGATGGACCCGGCTGCCAATGCCGGCCCGGGCGAGGCCTTGTTTTCGCGTGCGCCAGGCAGTACGGGCACGGGTATTCTGCCTGCATATCGCGCCCTGGCCGAAGCGGGGGAGCTGACCGCCCATGTGGCAGCCCTGCTGGTTGTCAGCCCGTTCAGCGATGCGGAAGATCTGGATCGGCTGGCAGAGGTGCGGCAGCAGTTCCTGGGGATCCCTAACCTGAGCCTGCCAGGAATCAAGATATTTGCCGATGGCGTGCTGGAGTATCCGGCGCAAAGCGCCGCCCTGCTAGGCCAGTATGGCAATTCAGGCATGCGCGGCGAGATGTTGCTGAGCCGTGATGGCTTGCAGGCACTGGTGGATGCGGCGGATGCGCGCGGTTGGCTGGTGCATATCCACGCGCTGGGCGACCGAGCCGTGCGTGAATCGTTGGATGCCTTCGAGTGCGCCCGCCAGCGGCGGGAGAGCGGCATATCGCACTCCATCACGCATCTGCAATTGGTGGATCCGACGGATTATCCCCGTTTTGCGCGCCTGGGCGTGATCGCTGTGATGCAGCTGCATTGGGCCGAGATGGACAATTACCTGCTGGATCTGGTCAAGCCCTATCTGAGCGAGCAGGCGTTCATGGGGCAGTATCCGGCCCGCTCTCTGCAAACGCAGGGGGCCGTCATTGCGGGTGCCAGCGATTGGCCGATTTCAACGGCCAACCCCTGGGAAGCCATGCACCATGCAATGACGCGCCTGGGGCCCGAGGGGGGCTTGAACCCGGCCGAGCGCATGGATGCCAGCAGCATGCTGCTGGCCTATACCCGGCATGCCGCGCAGGCCATCGGCCAGGCTGAGCAGATCGGATCATTGGCCGCGGGCAAACAGGCAGACTTTATTGTCCTGGACAGGGATGTGCTGGCGGTCGATGCCGCAGCCTTGAAAGAGACCCAGGTGCTGGCCACTTATTTTGCCGGCCGAAAGATATATGAAGCGCCATAGCGCCATATAGGGCCGGCTATGTCGGGCAAGAGGGCAGAACCCTGGCCGGCGAGCCGGGGCTGCCGCGTTCAGGCGGCGTCTTTTTCTTTTTCGATCAGCTTGTGCAGCTTCTCTTTGTCGAGCAGTTGCACCTGGCGCTGATTGACGCGGATCAGCTCTTCGCGGGCAAAACGTGAAAACAGCCGGCTGACGGTTTCCAGGGTGAGCCCCAGGTAATTGCCGATTTCCTCACGGCTCATGCGCATGACGAACTCGGTGGAGGAGTAGCCCAGCGCCGAGAGACGGGTGGAAAGATTCAGCAGGAATGCCGCCAGACGCTGTTCGGCACGCATGGATCCCAAGGCCATCAGCATCTGGTGCGACCGCGAAATTTCGCGGCTCATCAGGCGCAGGATCTGTTGCTGCAGGCTGGGCAGGTGGCGTGCAAGATTGTCCAGGTCTTCCAGGTGGATGACGCAGACTTCGGCATCTTCCAGGGCGACGGCATTGGAGACATGGTGGCCTTCTACCATGCCATCGAGGCCGACAATTTCACCGGGAAGGTGAAAGCCGGTGATCTGGAATTGCCCCTGGGCATTTTCGATCTGGGTCTTGAGGGTACCGATGCGGACGCTGTAGATCGCCGTCAAGGGTTCGTGCAGCGTGTAGAGCGGCTGGCCTTTTTCGATGCGCAGGCGCTCCTTGATCAGGCCATCGAGTTTGGCGACGTCGTGGGTATTCATGCCAATCGGCAGGCAGACATGCCCCAGCATGCAACTGGAACAGTGCACGGCTTCAGAGGGCAGGAGGACTCGTTTGGCCATGGATGGGTGTGAATTCCGTGAGAGAGGCGGCAGCAGGCATACCGTAAGACCCGGGCAGAGCATCGAACAAACGTTTGAAATTTGCCCGGAATCTGTCCGATGATTTCAAAGGATTGTAATTGACTTTGCTCAATAAGACGCAAAATGGCCGGCTACCCCTGGTTTCAGGGCTAGCCGGCCATGGTGTTGCCAGGCTTAGAGGACGTCGCCGGCGTAGTCCGCCAGGCGCGAGCGTTCGCCGCGTTGCAGGGTGATATGGCCGGCGTGCGGCCAGCCTTTGAAGCGATCCACCACGTAGGTCAGGCCGGAGCTGCCTTCGGTCAGGTACGGGGTGTCGATCTGGGCGATATTGCCCAGGCAGACGACCTTGGTTCCCGGTCCGGCGCGGGTGACCAGGGTTTTCATCTGCTTGGGCGTCAGGTTTTGCGCTTCGTCGATGATCAGGTACTTATTGAGGAAAGTGCGGCCGCGCATGAAGTTGAGCGACTTGACCTTGATGTGCGAACGGATCAGGTCCAGCGTGGCATTCTGGTTCCAGTCGCCGCCGTTGGTGCCGCTGGTCGAGTGCAGGACTTCCAGGTTGTCGTCCAGCGCGCCCATCCAGGGCTGCATCTTTTCTTCTTCCGTGCCGGGCAGGAAACCGATGTCATCGCCCACGGGCACGGTGATGCGCGTCATGATGATCTCGGTATAGCGCTTGGTTTCCAGCACCTGGGCCAGGCCGGCGGCCAGCGCCAGCAGGGTCTTGCCGGTGCCTGCCTGGCCCAGCAGCGACACAAAGTCGCAATCGGGGTCCATCAGCAGGTTCAGGGCGAAATTCTGTTCACGGTTGCGGGCCGTAATGCCCCAGACGTTGTTCTTGCCGTGGGAGTGGTCGCGCAGCGTTGCGAGGACGGCAGTCTTGCCGCTGACTTCTTTGACGCGGGCATGCAGCGGCAGGGCGCCATCCAGGAACACGAACTGATTCACCGTGAACTGGCTGCACAGCGGGCCATGGATGCGGTAATACGTCGTGCCGCCCTGTTGCCAGGATTCGATGTCCTTGCCGTGCTTGTTCCAGAAGTTTTCCGGTAACTGCAGCAGGCCGGTATAGAGCAGGTCGGAGTCTTCCAGCACCTGGTCATTGAAGTAGTCTTCCGCATACATGCCCAGCGCACGCGCCTTCAGGCGCATGTTGACGTCCTTGGAGACGAGGACGACGGGCTGTTCCGGACGGCTGTCCTGCAAGGCTTTGAGCACGCCCAGGATCTGGTTGTCTGCCTTGGCGACCGGCAAGGAGGGCGGCAAGGCGCCTTCCATGGCGGTGGTCTGGATCAACAGCTTGCCGCTGGCATCCTTGTTGCCCAGGGCGCTGAGCGCCATGCCCTGCGTGATGTCGGGGGTGACATCCATCAGCGCATCCAGCGAGCGGCTGACCTGCCGGGCGTTGCGGGCGACTTCCGACATGCCCTTCTTGTGATGGTCCAGTTCCTCCAGCGTCATCATCGGCAGATAGACGTCGTGCTCCTGGAAGCGGAACAGGCTGCTGGGGTCGTGCAGCAGGACGTTGGTATCCAGAACGAACAGTTTGCGCGGGTCGTTGGCAACATGGCGGCCGCGGCGGCGCGAACGGGTGGGTGCGGCCGCCACAGGCACTGCAGGCGCGCTGCTGGCAGGCACAGGAACCAGCGGCGCGACCGGCGCCTGCGGCACATCGGATTCCACGGCTGCGGCGGCGGGGGGCGCAACCTGGCGTGCCGCCTGCTTGCGGCCGGGCCTGGCGGGTGCCTTGGGCGCCTCGGGCGCTGCTGACGCAGCCTGCGCCGGCTGGCTTGCCGGTACGCTGTCTGCGGTCTGTCGGGCGGAGACCGCAGGGGGGGCAGCAGAGGGCGTCGGGACGGCGGGCGGCGTCGCCCGCACTGCGGTAGCCGTCTGGGAAACCGGTGCGGTGGCACTGGCTTCCTGGGCCTCCGTGGCGACTGCAGCGAGAGGAGCGAGCGCGGCGACGGGCTCCGCCTTGCGAGGGGCTGGCCGATAGGCCGGTGCCTTGGCAGGGGCGTCAAGAATCGTGGCGGGACGGACTGGCAGCTTGGGAAGAGGCATGAACAGTTGGCTCCGGAAAAGGCGCGCTGGGAAACGTTCTAAGGAACACGGTAGTGTCTAGCCTGGCGCAGGCAGTCAGGGTACCGGCGGTACGGTGCTGACGGCATGGCGCAGGCCCGGTCGGCAGCAGGCTCAGCCTATGCTTTGCGCTGCCTGGAGAACTTCATGGATATGTCCGGGGACCTTGACGCCGCGCCAGGCCTGCACAAGCTTGCCGGTGGCGTCGATCAGGAAGGTGCTGCGTTCAATACCGCGTACCTGGCGGCCGTACATGTTCTTCATCTTGATGACGCCGAACAGGTTGCACAGGGTCTCGTCAGGATCGGAAATCAGTGGAAAGGGCAGTTCGTGCTTGCCGGCAAAGTTTTCGTGCGAGCGCAGGCTGTCGCGCGAGACGCCAAATACCAGGCAGCCGGCCTTGATGAAGGCGGCATAGTCGTTGCGGAAGTCGCAGCTTTCCGTGGTACAGCCTGGCGTATTGTCTTTGGGGTAGAAATACAGCACCACGGCGCGGCCCGCGCATTCAGCGAGGCTGATGGGGCCGATGGTGCTTTCCGCGACAAAAGACGGAACGGGATGACCGATCTGGATCTGGCTCATGCTTGCTGGTCTCCGGTAGGAAGCAGCGCGACGACAACGCGCCGGCCTTCTGCCATCAAAATATTGTAGGTGCGTGCGGCCGCCTGGGTGCCCATGACTTCTACGCCGACGCCGGCGCGCAGCAGCGGCAGCAGCAAGGCATGCGCGAGCAGGCGCTGGCGCATGCCGGTGCCGATCAACAGCACTTCGGGGGAATACGGCGAGCGCCGGGGGACGGCATCTTGTTCCGGCTCATCGAGAAAGGCGAGGGGGTTGGCGGCCGGGTCTTCCAGCCTGGCGGCCTGGCGCAGATGAGGAGCGGCAATCTCTTCCGGACGCGAAACCGGCCAGTGGCCAATTTCGCCTTCGGGGCCGAAAACAACCGCATGGGTGTAGCGCACCTGGTTGATTTCTATGTAGTCATCGCCGTAGGCCGTGACCGTGTTGAGGGAAGTGGCGGGATCGGAATGCAGTTTCAAGCAAGGACTCCGTAGAGGGCGTCGCCAGGCCGGGGAAAGGAAGGTGGCCCAGCGGTACAGCGCCCGGTGTCATTCTTGTTCTGATAATAGCGCAAACCCGAGCCCGGGTTCGGCAATCCGTGCGCAGCAAAGAGGGTCTGGCGGTCCCGCCGGGATCATGGCCGGGCGCAGCGGCGAGCCCAGCGGTTTGTACACATTGTGTCATGTCGGGGTGGAGCTGTCCGGGCATGGGCGTATCATCCCATCGCGTTGATTCTCGTTTCGCACACTCCGGCGGCCCGCATCCCGGTGGCCTTTGCGGCGCTCCGGCGCCCGGATGGCCTCGCATTGAGCCAGCGTTGATGGTTTCTGCCGCTTATCTGACGGCCATCATCTGCTGCGCCTGGGCGGCCATGGCTGGTCTGGGCTGCCATGGGCAGTTTTCCCACCGTTTTTACGACGGTTTTTTGGCGGTTTTTTTGGCGGTTTTTCGCCTGGGCCGCTCTTCTTTCTGACCTGCATTTTTTTCTTGTCTTTGCATATGGAACTCGCCTGGCTCTGGATTCCCGCCACGATCGCTGCTGCCGCCTTTCAGGCTGGCCGGAATGCGGCGCAACGCAGCCTGACCGGCACCCTGGGCACGCTGGGGGCCACGCAGGTGCGTTTTCTGTTCGGTTTTCCTTTTGCGCTATTGTTCCTGGCAGTCGTGCTGGCCTGGGAAGGGCATCCCGCGCCGGGTGTGAACACGGCGTTTCTGGGCTACATCCTGGCGGGCGCCATCACGCAGATTGCCGCGACGGCGCTGATGCTGGCAGCCATGAAAGAGCGTTCTTTCGTCACGGTGACGGCCTGGATCAAGACCGAACCTATTCAGGTCGCCTTGTTCGGCATGGCGGTGCTGGGCGATCCGATGTCCTGGCTGGGCATGGGCGCCATTTTGCTGGCATCGGTCGGCGTGGTGCTGATGTCGCGGATCTCGGCGGGTGCCATGGCGGGCGGCGGTTCCTGGCGGCCGATTTTCCTGGGCCTGTTTTCGGGGTCCATGTTTGCCATCTCGGTCGTTTTCTTTCGAGGCGCCATTCTGCAGATCGGCTCGGGTTCCTTTGTCCTGGATTCCACCTGGGCCCTGGTTTGGTCACTCGGCATCCAGGTATTGCTGCTGATGGCCTGGATGCTGCTGTTTGACCGCAAGCTGCTGGTGGCCTGCGCTCGGGCATGGCTGCCGTCCATTCCTGGCGGTTTTCTGGGGGCATCCGCGTCGCAGTGCTGGTTTCTGGCATTTGCCTTGACCAGCGCCGCCAATGTGCGAACCCTGGGTTTGATCGAAGTGCTGTTCGCGCAGATGATTTCGCGCAGCTTCTTCGCGCAGACCCCCACCCGGCGCGAGACGGTCGGTATCGTGCTGATTGTGGCCGGGGTGGCCTTGCTGGTGAGCCAGGCAAGCTGAGTCCCGCCAGGCGCCGGGATAAAGGCCGGGGCAGCGACCGAGGCAGGGTTCATGTCCCGGGGGGGGCAACTCTGGCGCAACCCAGGTTCAACCCCGGCGCAATTCAGGCGCCGGCCACGCGAAAATGTAAAAAGTCCGGCGGCGTGACATCCCTGATGGAAGTAGGGGATTTATCGTCCGTCCCTTGCAGTACACTCGTTTGATGGATTGCGGTCGTTCAGGGTTCCTGGCGGTCTGGCTGGCCTCATGGGGGTAGCCGGGTGCAGTGGGCAGAACCTGATGGCTGGCCATGATGGCTGGCTTTGCCGCTGGTCTGCGGGCCCTTGCAGGGCCTGATCACGCGAGGGTGTGCTTGCTGCCTGCATGGCCGCTTGGCACGGTGTTTTTGTTTTTGCTTGGCGCAGGTTCCGATGAATCAGCCTATATTCAATGGTAAGGGCCGCCGGGCCGCATTACGTGGCATGGCGGGCATGTTGGGGGCATTGGCGCTGCCGGCCTGGGCCGCGCGGCGCGGTGAAGAAGCCGCGCTGTCGCGTCTGGCGGGTGTCAGCGCCAGTGCCGATGCCAGGCTGATGGCCGCTGCGCTATCGGCACAGGCGCCGGGCCTGTCGAGCCAGGCTTTGGTGTTGGCCGTGCAGGCGCTGGAGAATGCGCGCCGTGAGTCCATGTTGAAGGTGGCGCCGCGATCCTTGGCCGTCATAGATTTCAGCCTGCCATCGACGCAGAAACGCTTGTGGATCTTCGATCTGGAAAGCAAGGCCTTGCTGTTCGAGGAGTGGGTGGCCCATGGCCGCAAGACGGGCGACAACATGGCCGAGCATTTCTCCAATATCCATGAAAGCCATATGTCCAGCCTGGGCGCGTTCCAGGCGGGCGCCACCTATACTGGCAGGAACGGATATTCCCTGCGCCTGCATGGCCTGGAACCCGGCTTCAATGATCAGGCTTTCGCGCGCGCCATCGTCATTCATGGGGCGCCGTATGTCAGCCAGAACATCATCCGGGCTCAGGGCCGCCTGGGCCGCAGCTGGGGGTGCCCGGCAGTGCGCAACGAAGTGGCGCGGCCCTTGATCAATACCTTGGCTGACAATGCTTTTCTGTTCAGTTTCTATCCTGACCGCCAATGGCTGAGCCAGTCGGCGCTGGTGGGCGGCCGGGTGCGCTGGCTGGCCTGAATCTGCGCCCCAGGCCAGCCTTGGGCAGGCCTGGGGCAGGTGACGTGTCGCGGTGCGTGGGCCGTCAGTAATCCGATTCCAGGATACGGGCAGCAGGTGCAGCGCCGGGCGCCATCGGTTCCGGGCGGATGGCAGGTAGGCTGGTCACCAGAATGGTGGTGCCGGGCTTCAGCACGCCATAGAGCTGGTGCATGAATTCAGGCGGGGCCTTGATGCCATCCTCCAGCGTGCTCAATTCCGGCGGATTGCCCAGCAGGGCGTAGCTGGTCCAGTGGTGGCGCGGGAGTTGCGGATCCAGCGGGCTGGGTTCATCGAGCATTTCATCGCCCATGACCAGCAGCAGCGTGCCGTCGAAACGAGCTTCCGGCGAGGCGACCAGTGGCGCAGCGCCAATGACGATGCCATCGCGCAGGACATAGACGCGCTGTTCCGCCAGACTGGCCAGAATGCTGACCGGGCCGTCTTCCGGTGCGAGGCCGGGATCCCAGAACTCCCCGCTTTCAAAACTGGCAACCAGGGCGGCTGGCAACTGTGTCGGGTCGCTGGCGACGGGCGCCAGCAAGGCGGGAAAGGCGACGGCAGCCGGGTTCACCTTGGCATCGCTGACCACGACGGTATCGCCGCGCCGCGTTTCGGCGAAGAGTTTTTGCGCGAATTTCTGCGGCAGGCGGACGCAGCCATGCGATGCGGGGTAGCCGGGCAGGGAGCCGCCATGCAGGGCGATGCCATCCCAGGTCAGGCGCTGCATGTAAGGCATGGGCGCATTGTTGTAGAGATTGGAGCGGTGATCCTTGGATTTCTGCAGGATTGTGAAAACGCCCGTGGGGGTTTCGTGTCCTTCCTTGCCTGAACTGATGGTAGAGGCTGCAATGGCAATGCCATTGCGATAGACATACAGGCGTTGTTCATCCAGGCTGACCAGGACGATCAGCGGGCCGGCCGGTGCGATTTCCGGGTGCCAGTAAAAGTCGCCCGGGCGCAGCTGCGGTTTGCCCGCAGGCTGGGTTCCGGTGCTGGGCGCGGCAGCGAAAACGCTGGCAGGCAACAGCGATACCAGGCCAAGCGCAGCGGCTTGGGCGAGAAGTCGGCGGCGGTGCGGTATTTTGTCCATGGCAGCAAGCCTAGCATGATGAAAAGGGATGTTGGAGGCCGGTCTGTATCAGACTATGATGCCGGGCCGCGACACTACGGCCCGGGTTTGTGCCCTGGCGGGCCGGAACGCGGCGGGTTCATTTGCCGCGCAGGCGTCCATGCGCTAGATTAATGGATTCGGCATGCGCGGCATCGTAAAATCCGTCATCCGGTTTCTTTCCCGATTTTGCCGCTAACTTCCGTGTCCATGCGCCGTTCCCGCCGGATTCCAGGGAACGCCTGGTCGTCGGCCTGCCTGGTTGTGATCCGGCCCATGGCAGCCTGACTGGAAGAGGCTGGGTTCAGTGGGTGCGGCGGCCGGCCAACCGGGCGCCGGCAAGGCGGGGAGGGGGCGGGTGGCCCTCGTGGTGCCCAAGGTTTTGATGTCAGTGCGCATCCTGGAAGCGAGCAGCGTATCCGCCAGGCCGTACGCGGTATCAAGGAAATGTTTCGCAAGGATGGTCTGTTGAGATGAAACCAATAAAAGTTGGCCTGCTGGGCCTGGGAGTGGTGGGTGGCGGCGTATGGGATGTCCTGCGTCGCAATGGCGAGGAGATCTCGCGCCGTGCCGGGCGCTGTATTGAAGTGGCTGCCATTGCCGTGCGCGATGTGGCCAAGGCGCGTGCCCGGGTCGATGACGATGTGACGGTCACGGCCGACCCGTATGCCGTCGTGCGCGATCCGGCCATCGACATCGTGGTCGAGCTGATAGGCGGCTCCACGCTGACGCGCGAGCTGGTGCTGGAAGCCATTGCGCAAGGCAAGCATGTCGTGACGGCCAACAAGGCTTTGCTGGCGGTGCATGGCAATGAAATCTTTGCCGCCGCCTCCAAGCGTGGCGTCATGGTGACTTTCGAAGCTGCGGTGGCCGGCGGCATTCCCATCATCAAAGCGATTCGCGAAGGCCTGACGGCCAACCGCATCGGCTGGTTGGCCGGCATCATCAACGGCACCACCAACTTCATTCTGTCGGAAATGCGCAGCAAGGGCTTGCCCTTCGCCGCTGTCCTGGCCGAGGCGCAGCGCCTGGGCTATGCCGAAGCTGACCCGACCTTCGACGTCGAAGGCGTGGATGCCGCGCACAAGCTGACGCTGCTTGCATCGCTGGCGTTTGGCGTGCCGGTACAGTTCGATAAGGCGCATATCGAAGGGATCAGCCAGCTGGAGCAGGAAGACATCGTTCATGCCGAGCGCCTGGGCTACCGCATCAAATTGCTGGGTGTGACGCGCCGTCGTGCTGACGGCATCGAATTGCGCGTGCATCCGGCGCTGGTGCCGGCGCAGCGCCTGCTGGCCAATGTCGAAGGGGCGATGAATGCCGTGCTGGTCTGGGGGGATGCCGTTGGCGCCACCCTGTATTACGGACAAGGGGCCGGCGCCGAGCCGACCGCATCCGCCGTGATCGCTGATCTGGTCGATGTGACCCGCCTGCATACTGCCGACCCCCACAATCGCGTGCCGCACCTGGCGTTCCAGCCCGATGCGCTGTCCGATCTGCCCATCCTGCCCATCAGCGAAGTCCAGACGGCATACTACCTGCGGCTCAAAGTGCAGGATCAACCGGGTGTGCTGGCGGATATCGCCGGTATCCTGTCGCGTGCCGGCATTTCCATCGGATCCATGATCCAGGAGCCCGCCGAAGATGGCGCGACCATCATCTTCCTGACGCATGAAGCCGTGGAGCGCAATGTGGATGCAGCCATTGCCAGCATCGAGCAACTGCCCTTCGTGCATTCCCGCGTGACCCGTCTGCGCCTGGAAAATCTGAAATGAAATACATCTCTACCCGTGGCGGCATGGCGCCGCAAAGCTTTTCCGACATCCTGCTTGAAGGCCTGGCGCCCGATGGCGGCCTGGCCATTCCCGAACAGCTCCCGCGCCTGGACGCCGAGACGCTGGAATCCTGGCGCGGCCTCTCCTACCCGGCGCTGGCCGTCAAGGTGCTGAGCCTGTTCGCCGACGACATTCCGGCCGCAGACCTGGAACGCCTGGTTCACGCTGCGTACGCGCCGGGCGTGTTCGCAGACGACGAAGTCGTGCCGCTGCGTCCGCTGGGCGATGGCATTTCGCTCCTGGGCTTGTCCGAAGGGCCGACGCTGGCCTTCAAGGACATGGCGATGCAGTTCCTGGGCCAGGTATTCGAATATGTCCTGACCCAACGCGGAACCACGCTCAATATTCTGGGCGCGACATCGGGTGATACCGGTTCGGCGGCGGAGTATGCACTGCGCGGCAAGCGTGGCGTGCAGGTGTTCATGCTGTCGCCGCATGGCCGCATGAGCGCATTCCAGCGCGCGCAGATGTTCTCGCTGCAGGATGCCAATATCCATAACATCGCCCTCAAGGGCGTGTTCGATGATTGCCAGGATATCGTCAAGGCACTGGCCGGCGACCTGGAATTCAAGTCCAAATACCGCCTGGGGGCCGTCAACTCGATCAACTGGGCACGCATCGCTGCCCAGGTCGTGTATTACTTCCACGGTTGGCTCAAGGCCACGAGCGGCCCCGGCCAGCAGGTCTCGTTTGCCGTGCCGTCGGGCAACTTCGGTAATGTACTGTCCGGCCATATTGCGCGCAGCATGGGCTTGCCGGTGCGGCGCCTGGTGGTGGCCACCAATGAGAACAACGTGCTGGAAGAGTTTTTCCGCACCGGTATCTATCGTCCGCGCGATTCCGTACATACCTACAAGACTTCCAGCCCGTCGATGGATATCTCGCGCGCCTCGAATTTCGAGCGCTTCATCTTTGATCTGGTGGGGCGTGACGGCGCGCGCGTGGCGGATCTCTGGCGCGAACTGGCTGCGACCGGCCAGTTCGATCTGTCGGCCGAGCTGCCGCGCTTTGAAAGCGAATACGGATTCGTGGCGGGGGCCAGCTCGCATGGCGATCGCCTGGCGACCATCCGCAGCGTGTTTGCCGCCGATGGCCTGATGATTGATCCGCACACGGCGGACGGTCTGCATGTCGCCCGTCAATACGTAGAGCCGGGTGTGCCCATGCTGGTGCTGGAAACGGCGCTGCCGGCCAAGTTCTCGGAAACGCTGGAGGAGGCCCTGGGCCGTCGCGCTCCGCTGCCGCCCGCATTGGCGGATCTGGAAAGTCGCCCGCAGCGTGTGGATGTCCTGGAAAATGATGCCCAGGCCGTACGCCAGTACCTGATGGCCCGCGCCCAGCTGTAATCGACGGCGCAAGGGCATGAGCAACCCCTGGAGGCCACGGGCTTTCAGGGGTTTTTCATTGATAGGCCGCGTGAAATATCATGTCGTGTCGGCAAACCTGCCGGTTGGCGGCTGGCCAATCGTCCCATCGTCCAGCTGGATGGCAGGACCGCTGGCCGAGGACTGTCTGTCGTCCGCAGGAAATCAGCGATTGCCCAGCAGTCGCCTGGCGGCTTCCTGGCCGCTGCGTACGGCGCCTTCCAGTACGCCGGGGTAGCCGGTGTCGGTCCAGTCGCCCGCCAGATACAGGCGGGGCCAGGGGCTGGTGGCACCAGGGCGGAACAGGCCGGGGCGTGCGGCAAAGGTCGCGCGTTTTTCCACGATCAAGGCCCGGGCGCAGGTGTCGGGTGGCGGGGGCTGCGTCACGGCGCGTGCTGTGCGTGCTTGCCATTGGGCGCGCCACTGGGCATCCATGGCTTGCGCCAGCGCGTCGCGGCCGCGTGCCAGATAGGGCCCGGCGACGCTGCCGACGATGCTGATTTCCCCGCATTCGCTGCGCCCGGTAAGCATGGCGCGGTCGAAGATCCAGTGGCCGGGCTGAAGCCCGTGCTGATCATCGAGTTGCATCATGGGGAACGGCAGGCGCCAGGCGGCGGCCAGGCGCAGGTTGAGTGTGGCGATGGCTTCGAATTCAAAAGCATGCAGGGCCTGCAGCAGCGCGCCGGCGCCGGGGGCGTCTGGCAGGCCCTGCAGCAGGCGTGCGGCCTGCGGTGGCGGTACGGCCAGGATCACGGCGTCGTAGGTGTCATCCTCCGGCGTGGCCGTAGCGGAGCCTGCCGGCATGTCCGGGCCGATCCGCCAGCCGGATGCCAGCGCATGAATGTTCCGGATCGGGACGCCGGGACGCCAATCCAGCTGCTGAACGGCGGCGTCGGGCCAGAGTGCGCCGAGGTCGCAGGCAGGAAACAATAGGTCGCTCGCCTGGCGGGATCCGGCCAGCCCGTCGCGCAGCACGCGGACAAAGAGCGCAGCGCTGGCCGCATGAACCGGCGTATTCATGGCAGCCAGGCATAACGGGTGCCAAAGCCGCTGGCGCAGCGCCGGGCCCTGGCGCAGGCGCTTCAGCAATTGTTCGACGCTCCAGTCCGCAGGCACTTGCCAGCGCCACCGTTGCAGCGTCAGCATCAGGCGGACGGCTTGCCAGCGCGCAGCCAGGCTCAGGCCTCTTGCACCCGCCAGGGCCAGCAGCATGTGCAGCGGTGCCGGCAGGTGTGGGGGGGCGCGGAGCTTGAAGCTGCCGTCCAGGCTTTCCAGGTGCAAGGGGTAGCGCACCAGGGGGCGTTCCGGGGCGTCGCGGCGCAGCCTGGTGATCAGTGCCTGGGTGTCATGGTAGGCGCCCAGCAGAATATGCTGGCCGTTATCGAGCCCGGCAGGAAAGCCGGGATGTTCAATACGGCGAGCCCGGCCGCCAGGACCTTGGCCGGCTTCGAAAACCGTCACGCGGGCGAGGCCGGCATCGCGCAGGGCCAGGGCGGCTGTCAGTCCTGCCCAGCCGCCGCCGATGACAGCGACTTTCATGCCGCCGGCTGGCCCAGCCGGCGAACCAGGCGCTTGCCGCCGTTGACCCAGGTGCTCCAGGCCAGCCAGAGCTTGCGCAACGGTGTCAGAGAGATGCGCTGGTGCAGGACCTGCCAGTTGTCCCGTTCCAGTTCTTCCAGCAGCGCGTAGTAGATGGCAGCCATCAGCAGGCCAGGGCGCTGCGCCCGCCGGTCGGCTTCCGGCAGCGCCTGCACGGCTTCGCGATAGAGCTGGCGTGTCCGCTCGGCCTCGAAGCGCATCAGCTGCCGGAATGCCTCGGTTTCGTTGCCGTTGAGGATGTCGGCGGCGCGCACGCCGTGCTGCTGCAAATCGTTGACCGGTAAGTAGATGCGGCCGCGTCTGGCATCGTCGCCCACATCCCGCAGGATATTGGTGAGCTGGAAGGCCAGGCCGAGTTTTTCTGCATAGACCAGCGTGGCGGGGTCGTGATAGCCAAAGATGCCGGCGGAGAGCTCGCCGACAACGCCGGCCGCGTGCCAACAGTATTTGCGCAGGCCGGGCCAGTCCAGATAGCGGTTCTGATCCAGATCCATTTCCATGCCGTCGATGATGGCCTCCAGGCGGGCCTGGTCGATGCCATAGGCTTGCAGGTGCGGCTGCAGCGCCCGCGTGACGGGGTGTTCGGGGCGGTCTTGATACATGGCCGCGACCTGGGTGCGCCACCAGCCCAGCTTGACCCGGGCCAGGCTGGGGTCGCTGACTTCGTCAACGACATCATCCAGTTCGCGGCACAGCGCATAGAGCGCAATGATGGCGCGACGGCGTTCCGGGGGCAGGAACAGGAAGGCATAGTAGAAGCTGGAGCCGCTGCGTGCGGCTTTGTCCTGGCAGTATTCGTCGGGTGTCATGATGCAAGAGTACGCCAGAACATGAGCGCCCAGTCGCGGGTGCCCAGAACGGGACGATGGTCGAAAACATTGCCGCGCACGGCATCCACACGTTCAAGTATACGGAGTCCGCCTTGAATCACCAGCCGCAGCTCCCAGCCGATGCGGCCGCCCAGTTGCCGCGGCAGGGGCCGGCCCGCCTGCAGCAGGCTGCGTGCCCTGGCCGTCTGCGCCGCCATCAGCGCCTGCCAGGCAGGCAGGGTGCGGCAGTCGGGCAGTTGCTCGGCCGACAGGCCATATGCGCCCAGCTCATCCAGCGGGATGTAGAGCCGGCCACGTTGCCAATCTATGCCCACATCTTGACAGAAGTTGGCCAGTTGCAGGCCGGTACAGATGGCGTCGGCCTGGCTCAGGCTCTGGCGATTGCCGGTATGGCGATAGAGGCCCAGCATCAGCCGGCCGACGGGGTCGGCGGAACGGCGGCAGTAATCCAGCAGGCTGGCTGCGTCTGCATAGCGCGTCGTGCTGACGTCCTGCCTGAACGCGGAGAGCAGGTCATGGCAGGCTTGCCAGGGCAGCGCATGTTCGCGCATGGCCTGGGCCAGCGGTTGAAAGATGGGTGCAAGCGCTGGCGGCAACTGCTGTTCCTGGCCCTTTTCACAGGCGTGCAAGGCCTGGGCATAGGCGCGCAAGGCCGCCAGCCGCTCGGCATCGGAGGCATTGCCTTCGTCGGCAATGTCGTCGGCGCTGCGCGCATAGCGATAGATCGCTTGCACGGCCGGGCGCAGGCGGCGTGGCAGCAGCAGGGAAGCAACGGGGAAGTTTTCGTAGTGTCCGACAGCCATGGGCAAGCACAGAAACGGAAGGAAGGCGCGGCAGCGCGCTATTGTAATGGCTCGGCCAGATCCTGGGCTGATGCCGGCGCTGGCGGATCGCGGATCGGGCCGCCATCTGCGGTACTATCCCGCCGAAGATGAATACCGGAGGAAGACATGTCTGAGCTGGAATTGCTGTCGCAGCATCGTGCGTTTGAGGGCAGTCAGCGCTATTACCGCCACCTATCGGCGGAAATCGGCCTGCCCATGCGTTTTTCCGTCTATTTGCCACCCGAGGCAGGCACGCACGATGCACAGGCCAGGCGACCGGTTCTGTTTTTCCTGGCAGGACTGACCTGCACGGAAGAAACCTTCATGATCAAGGCGGGCGCGCAGCGCCTGGCGGCGCAGGCAGGCATGATCCTGGTGACGCCGGACACCAGCCCCAGGGGGGCAGGCGTTCCCGGAGAGGATGACAGCTGGGATTTCGGTACTGGCGCGGGGTTCTATCTGGATGCGACGCAGGCGCCCTGGCGCGAGCATTACCGCATGGACAGCTATATCGTGAAGGAACTGGTGCCGCTGGTGCAGCGCGAGTTCCAGGGCGACCCGGCGCGTACCGGTATTTTCGGGCATTCGATGGGAGGGCATGGCGCCCTGGTGCTGGCCTTGCGCAACCCGGATGTGTTCCGTTCGGTGTCTGCCTTTGCACCCATCGCTGCACCGTCCCAGTGTCCTTGGGGGCACAAGGCATTGGGCGGCTACCTGGGGGATGACCGGGCCGCCTGGGCGCAATACGATGCGAGCGAGCTGATGCGCAAGGCGGGCCGCTGTGTGTTTCCTGAAGGTATCCTGATTGACCAGGGCCTGGACGATGGTTTCCTGCAGGAGCAATTGCATCCGCACCTGTTCGAGCAGGCCTGCGCGGCGGCGGGACAAGCGCTGGTGTTGAACCGGCGGGCAGGTTATGACCATGGCTACTATTTCATTTCCAGCTTCATTGACGGCCATATTGACCATCATGCGCGGATTCTGAAGGCCTGATTCCGGCGGGGCGCCGGATTTTGCATGGCGGCGGTTTCTTCCGGCACGGGGCAGCAGTATCCTATTGCCTCCTCATACGCCAGTCTTCCACTGCCTGCCGGCGTTCGTGCCGCCGGTGGCATTTCCTGTTTCGTGCCGTCATCATGCCTCGCCCCATTTCAGCAAAAATCTCCATCTCCGCCATGGCCCACAACCTGGGCGTCGTGCGCCAGGGTCTGCAGCGATCGGTTGCCGCCACAGGTGGGCGCATGCCTTCCATCTGGGCGGTGATCAAGGCCAACGCCTATGGCCATGGCATCGAACGCGCCGTCCAGGGGTTTGCGCAGGCAGATGGGCTGGCGATGCTGGATATCGAAGAGGCGCTGCGATGCCGGGCAGCCGGCTGGCAAGGCCCCTTGCTGTTGCTGGAAGGCTTTTTCGAGCCCGGCGATCTGGCGGTGCTGGCGCGGCATGGCATCAGCGCGGCCGTGCATCATTCGGAGCAGTTGGCCATGCTGGCGCATACGCCCCTGCCTGCGCCGGTGAATGTGTTCATCAAATTGAATTCCGGCATGAACCGGTTGGGGTTCTCGCCGGTGCAATATGCCGCTGCCTGGCAGCAGGCGCAACAGCTGCGCCTGCAGGGCAGGATTGCTTCGGTCGGGCGCATGACGCATTTTGCCCAGGCCGATGGCGCGGCAGGCGTGGCGTCCCAGATGCAGGTGTTCGATCAGGTGACAGGTGCTTACGATGGCCCGGTGAGCGTCTGTAATTCGGCAGCCGCTTTGCGTTATCCTGCGTTGGCTACGCGCCCGGACGGTTTTCAGCATTGGGTGCGGCCAGGCATCTGCCTGTATGGTTCCTCGCCGTTTGCCGATCAGTCGGCAGCGGAGCTGGGCTTGCGTCCGGCCATGACCTTGATGGCCCGGCTGATTGCCGTGCGCGATTTGATGCCGGGCGATGAAGTTGGTTACAGTGCGCTGTTCCGTGCCGAGCAGCCCATGCGCATTGGCGTGGTGGCCTGTGGCTATGCGGATGGCTATCCGCGTATTGCCGCGACTGGCACGCCTGTCACGGTCGCAGGCGTCCCGGCGCGCGTGCTGGGCCGGGTGTCGATGGATATGCTGGCGGTGGATTTGACGCCGGTGCCGCATGCCGGAGTGGGCGCCCCTGTCGTGCTCTGGGGAGAAGGTGGGCCGTCGGTGGATGCGGTGGCGGCTGCTGGCAATACGCTGGGTTATGAACTGATTTGCGCGCTCGCAGCGCGGGTGCCGCAAGTCGTGGAAGGCTAGCCCGGCACGGTGTGCCGGGAAGAAGCTGGCAGCTTGCAGGCAAGACGGCATATAAGAAAAGACGGCACATAAAGGAGTAGTGGGATGAAAGGGCTGTGTGTACTGGTAACGGACGCGTGTTCCGGAGTGGGCTGGGCCATCTCGCGGCTGCTGGCTGATCGCGGCTGTCATGTCGTCGGCGTGGCTGGCGAGGAAGAGCCCATCGAGTTTCCCGGCATCCTGTACCAGTGTCCGCCCCATGATGCTGGCCGGATGGCCGATATGCTGCGGGCGATCCGGGAAAAGTATCCGATAGATGCCATCGTCAACAGCACCGGCCTGAACGTACCGGCGCCGCTGGGCGAGGTGTCCCTGACCGATCTTTACGATGTGTTCGACCGCAACGTCCGGACGGCCTTGCAGGTGACCCAGGCCTTGCAGGAGAACATGCGCGTGCGCCGTACCGGACGTATCGTGAACGTGTGCCATCACGGCTGGTGGGGGCAGGCGTCGGAAACGACTGCCTATGCGGTGGCCAGTGCCGCGCTGGCGGCGTGTACGCGCGCCTGGGCGCTGGAACTGGCGGATGCGGGCGTGACCGTCAACGCCGTGCTGGCCGGGCCGGTGGAAACGGAAGATTTCCGTGAGCGTCATCCGCTGGGATCGGACGCGGAAAAGCAGGCGCTGGCGCAATTGCCCCTGGGGCGGCTGGGGGCGGCAGAAGAGGTGGCCGGGGTGGTCGCCTTTCTGTTGCAGCGTGAAAGCGCATTCATGACAGGGCAGGTCATCGCCGTTGATGGGGGGGCCGGTCTGCGCCGGCCCATGCTGTAAGGGATTTCGGAATCATCATGGCAAGTAAATCGGCTGGCCGCCAGAAAACGGTTTTTCAGTGTTCGGAATGTGGCGGCAGTACGCCCAAGTGGCAAGGGCAATGTCCGCATTGCAATGCCTGGAATACCTTGGTGGAATCGGTGGCCGAACCTGCCGGCGGCCATCGTTATGCTTCCCTGGCCGGTACGGCGCCGATCCGCAGCCTGGACGAGATCGAGGCGCGCGAGTTGCCGCGCCTGCCGACCGGCCTGCCCGAGTTCGACCGGGTTTTGGGGGGCGGGCTGGTGGCGGGCGCAGTGGTGCTGATCGGGGGAGACCCCGGTATCGGCAAATCCACGCTGCTGCTGCAGGCTTTGGCCGCCATGGCGCAGAGTGAGCGCGTGTTGTATGTCACAGGTGAAGAATCCGCCGATCAGGTGGCCTTGCGGGCGCGGCGTCTGGGCTTGAGCGGCGCAGGCGTGGACTTGCTGGCGGAAATTCGGCTGGATGCCATTCAGCAGGCGCTCAATGAAAAAAAACCGGCCGTGGCTGTGATCGACTCGATCCAGACGGTGTATTCGCCTGAATTGAGCGCAGCGCCTGGGTCGGTGTCGCAGGTGCGGGAGTGCGCGGCACAGTTGACCCGGCAGGCCAAGCAGACCGGCGTGCCGGTGGTCATGATCGGCCACGTGACCAAGGACGGCGCTCTGGCCGGCCCCCGTGTGCTGGAACATATTGTTGATACCGTGCTGTATTTCGAAGGGGATACGCACTCGTCGTACCGCTTGGTCCGAGCCTTCAAGAACCGTTTCGGCGCAGTCAATGAACTGGGCGTGTTCGCCATGACCGACCGCGGCCTGCGCGGGGTGGCCAATCCTTCGGCGCTGTTCCTGTCACAGCATGCCCGGCAGGTTGCCGGGTCTTGCGTGATGGCCACCCAGGAGGGGACGCGGCCGCTGCTGGTGGAAATCCAGGCCCTGGTCGATGCGTCGCATGCACCCAGCCCACGCCGTCTGAGCGTGGGCCTGGAAGGCAATCGCCTGGCCATGTTGCTGGCCGTGTTGCACCGCCATGCCGGCATCGCTGCCCATGATCAGGATGTGTTCGTCAACGCCGTCGGTGGTGTGCGCATTACCGAACCCGCAGCGGATCTGCCTGTGCTCTTGGCGATCATTTCTTCCTTGCGCGACCGGCCTTTGCCGGAAGGGCTGATCGCCTTTGGCGAAGTCGGCCTGGCCGGTGAAATCCGGCCAGCGCCGCGCGGGCAGGAACGTTTGCGCGAAGCGGCCAAGCTGGGTTTCAGCATTGCCCTGATCCCCAAGGCCAATGCACCCAAACAGGCCATCGAGGGTTTGGAAATCTGGCCGGTGGAACGTCTGGACGAAGCGCTGGCGCGCCTGCGCTGATGTGGCGGCGGATCAATCGCCCAGATAGCGGATGCCACGCCGCAGGCTTCATGCCGGTTTTGCCCGGTGGGTGCGGCGCAAGGAAAAGTAATGGACGTTTCGACAGCAGCGCTGGATGCGCTGCCCTGGCTGTGCTGGCAGCCGGATGAGTTGGCGCGGCGCCTGCACCGGATTGACAGGCCCTGGTGCGTGGTGGGCGGCTGGGCGCTGGATCTTTGGCACGGCCGCCAGACACGCGAACATGATGATCTGGAATTCACGGTGCTGCGCGAGGATATTGCCAGATTCCGGCAGGCGCTGGCAGGCCTGTCGTTCTATGCGGCAGGAGACGGGCAGGTGGCTGCGCTGGCGCCGGCAGAGGCGCCTGCAGCGGATATTTTCCAGATTTGGTGTCTTGAGGATGCGGCCGGGTGCTGGCGGGCCGACATGATGGTAGAACCCGGCACGCCAGGAACTTGGGCCTACAAGCGTGATCCGGGCCTGACCCGGCCGCGCCGCGATATGGTGGCTGTCAGTGCCACGGGCATTCCGTATCTGCGGCCTGCGGGGGTCTTGCTGTTCAAGGCCAAGTATCAACGGCCCAAAGACGAGCAGGATTTCGAGCGGGTCCTGCCAGCCATGACGGCCGGGGAGCGGGCCTGGCTGAAGCAAGCGCTGATGCTGCAGCATCCCGGGCATGCCTGGATCGGCCGTTGTTGACCGCAGGCTGTGACGCCGGCGCCGGAGCGATCAGCCGTGCGCCTGCTCGCAGAAGCGCAGCCTGTTGCCAAACGGGTCGGTAACGGTCAGTTCTCGACCCCAGTCCACGGTCTCCACGCCGGGGCGGGCGTAGCGGTAGGGTTTGGCCGCCAGTTCCGCATGCAGTATCTCGATGCCGTGCAGCGGGATGAACAGCGTGGTGCCGGGCGTGGTGTCGCCATGATGTTCCGTCAGGTGCAGGACGAGGTCGTCACGGCGGATCTGCAGGTACAAGGGCATGCTTGGATGGAAACGGTGTTCCCAGTCGATCCTGAATCCCAGGTAATCGAGATAGAACTCACGTGCCTTGTCTTCGGAAAAAATACGCAGCAGGGGAATGGCGGAGGATATATGCATGGTGTCGATCCTGGCGCGGTCAGGCGCATGGCAGCGGAGCACCATGCTACTTGAAAGCCGGGTGTTACTGAGGGGAGAGTGACTGCCTGGGGTATAACCGGGCCGGGCGTCGCTGCCGGGATTATCGGGGCGGGATTAAGGGGGCATCAGGGAGGCATCAGGGCGGCATCAGGGCGGCATCAGGGCGCCGCTGGCCTGCAGCTCGCGCACGGTGTCGATGGCTGCGGCCAGCAAGGGGTCGCCTGAACGCTGCACTTGCCAGGCGAACACCATGCTGGCCTGGTGTTGCGCCTGACGGCCGATCAGCTCGACTTCTCCCGCTGCCTGCGCTGCGCGGGCAGTGGTTTCGTGCAGGAAACCCAGGCCAATGCCGCCGGCGACCAGCGCGCGCGTCGTGCTTTCATGGTCGGCGTTGAAGAGGCGGCCAGGCCGGAAGCCATATGTCCGGAATACCTGCTCTGCCGCCAGGCCGCAGCAGGTGCTCGGGCCAGGACAGACCCACGGCAAGGCGGCCAGCTGCTGCCAGTCTGGCGTATCGGCCTGGCTGACAAGGCCGGGGGCGGCAGCCAGGAAGATGCCGAAGCGGTACAGCTCGATGCGCGCCAGTGCCCTGTCATCCACTCCGGCGTCAGCCAGTATGCCGGCGTCCAGCGCACCGCTGCGCAGGCGTTGCAGGATCTCGACGGAGCTTGCATAGTGCAGGTCGATGTCAATATCCGGGTAGCGGGAGGCCAGCGCGCCCAGCAGCGCGCCGAGCAAGGTACCGCCGGCAGCGCTGGGCAGCCCCAGCCGCAAAGTGCCGCTGAGCGTGCCACGCAAGCGGCGCGCTTCGTCCAGCATATCGTGGTGCAGCGCCATCAGCTGTTCCGCACGGGCGTACAGCTGCACCCCCGCCGGGGTCAGGCTCATGCCGCGCGGCGTCCGTTCGAACAGCGCCAGCTCCAGCTCGTCTTCCAGCGACTTGATGTGCGCGCTGACAGCGGGCTGGCTGAGGAACAACTGTTCGGCCGCCCGGGTGATGCTGCCTGCCCGGGCAACCGTTAGCAGGGTGCGCAATTGATAGATGTCCATGGCGCCGTAATTGCAAAGACAGGGGGGAGGTGGGGCGCGGGCGCGCTTTCGGAGCGCATGCTAGATCCAGCCCAGCAGGTGCCACCACAACAAATCCAACGGTGTCAGTATCAGCAGGGTGACGGCGGCCAGGGCCAGACAGAGCCGGGTGGCGGCACGCAGGTCGATTTTACCCAGCTGGATGGCGACCAGCAGGGGCGGCGACTGATAGGGCAGGATGACATTGGAGAAGGCCAGCACCTGGCTCATCAAGACGGTTGCCAGAGGCAGGCCGGTGGTTTGCGACAGGGATTCGGCCAGCGGCGTCATGATGGCGGGAACGCCGGGCAGGGTGGTGAACAGCGCTACCAGCGTACCGATGCCGCCCAGCATGGCGACTTTCTGCCAGGGGGCGCCTTCCGCCAGGCCGATATGGGTGCTGGCGGCATCGACCAGCGTTCCCCCCAGGCCGGTGGCGGCCACAATGGCGCCCAGCCCCATGACGCCGCCGATGAACAGCAAGGAGCCGATGTTGATTTCTTCGTTGATACAGCGCTTGCTGGTCAGGCCGGAGCCAGGCCAGAGAAAATAGATGCCCGCGGCCAGGCTGATCCATGCTGGCGCGATATGGTGCAGCGCATCCGTCATCCAAAAGACCAGGCACAGCCCCAGCGTTATCATCAGGCGCCGTTGCAGTGGCGTCGGCGGTGTGCGCGGCACGCGGGCCAGTCCGTCCGCATGTGCGGGGCCGGCCGGAAACAGCCAGAGAATCAGGCTGGCCAGGACCAGGGCCTTGAGCAAACCGAGCACCGGGAAGTGCAGCATCAGGTACTGCGTGTAGGTGGGCATGTAGCCGTACAGGGTTTCGGCGGTACCGGCCATCAGCATGTTGGGGACGTTGGCCGGCAGAATGGTGAAGGCGGGAATATGCGTGCCCAGCGCTGTCGCCAGCAGCATCCCGGTGCGCCCCTGGGAGCTTGGTTCATAACCAAGGCGGCCGGCCAGGGAGGTAACGATGGGAATCAGCAGTACGGCGCGTCCGATGGACGATGGCAGCACGAAACTGAGCGCGACGCTGAAGGCAATGATCGTGCCGACGACGCTGGCATAGCGCTGGCTCATCCGTGCTGCCAGCGAGTTGGCCCAGCGCTGGTCCAGGGCGGTGTGGCGTACGGCTGCGCCCGTGATGAGGCCGCTGAACAGCAGCCAGAAGGTCGAGGAGTTGAAGCCGGAAAAAATGACGGCAGGCGACGCGACATGCAACAGCATGGCCAGCAGGAAAAAGCACAGGGCCGTCAGGTATTCCGGCAGGGCTGCTGTGGCCCATAGCCCGATACTGAAAATGGCCAGCGCCAGCGCCATGGCCTGCTCCAGCGGCAGCGGGCCGTTGGCCAGCCAGCCGCCCAGCAGGGCGCAGACGGTAATAGTGGCGATGAGGGCATGATGTCGCGGCGCTGCAGGCGAAGGGGCGGCGCTGCCATTGGCAGGAGAAGGACTGGCGGTCATGGCTGACGGAAGAAGGATGGCGTAATGCCTATCACTATGCTACGGGAAGCGCGGCGCGTCCAATTGCAAATCCCGAGGGCAAGGAATCAGGAACTGCGGGATGCGGCGTCTTCGGAAAACCAGTAGAATGCTCCGCTCAGTGCGGCGCACGCCGCAGTTTCTTCAATGGGTTCCCTTACCCCATTCATCAAAAAGGTTCTTCATGACCACGCGTTCTGCGATTGGCCTGCGCAATGATTTGCGCGAACAGGTCTCCATTCCCCTGCTGTTGCTTGTCGCCTTTCATGTGCTGGTGATCATTGCCAGCAATTATCTGGTGCAGCTGCCCATCTCCTTGTTCGGTTTTCACAGCACCTGGGGCGCCTTCAGTTTTCCCTTCATTTTCCTGGCCACCGACCTGACGGTACGGCTCATCGGTAAACATGCCGCGCGCCGCGTCATTGCCCGCACCATGCTGCCGGCGCTGGTGGCATCGTATGTCGTGTCCGTCCTCTTCCATGATGGCGTGTTCAGTGGCATCGGCGCATTGGGGGAATTCAACAGCTTCGTGTTCCGTATCGCGCTGGCGAGTTTTGCCGCTTATGTGCTGGGGCAATTGCTGGATATCCAGGTTTTTGACCGGATTCGCCAAAGTGATGTGCCCTGGTGGGTCGCGCCGGCGGCGTCCGGCATTGTCGGGCAGGCGCTGGATACGGTTGCGTTCTTCTCTATCGCCTTCTGGCGCAGCAGCAATCCCTTCATGGCCGAGCATTGGGTGGAGATCGCGTTCGTGGATTACGTCATCAAGCTGGCGGTCAGCCTGCTGATGTTCGTGCCTCTGTACGGCATCATGCTCAATGCCATTCTGCGTTCTATCCGGGAAGGCAGGCAGCCGGCGTCCGTGCTCTGACAGGACGCCGGAGACGGCTTCAGGCGCTGGTATGAACAGGTTCGGGGGCAGCTTCGGCGAAATTGTGAATATGCGCCATTTCGCCGCGCACCAGGCTGATCAGTGCGGACTCCGGCGAGTTGTCCAAGACGCTGTCGCGCTCGATCTGGCTGCCTTCGGCGTGCGAGGCGTAGGCCAGTAGTTTCGCCAGGCGTTCCAGTTCGGCGAGCTGCGCGGGGTCCGGGTGCTCGCTGGCACTGGCGCAGTAGCCGGTGATGGCATCGCAGATCCGCTCGGCGCTGGTGATCAAGGGGAACCAGGCGGCGGCTTCGGGGCCGGCGGGGGGCGGTTCGGTCAAGGATTTCTGCAATTGCAGGCGGATATCGGCCAGCGTGCCGTAGGCCGTGCGGCGGCAGAGACTGGTTTGCTGGCTATCGGGCGTATGGCCGGGCTTGGGCAGGCTGGCAGACAGATAGGCGGCAATTGCCTTGCGGGCTTGCCGAAAGGCTTGTTCCAGCTGGCGTTCATGGCGTTTGGGCCAGATGGCGTATCCGAATACCAGCACAATCAGGCCGCCCAACAGGGTATCCACCAGCCGTAGCACGGCATAGTTGATGCCATGCGTTTCCGGGGTGACGAAGTCGATCAGCACCAGTACCAGCGGCGTCAGCGCCAGCGCATACATGGCATAGGAACGCTGCGAAGCCCACGGCAGCGTGGTGGCGATGAGCGCCATGATGATGACGAAGCTCGCGCCGGGTTCCAGCACGGCCAGCAGGAAGGCGCCGATGATGACGCCAATGCTGGTGCCTATGCTGCGCAGAACGGTACGCGCAAAAATGGAGCCGAAATCCGGCTTCATGATGATGAGAATGGTCATTGGCACCCAGTACCAATGGCTTTTGGCATCTATCCAGTGCAGTGAAAAACCGATGGCGACACACAAGGAAAGCGCCAGCGCGGATGAAATGGTGGCGCGTCCAGGGGTTAGCCGGTCGAGCAGGATGCGCAGCCGCCTATTCTGAGCCTGGGGATGGGCGGGTGTTTTCCGCCCTGCGGCCTGTTCCCCGGGGGAGGGCTCGCTATTCCAGAAAGAGTCGGCCAGCGCCTGCACGGCCCGCAACACGATGGGGTCCTGCGGGCGCACCTGGCTGGCGGGGCCTTTGCCGCCGTCGGCCAGGGCCTGGCTGATCGGGAGCAGTTGTTCTGCCGCACGGCGCAGGATGTCCGGGTCGGTGCAGGCCATGATACAGGCGAAAAGATTATCGAAGCGCTGGAGCGAGGTGGCGGTGTGTTCGATCAGCGGATTACGGCCCTGCGCATGGGCGCGCCTTTGCAGCATTTGCGCATACAGCACGCTGAGCGCGTCCGTTACCTGGCGGCGGATGGCGTCGGTATCCTGCCCGTCAGCCTTGGCCAATGACAGCGAACGCAGCAAGCGGGTGAGGGAAGCCAGCATCGCACGGTGGGAGCGTTGCCGAAAGATCAAGGCTTCTATGCCCAGCATCAGGGCATAGAAGGCATTGCCGGCCAGCAACATCAGCGCGGGCAACCAGAAGTCCGGGCCGATATGGCCGTTGCCGGTCATGACCGTTCCCATGACCAGCGCCTGCAGGCTGCCGGTGGACAGGGCGGCGTTGTAGCTGCTGATGATGCTGCCGAGGAAGGCGGCGCACACCATGGTGACAGTGACCACCCCCCAGGAGTAATCGCTCAGATAGCCCAGCAGGCAGCCGGCGGCGCCCATGGGCGCGGAAATGGCGATTTTCCAGAACAGGGCCTTGTATGGGCCTTCGCGTTCGGCGCTGGCTTGCAGCAGTGTTCCCATGGCGATCCAGAGGCTGGCGGCCAACTGGTCGAACACAATGCCCAGCGCCAGGGGCAAACCCATGCCGATGGCGGCACGGATGGAAACGCCCCAGCGCCAGTGCGCGGGTTTAAGCGTGGTCAATTCCCGTAACCAGGAATTGGGCCGAATGGTGGGATGGGCAGAGGATGCGGCTGTTGACATGCAACTTCTTCCGGAAAGTAAGCAAGGTTGCCTGGAGGCCGGTGCGCAGGTGCTTCACGGCAGCGATCCAGTACGGGGCGATGCAGGTTTGCAACCTGGCGTGCAGGAACGGCTAGGGCAGCCGTTTGAAAGACGGCAGACCGAGTTTCGCCATCATACCGGCTATCAGGCCAGGAGCAAGATGCCGGAAGCGGTGATTCCAGCCGGATGGCGCGATGCTTGTTAGCAAAAGAAAAAATCCGTGCCGCCACTTGTTTTTTTCTTGGCGGACAGGTCGGCTGCGGCCAAGCCTGCCTGGTCCGCCATGCATCGGAAAAGGGCCGGCAAGGGCCGGCGGCGATGGCTGAAAGTGTCAGCGCGGGTTCAGGAAAACGAGGAAATCCGCCAGGAAGCGCCGGGCGCTTTCCTGGTAGCCTTCCATGGTGAAGTGCACCAGATCCTTGCCTACCCATTCCCGTTGCTGCCATTCCAGCATCGGACAGGCGCCGCCCATGGCTTGCTTCCAGTCCCAGAACAGGGTTTTTTCCTCGCTGGCGATCTCCCATTGCACTTGTCGTACGGTGTCGTGCATGGCGGGGCGGCGTGCTTGGCATGGCGCGTGGTCGGGCCGGGTGCGATCCATGGCGTCCGGGATGCCGATGATCAGGATGGCTGCCTGGGGCAGGGCCTGGCGGATTTGCCGGATGCCGGTGCGCAGATTGTGGGCCATGTCCTGTGCGACCAGGGTGTCGTCAAAGGATTCATTGGTGCCATAGGCCAGGATGACAAGATCCGCATGGGTGGCGCCCAGCTGGGCGAGCCAGTCCGGCGACCATTTGTTCCAAATCGTCTGACGCGCGCCATTGGTGCCGATGGGCGAAACGATCAGGCCGCGGGCATGGGCCTTTTCCAGCCAGATGCCGCCGAGCTGGACGGTTTCCGCCTGCGGCGCCGTGATGGAAAAAGGCAGGTGCAGATCCAGCGTGACGGTTTGCCAGCTGTCGCCTGGCTGCGCAGGGCGCAAGGTCTGGCGGCGGCCACGCGCATCCTCCACGATCAGCGCCTGCCCGGAATGCGGCTGGCGCACCAGGAAGGACGCCCGGTACAGCGCGTTGTCGGGCTGGCGCAGCTCCACCTGGATGCGGGCGCCGCTGCGCAGCGGCGTGGCAATGTTGCCCCCCAGAGGAAAGGCCGGGTGTTCTTCGGTACGGCTGCTGGTCAGCTGCCAATGGCTGGAGCGAATTTTCACCAGCATATGGCTTTGGCCGCGCACATCCATGGGCGCGATCCAACCGACGCCGGCCTGGCCCAGCGTGCCCTGCAACTGACGGCGCAGGCCGGAGGTAAAGGTGTCCGAGGCCGTGTGCGAGTCGCCCAGCTGAACAATGGATAGCGTGCCTGCGGCACGGCCTTGCTGCATGGCGTGCACCTGCTGCACCAGGCGGTTGCGATTCGGGTCGCCGAAATCCGTCAGTCCGGCACCGAGAACAGAGGCAATCGCTTCCCCGCCGACGGGTTTCGGGGCGATGCTTGCTGCTGGAATGACTGGCGGTGCGGGGGCTGCGGCGGCAGCCTGCATGGGCGGATAGGGGCTGCAACCGCCCGTCAGCCCCAGCAAGAACAGCAACATCGCAAGCCGGCGCCTTGGTGGCAAAAACATCATTCGCTTGCTTCCGGTGCTGGCGCGACTTCGATGCGATCCAGGATGCTGTCGGCGATCAGGCGCTGGCCTGCGACCGTGAAATGGATGCCGTCGTCTATGCGTACCTTGAGACGGCGTTCGCCGACTTGTGCGTGAGCGGAATAAACCCCGTCTTCATTGCCCAGCAATCCGTTGAGGGCAACGAACTGGCCGCCGGCCTGGGTGACTTCCGAGGCATACAAGGTGTTCAGGTAATTCATGGCCTGATTGAGCGTATCCTTTTTCATGGCCGGCACTTCCAGCCACATGACATGAGCCTGATGTTGCCGGGCGCTGTCGAGCACGGCACGGATGCGATCGCGGTAGGCCGCCTCCCATTCCGCAGACTTGAAGCGCAGGAAGGGCTGGCCGCGAACCAGAGGGAAATCCCAGGGGTCGTTCGGGCCGAGAAAGACGACGATCAGACGGATGTCTGGGTGGCTGGCGAGCGTGTTTTCAACCGTGGCAGGCCAGTTGAAAAAGCCAGTATAAGCCAAGCCGCTGCTCTGCTTGCTGAGATCCAGGCTCTCTATGCCATGCGTCTTGAACAAGGTTTTGCGCACATGCGGGGCGACCCCCTGCATCATCGAGTCGCCCACGAAAAAGACGGTATCACCAGCATGCAGCGTGATCTTGGCGGGTGGCGACGCAGGGACTGGCGTTTCCGGGGCTGAGGCCGACAGCGCGGATTCCGTTGGCGTGGCGACACGTGCGGTAGCGGCCGCCGCGGCGTTGCTGCCTGCGTCAACGCCCGCGTTGGTTTCAGCGTTGGTTTCCGCTTGGGGTTCCACATGCGTGGCCGCGTCGGAGGCTGCGTTGATAGTGGCGTGAAGGGTGGCGTGGATGGCGGTATTGGTTCCGGCATCGGGCGGTACTGAGGCGGCGGCGCGGGCGGCCGAGGCGAGGAGCAGGCGGGTGTCCGGCACGGAGATGGTGGGAAAGATCGACGGGCGTGGCGGCGGGCTCGTTGGCCAAACGTAGCTGCCCTGGGTGAGGGAGGGCGTCTCCGGGTTGGGCCAGTCAGGCGTCAGGCCGGTAGCGGCGGTTGCCAGGGATGGTGTGGCAGACAGGGTGGCGGATGCTACGGCGGCGGACGGGGCTGGAACCGCTTCAGAGGCAAGCGCTTCAGAGCTAACTGTCTCTGGATGCCGCGTCGCATGTGGCCGTGCCTCGGGCGAGTGTGTTTCAGGAGCACGGATTCCAGGAGCACGGATTTCAGCGGTGGCCGGCAGCCAGGCTTGGTTGAAGCGCTCCCGCATCTGCTCGTCAGCCTTGGCCAGTGCGAGCACGCCCGCGTTCTGGTAGCGCATCCAGTCATGCTGGAGGGCACCGCCGGCCTGCCAGACGAGGGAATCCTGCAGCACGGGAAGGCTCAGTTCCTGGTGGTGCACCTCCAGCCAGTAGTTGCTGATGGAGCGCTGCATCAGCCAGACCAGGGCAACGCCGGTCAGCAATAGCGTGTACATCAATTTGAGGAATGGCCGGCGGACCGGCACCGGGCTAGAACTTTGCATAGATGAAGCCAGGAATGCCGGGAGGCGACAGCGTCATGCCTATCCATACCAGCGCAATCAGAACCAGGGGTTGCAATACCCAGGGTGTCTGGCCGGAGCGGTCCAGCAGCAGCCGGACCAGACGGGAAAAACGGGGATACAGCAGCAGGCACAGCCAGGCCAGCAGTAGATAGAGCGGGGAGTTGAAGAGCAGCGGCTGGTGGAAGTTGCTGAAGAGGGCGTGGATGAAATCCAGGCTTTGTTCCAGCGTCTGGCTGCGAAAGAATATCCAGGCGAAACCGACATAGAGCACGGTGGCGGTGTTGGCCAGCAAAGGCGACCTGCCGGCCAGCCAGTCACGGCCAAGCAGCCTGTCCCCGCCGTTCAACAGGATCATGCCGAGCCCATGGATGGCGCCCCAGGCCAGGAAGTTCAGGCTGGCGCCGTGCCACAGCCCGGAGAGCACCATGGCGATCATCAGATTGGCCTGGGTGCGCGAGAACCCGGCACGTGAACCGCCCAGCGGGATGTAGAGATAGTCGCGGATCCAGGTAGATAGGCTGATGTGCCAGCGCGACCAGAAATGGCGCAGATTGGTCGCCATGTAGGGTGCATTGAAGTTGACCGGCAGATGAAAGCCCAGCAAGAGCGCCAGACCGGTTACCAGGTCGGTGTAGCCGGAAAAATTCAAGTAAATCTGCCAGCTGTAGGCCGTCAGGCCGAGCAGAACGTCTAGCGCATGGTATTCCGTCGGATTGGCAAACACCGGGTCGGCCCAGCGCTCGCCCAGCATCGCCCCCAGCCAGACGACTTTGAGAATACCCAGCACGATCAGCAGCAACCCGCGCGGATACTCGTTGAGTTGGCGCGGTGCGTGGGCCTGGATTTGCGGCAGGAAATCCCGCGCCCGGTTGATCGGCCCGGCAATGACGCTTGGAAAAAAGGCCAGGAACAGCGCCAGGTCGAAGAGCGGCACACGCTGGGTTTCGCCGCGCTGCAATGAAACCAGGTAGCTGATCGAGTGAAAGGTGTAGAAGGAGATGCCCAGCGGCGCCATGACCTGCAGGGCTGGCAGGAAATCCTGCAGGCCGAATGCCAGCAGCAAGGCATTGAGATTTTCGCTGAAGAAGTCGAAATACTTGAAGAAGGCCAGGCTGGCGACCGCCAGGCCGAGCGCGATGCCCAGCGCCCAGCGTCCGTGGGTGCGTTGCTTGGCGATCAGCCCGGCGCAAAGGTGTATGCCTAGTGTGTAAGCGCCCAGCACCAGTGCGAAATACACATGAAAACTGGCCAGAATGTAGTAGCTGGCCAGCAGGATCAAAAGGTTCTGGATGCGGGGCGCAGTCTGGCAAGCCCAATAGGGCAGCAGGAACAGCAGGAAAAAAGCCGAGAACTCTAGCGAGAGGAAATTCATAAACCAGGGGCGCCCGTGAGGCTGGCGCGCGCTTGGCAGGCAGGCGGCGTCGCTTGTTTAATGTTTGCTGATCATTGGGACGCGGGCATGATAACGCCCTTTGCCGGGAGAAATCCGGCACGAAATGCCTGGTTACCGAAGCCTGGAAATAGAAAGAATTTGGCGCACTGCCCGCGCCCGGCAAAAGAGCCGAGCACAGGCAGTGCGCCAGTTTTGGGCGGGGCAGCCGACCCGCTAGCGGCCGTAAGACACGTCACGCAGCCACAGCGAGATTTCCGGAATGTAGGTAATCAGCATCAGGCACAGCAGCACCACGATCACCAGCGGCACCAGGGGTTTCATCAACCGTTCCAGCGAAATCTTGGCGATGGAGCAGGCCGCGAATAAGTTGACGCCCAGCGGCGGAGTGATCATGCCCAGGGCCAGGTTGACGATCATGATGACGCCAAAATGTACCGGGTCGATGCCGAACTGCACGGCGACGGGCAACAGCAGCGGAGCCAGCACAACGATGGAGGCCGAGGTTTCGATGAACATCCCGATCACGAAGAGCGCGACGTTAACACCCAGCAGGAAGGTGAATTGGTCGGAAAACAGGGTGCTCAACCAGGCGCCCAGCATGTCCGGCACGCCGGCGCGGTTCAGCAGGAAGCTGAACACCCCGGCGTTGGCAATGATGAACATGATGACGGCGGTAGAAATCACCGAGCGGTGCAACACGCGGGAGAAATTCTTGAAGCTCATCTGGCGATAGATGAACATGCCGACCAGCAAGGCATAGACCACGGCCACGACCGATGCTTCGGTTGGTGTGAAAATGCCGCCGTAGATCCCGCCAAGAATGATGACGGGCATCAGCAATGCCAGCCAGGCGCGCTTGAAGGCAGGCCAGACGGCCAGGCGGCCGTCGCCGTCATTTTTGCCCAGGCCGTTGCGACGGGCATAGAACCAGGCATAGGCCATCAGCGCAAAGCCGATCAGCAGGCCGGGGAAAACGCCGGCGATGAACAGTTCGCCCGTGGAAGTTTCCGTCGAGACGGCATACAGGATCATCGGGATGGACGGCGGCAGAATCACGCCCAGCTCGGCGGATGCCGCCTGTAGCGACGCCGCAAACGGGACGGGGTAGCCGTGCCGTGCCATGGCGGGAATCAGAATGGCGCCCACGGCGAAAGTGGTGGCCACACTGGAGCCTGCGACCGCTGAGAAGATCATGCAGGTCAGCACGCAGGTGCAGGCCAGGCCGCCTTGCATGCCGCCCACCAGGCTCTTGGCGAAGTCCACCATGCGGGCGGAAATGCCGCCGGCTTCCATCAGATTGCCGGCGAGAATGAAGAAGGGAATGGCGACAAGCGGGTATTTGTCGAGCGCGGCAAACAGCTGCTGCGCAACGACCAGCCAGGTCAGGTTGCTGGAGGCAACGCCGAGCAGGCTGGACAGACCGATGGACACGGCGATCGGGATGGAAAGCCCGAAAAACACCAGCATCGAAATAATCATCAATTGGGACATGGCGAGGATTCCGTATTCAGTCCATCAACCTTGCGCGTCATTGCGCTCAGGCGCAGCGGCGTCGCGGTCGAACAAGCGGGCAAAGACCGCAATGGCGGCCAGGGTCGTGCCCACGGGAATGGACAGATAAATCCAGGAAATCGAAATATCCAGGCTGGGCATGCTCTGGAAGCGCACGCGGTGGGTCATTTGTCCGCCGATCCAGGCCAGGAACAGCAGGAATCCGGCACAGATCAGCGCCAGTACCCATTCCAGAATGCGCAAGGGCGTGCCCTTGAGGCGTTCGCGCAGCATTTCGACGCTGATCATCGCGCCATGGCGGAAGGCCAGGGAAATGCCGAGCATGACCGTCCAGATCAGAACGGCGCGGGTCAGGATTTCGCTCCAGTCGGAGGGGGCTTGCAGGACGAAGCGCGTAAGCACCTGGTAGAAGGCGGTCGCGACGGCGACGAGCAGCAAAACCTGAGTAATTAGGGAGACCGCGCGGAACAGCACACGGTCGAACAGGCAGAGCAGACGCATGATAAAGAGATCTCGGGAAGAGAAACGCCCGAGGTTGCGGTGCAACACCGGGCATGGCTAGGGGGCGCCTGGGGCGCCCCCGCAGTCCTGGCTCAGGCCAGCTTACTGGGTGTCCTGAATGGACTTGATCAATGCGGCGCCATAGCGCTTTTCGTAATCCTTGTAGGCCGGTTGAACGGCTTTCTGGAATGCGTCGCGGTCGATATCGGTGGTGATTTGCATGCCGTCGGCGCTGAGTTGTTCCAGGCCCGTCTTTTCGACGTTATCGACATAGTCACGCATGGCCTTGGCGCCGTCGATCGCCGCTTGTTTGAACAGCGCCTTGTCGGCATCGCTCAGGCCTTCATAGACGGAGGGCGAGGCGATGATGACGGTGGGGGCATAGACGTGCGAAGTCAGGGACAGGTGCTTCTGGATCTGCGACAGCTTGGCCGAGACGATCACCGACAACGGGTTTTCCTGGCCGTCGATGGTGCCTTGCTGCAGGGCGGTGGCCACTTCCGGCCAGGCCATAGGCGTGGGCAGCATGCCGATTTCACGGAAGGCGGCAATGTGTACCGGGTTTTCGGTCACGCGGATCTTCAGGCCCTTGGCATCCGCAGGCGTGCTGACGGGGCGGACGTTATTGGTCAGATGGCGGAAGCCTTGCTCGCCCCAGGCCAGCGCGACCAGGCCGCGTTTGGAGAAATCTTCCAGCATGCCTTCGCCGATCGGGCCGTCCAGGACGGTGCGGGCGTGATCCAGGTCGCGCATCAGGAAGGGGATGTCGAAGACGCCCGTGGAGGGCACGAAGTTCAGCGTGGCGCCCGTCGAGACGATCGCCAGGTCGATGGTGCCCAGCTGCAGGCCTTCCAGCACTTCGCGTTCGCCGCCCAGAGCGCTGTTGGCGAATTGCTGCACGGTAAAGCGGCCGTCGCTGGCGTTTGTGAGGGACTGCGCGAAGGCTTCGCCGCCGGCGCCATAATGGGACTGTTGCGACAGCGCGTAGGCCATCTTCAGAGGGGCAGCGGCGCTGGCCGGTGCGGTGGCGATGATGGCGACGGATGCCATGGCGATGGCAAGCCAGTTCTTACGCATGGTGAGTTTGCTCCTGATCCTGAGGGGAAGGCTGCCGACAGCGCTGGAAGAGGGGTGGGCAGCGCGGTGGGAACCAGAATTTTTTCAGTGCAGCGAGGGGAGAAGCTATCGTGCAGCACCCCCAGGAGCTGGCCGCGCATCGGTTACCATGCGGATCACGCCAAACCGGCGGCAGCTGTAATATCTTAATAATAATACTACGCATGGTATGCAAGGTTATTCATGAGTCGCGTGCAACCCATTTTCGAACCCTATGATGCCAGCCGCAGCCTCTACGAACATCTGGGGGGAGAGCAGGGTGTGCGTGCCATCGTGGACCGGTTCTATGACCTGATGGACCTGGAAGACGACTTTCGTGAACTGCGTGCGGTACACGGTCCAAGCCTGGACGAGGCGCGCGATAAACTGTTCTGGTTCCTGAGCGGATACTTCGGCGGCCCGGATCTGTATATCAGCCGTTTCGGGCATCCGCGCCTGCGCGCAAGGCACATGCCGTTCCCGATCGGCATCAAGGAGCGGGATCAGTGGGTCGCCTGCATGGGCCGCGCCCTGGTGGATGAAAACGTGCCCGAGCCGCTGGTCGATCGGCTGGTGCATACCTTTTTCGGCGTTGCCGACTGGATGCGCAATCGTGAAGGCTGACACGCATGACCCGGCCGCACTGAACGGCACGGGCGAGTATATCGTGCGCTGGCACGATGGCGCCATGATGGTCGATCCCCAGGTGGGCATGCAGTGCAGTGAGGCGGCCGGGGCTGAGCCCGGGCCGCATTGGCTGGCGCCGCCTGACGGTGCACAGCCGGTCGGGGCCGGTGGCCGCCAGGCCGCCTGGTATGTCGAAGGTTGTTTCGGGGCCGCCGTGTTACGGGGCTACCGGCGCGGCGGCCTGCTGGCGCGCATCAATCGCGACCGTTACCTGTGGCAGGGCGAGGATTTCACCCGGCCCTTCCGCGAATTCCGCCTGCTGGCCGCCATGCGGGCCGTCGGTCTGCCGGTGCCTCAGGTGCTGGCCGCCGGTTATTGGCGTAGCGGCCTGTGGTATCGGGCAGCCTTGCTGACGCGCCGCATTCCCGGCGCCGTGCCGCTGGCTCGGCGCCTGGAGGATAGCTGCGCCCTGACGCTGGCGGCCCAGGCGGTGTTCGATATGCACCAGGCGGGGGTCTATCACGCGGACCTGAATGTTTACAACCTGATGTTCGACACGTCCGGCGCGGCCTGGATCATAGACATGGACAGAGGACGACTGGGCCTGGACGAAACCCAACGGCGGGAAACCCTCGCGCGCCTGCGGCGCTCGTTTCTGAAAGTGGGGGGAGAGGCCTTGGGTGGGCAGGCCTGGCAGATATTCTCGGGCGCTTACATGCGTTGCACGGCGGCCTGACGCCAGCAGGGAACGCCGTGGATGGACTGGCCCGCCGGCCCGAGGCCGTGAAGCCGGTTGATGCGTGTCGATTTCTTCACATTTTTGCCCGTTCTCACCGGCAAAAGGCTTTATGATTCGGGCTTTTCACACATGCGGATTTTCGCGGGGGTCATCATGGGGGAAGAAATCCTGAACGTGTCGCGCAGGCGTGCGCTCGCGGGCGCGCTGGCTGGCGCGGCGCTATCGGTGGCGACCCTATCGCCGGCCATGGCGCAGGATAATAAGGTCGTTAACGTCTATAACTGGGCGGAATACACGGCACCGGATACCTTGTCGGGCTTTGAGGCCGATACCGGCATCAAGGTGCGTTACGACGTCTATGACAGCAACGACATGTTGCAATCCAAGCTGCTGGCCGGCCGTTCGGGCTACGACGTCGTGGTGCCGTCCACGCACTATGCCGCCCGGCAGATCCAGGGCGGCCTCTACCAGAAACTCGACAAGAGCAAGCTGCCCAACTGGGAGCATCTGGACCCCGACCTGATGGCGCTGGTGGCGACCGTCGATCCCGGCAACGAATACCTGATCCCCTGGGGCTATGGTACCAATGGCCTGGGCTTCAACGTGACCAAGGCCAAGGAAATCCTGGGCGAGGATGTTGATCTGGCTGATTGGAAATTGCTGTTCGAGCCGGAAAATGCTGCCAAGCTGCAGCGCTGCGGTATTTCCATCCTGGATGAAGCGGCACAGGTCTTTCCGGCCGTATTGCACTATCTGGGCAAGGATCCCAACAGTAGCAATCCTGACGACTACCAGGAAGCAGTGGAGGTCCTGAAGAAGATTCGCCCGTACGTTCGCCAGTTCAGCTCGTCCGGTTATATCGACGAACTGGCCAGCGGCGATCTCTGCATGGTCTATGGTTTCTCGGGCGATGTCATGATTTCCCGTCATCGCGCCAAGACCTCGGGGCAGAAGTTCGAGGTGGATTACTTCATCCCGGCCGGCGGCGCGCCGGCGTGGTTCGATACGATGGCAATTCCCAAGGATGCGCGCAATGTGGATGCGGCTCATGCCTTCATCAACTACATTGAAACGCCCAAGGTGCATGCGGCCATTACCAACCACATGTTCTACCCCAATGCCAACAAGAGCGCGCGCGAATTCGTGAACCCGGAAGTGGCGAACAATCCCATGATCTATCCGGCCCCCGAAGTCGCACAGACCTTGTACGTGATCAAGCCCCAGCCGCCGCGGATCCAGCAATTGCAGACCCGGCTCTGGAACTCCCTCAAGTCCGGACGCTGATTTAACAGGCTTTTGAACATCATGGTGGAAAACCGCGCCCCGGTGCAGCCCTTTGCTGTGGATCCGGATGATTTCGTGCAACTTGTCGATCTGGTGAAGATTTTTGACGAAACGGTGGCTGTGCGTTCCGTCAATCTGTCCGTACGGCGCAATGAGCTGTTCGCGTTGCTGGGCAGCTCGGGCAGCGGCAAATCGACGCTGCTGCGCATGCTGGCAGGCTTCGAGCAGCCGACCTCGGGCCAGATTCTGCTCGATGGCGTCGATATCGCCAGGGTGCCGCCGTACCGGCGGCCGGTGAACATGATGTTCCAGTCCTATGCGCTGTTCCCGCACATGACGGTGGAGGCCAATGTCGCCTTCGGTCTCAAGCAGGAAGGGGTGGATCCGACGGAAATCCACGAGCGTGTCTATGAGGCGCTGGACCTGGTGCAGATGGTGCCGTATGCCAAGCGCAAGCCCAATCAGCTCTCGGGCGGGCAGCAGCAGCGGGTGGCTTTGGCGCGCAGCCTGGTCAAGCGCCCCAAGCTGCTGCTGCTCGACGAGCCCATGTCGGCGCTGGACAAGCAGATTCGCCAGAAAACCCAGATTGAGCTGGTGCGCATCCTCAATCAGGTGGGCGTGACCTGCATCATGGTGACGCACGACCAGGAGGAGGCCATGACCATGGCCGACCGCCTGGCGGTGATGACGGATGGCGAAATCGTCCAGTGCGGCACACCGCAGGATGTCTATGCCTTCCCGAACTCGCGTTTTGTCGCGAGCTTCATTGGTTCAACCAATATCTTCACCGGAACCATCGTCGTGGATGAACCGGATCACGTGGCCATCGACTGCGAGGAGCTGGGGCGGCAGCTGTATGTCAATCACGGCATCAGCGAGCCGCTGGGCATGGAAGTCTATGTGTCCTTGCGGCCGGAAAGCGTGCTGGTGCGCCGGGAGCAGCCGGCCGGCGAGGTCAACTGGGCGCGTGGCGTGGTCAGCCACATGGCCTGGCTGGGCAGTTATGCGCTCTACCAGATCCGGCTGGATTCCGGCAAGGTCGTGGAGGCCAGTGTGCCCGGCCTGATGCTGGCCCGCGAAGATGCCCCCGGCATCGACGACGAGGTGTATATCACCTGGGATGCCGATAGCGGCGTGGTGCTGGCATCATGATGTTCAAACGCTGGCGCCATGAGCGCTCGGGCCTGCCCAGCCTGTCGCGGCTGCTGGCCATCGTGCCACCCTATCTGTGGCTGGCGCTGACTTTGCTGGTTCCTTTCCTGCTGGTGCTGAAGATCAGCTTTGCCGACCAGGACTTCGGCCTGCCGCCCTATACGGCGCTGGCCGAGTTCAAGGAAGAGGCCTTGCATGTTTCCCTGCATTTGCGTGGTTACCTGCTGCTGCTGAACGACTCGCTGTATGTCGCCACCTACCTGAATTCGCTCAAGATGGCGGCCGTCACGACGGTCTGGTGCATCCTGATCGGCTTCCCGCTGGCCTATTACATCGCGCGCTCTGCGCCCGCCGTGCGCGGCCTGCTGCTGTTGCTGGTCATCCTGCCGTTCTGGACCTCGCTGCTGTTGCGGGTCTATGCCTGGGTGGGCATTCTGCGCAACGATGGCCTGCTGAACAGCTTGTTGCTGTGGCTGGGCATCATCGACGCGCCCATCCCGATGTACCGCACGGATTTTGCAGTGTATGTCGGCATGGTCTATGCCTATCTGCCTTTCTTCATCCTGCCGCTTTACGCCACGCTGGTGAAACTCGACAACCGCTTGCTGGAAGCGGCCTACGACCTGGGCGCACGGCCATGGTCGGCCTTCATTCATGTCACTTTGCCTATGGCCTGGCCGGGTATCGTGGCGGGGGCACTGCTGGTCTTCATTCCGTGCGTGGGGGAATACGTCATTCCGGAAATGCTGGGCGGCGCCGATACGCTGATGATGGGACGCCTGGTCTGGGATGAGTTCTCACGCAATTCGGATTGGCCGGTCGCGGCTTCCATTACGGTGGTGATGGTGCTGTTCCTGCTGGTGCCTTTTGTCTGGTTCCAGCGCAACCAGATGCGCCAGATGCGGGTGGCGGGCGATGTGGAGGACAAGGCATGAAGCCCAATCCCTGGCTGCGCGCGCTCAGTTTCGTGCTGGGTTTCGGCTTTCTGTACCTGCCGCTGCTGACGCTGGTCGTGTTTTCCTTCAATGCTTCGGAGATGGTGACCAAGTGGAGCGGTTTTTCGCTGCGCTGGTACCGTGAACTGCTCAACGATGATGTGCTGCTGTCGGCGGCGTGGCTGTCATTGCGCGTAGCCGCCATGACGGCCACCATGGCGGTCATCATCGGCACCTGGGCAGGGTATGTGCTGGCGCGCATGCGCCGCTTTCCCGGCATTTCGCTGTTCGTTGCCATGATCAGTGCGCCGCTGGTGATTCCCGAGGTCATTCTGGGGATCTCGCTGCTGCTGATGTTCGTGGAGCTGCACAATCTGACGGGCTGGCCGGAGGGGCAGGGGGTCTTTACCATCTGGGTCGGGCATGTGGTGCTGGCCACTGCTTATGTGGCGGTGATCATCCAGTCACGCCTGCGCGAGTTTGACCGCTCCCTGGAAGAGGCTGCGCTGGATCTGGGCGCGACGCCCTTGACGGTATTTTTCCGCATCACGCTGCCCCTGATCGCTCCGGCACTGGCGGCCGGCTGGCTGCTGGCATTCACGCTGTCGCTGGACGATGTGGTGATTGCCTCGTTCCTTTCGGGGCCGGGCTCGACATTGCTGTCCCCGGAAATTTTCGCCCGTGTGCGCCTGGGGCTGAAGCCCGAGGTCAACGCGCTGGCCACTATCTTTATTGTGGCGGTAGGTATATGCGTGCTCATTGCCTATCGCCTGCAAAAGCGCAAGGAGATCGCGTCATGAGTCTGGTTCTTTATGGTCTGAACAAGTGCAGTACCTGCGTCAAGGCGCGGGCCTGGCTGGACAGCCATGGGGTCGCCCATACGTTTGTGGACTATCGCGACCACCCCATAGACCCGGCACTGCTGCGCGATTGGGCAGCGCAACTGGGCGGCTGGGAAAAACTCGTGAACCGGGCCTCGATGACCTGGCGCAATCTGCCGGAATCGGCGCGCAGCCCGGATGGCGATGCCGCCTGGCTGGCGCTGATTGCCGAATACCCGGCGCTGGTGCGTCGTCCGGTAGCGGTCGATAGCCAAGGCAAGGTGGGTGTTGGTTTTCGTGAAGCCGCGTATGCGGCGCGCTTTCTGTCTGCGTGAGCGCGATCGGGCGGGCATGGTCTGGCATTGCCTGCCCGCCAGGCGGATAGCGCAGGCGTTGCCTGGCGGGTACAGGCTGCACCGGGCACGCGACGCGGGTTCAAGCCGGCTGCCGTTCAGGCCGGGTGGGCGTATGATGTTTTCTCTTTTTTCTGACTGACAGGTTTCATTCATGTTGTCGCAGCAACAACTCAAGCAGCAGGCGGCTGACGCCGCTTTGGCATATATCGAACCCATGCTGGGTGCCGACGTCATCATCGGTGTCGGGACGGGTTCCACGGCAGACCTGTTCATCGACGGCCTGGCGCGTTACGCCGGCCGTTTCCGGGGTGCAGTCGCCAGTTCCGTGCGTAGTGCGGAGCGTCTGGCTGGTCATGGCATCGCGGTGCTGGATCTCAATGATGTGACGCATATGCCGGTTTATGTGGACGGCGCCGATGAAATCGACGCAGGCATGAACATGATCAAAGGCGGCGGTGGTGCGCTGACGCGCGAAAAAATCGTGGCCTCGGTGGCGGAGCAGTTCGTCTGCATCGCCGATGAAAGCAAGCTGGTCGGGCGCCTGGGCCGCTTTCCGCTGCCGGTGGAAGTGCTGCCCATGGCGCGCGAAGCCGTCGCGCGTGCCTTGCACGGTTTCGGTGGCACGCCGACGCTGCGCGAGGGGTTCGTGACGGATAACGGCAACGTCATCCTGGATGTGGCAGGGCTGGAAATCACTGACCCGGCGCGCCTGGAGCAGGAAATCAACAATCTGCCCGGAGTGGTCACCTGCGGCCTGTTTGCGCTGCGTGGCGCCAACCTTGCGCTGCTGGCCGGGCGTGACGGCGTACAACGGTTGTTGCCGGGTGCGCGCGGTTGAAGAACGGTGGCCATGCGGTGTATGGCGCGTTCATGAATTTGTCATGATTAGGTCATAAGATCTCTTTCTGACATAAGGCCATCAGAGGCGGGCGCCTGAATGGGCGCTCCTGCGCACCGGCATGGGCGATTGAGCATGCCGCAGCGCAAACGCCTGGAGGTGGCCGGCGTTCTTCACATGGATCGTTTTGAATAGGCAGGGATCACAGGATGAGTGAGCATACCAACAGGCAGTTTGCGACGGATCTGGAAACCATCCGTTCCCAATTCCTGCAGATGGGCGGTGTCGTTGAAGCGATGATCAGCGAAGCAGTCGATGCGCTGGCCGGTAACGACCCGGTGCTGTTCGAGAAAGTGCGTGAGCGCGAAAAGGAAGTCAATCGCCGCGAAGTGGAAATCGACGAGCGCATTGGCCTCACGCTGGCGCTGCATCAGCCTACCGCCATTGACTTGCGTACGCTGCTGGCCGTCTCCAAGATGCTGACCGATATGGAACGTTCGGGCGACGAGGCTGACAAGATCGCCTCGCTGGCCCGCCGCATCCACGATTCAGAGCAGCAACGCATGCCTGTGATCGAGCTGCGTCATATGGCCAATAGCGTAGTCACCATGCTGCGTCAGACCCTCGACGCCTTCGCGCGCCAGGATGCGGTGCAGGCTGCTGCCGTCGTGCGCAGCGACAAGGAAGTGGACCGCGAATGGAAAGCCGCGCTGCGCCATTTGATCACCTATATGATCGAAGATCCGCGCACGATTTCGCGTGCCATTGACATGATTTTCGTGGCGCGCGCGCTTGAGCGCATCGGCGATCATGCCAAGAACATGGCTGAGCGCGTGATCTATATGGTGCACGGCGCGGATGTGCGTCATACCGGCGTGAAGAATGCCGAGCGTACGGCGGCTGGTGAAGAACCCATCAGCATTCACGAAAAACAGGCCAGCGACAGCAATAACGCGCAATCCTGAGGTGTCTGCGTGTCGCTCTGCCGCGTCTGAGCGGTGAAGCGGGGCGATACGCGGCAAACGCATTTCGTCTGCCCGGACGTCTGTCCCCTTGCGGGGAACAGGCTTCCGGGCAGTATGCTATTGCAAGCAGGCAAGCAGGCAAGCAGGCAAGCAGGCAAGCAGGCAAGCAGGCAAGCAGGCAAGACAGCGGCTTTTCAAGGAGGGCGACATGCCACATTGCATTATCGAACATGCCGCGGCACTGGATGGCCGGAGCCTGGTCAGGCAGGTGTTTGCCGGGGCCATGGATTCGGCCTTGTTCGAACCGGATGGCAGTGATATCAAGGTGCGGGCACAAGCCTATGACGCCTATTGCGTCGGGGCTGACTCAGCTGAGTTCATTCATGTCACGCTGCGCTTGCTGGCAGGCCGCACCGATGAGCAGAAGCAGGCGTTCGCGCAGGCGGTGCTGGCGCAGTTGCAGGTGCTGCCCTTGACACATTGTTCCGTCACGATCGAGGTGCAGGATATCGAGCGCCGCAGCTATCTCAAATGGCTGGCCTGAGTGCATAGCCAAGGCGCTGCGGCAGAAACCGGGCCGGCCAGCCGGTGGCCGGTGCCCGGTAGCCGAGACATCAGGCGGAGGGCGGCACGAAGCCGTGAGCTTCGACCTGGCTGTCTTCGAACAGATGGCGTTCCATTTGCTGCGTCAGATATTTGCGGGCACGAGCGTCGGCCAGGTTGAGGCGGTTTTCATTGACCAGGCGCGTCTGGATGCCCAGCCATTCCTCCCAGGCTTCCTTGGAGATGCTCTCCCAGATGCGCTGGCCCAGCGCGCCGGGGTAAGGCGGGCGTTCCAGGCCCTCGGCTTCTTTCTTCAGTTTGACGCATTGGATCATACGGGGCATCGCTGTACCTCTGGAAATAACGTGCGTTGCGCCTGCCGGCAAGCAGGCCGGTCGATAGGCGCAGCGGGCCGGGCGCGGCAGCGCCCGGGGTGAAAGGGGAAGCATGGCGGTCATGCAGCCATGCCTGCATTCCCGGGATTTTAAATGCCCGGCAGCGGGATGAGCGGCATAGCCGTTAGGTTTGCCGGGGTATATCAGACCAGGGCGGCGTTAACCTGCCATGCCCAGCTGCCCAGGCAGCTTGGGCCTTGGGCCGGTGTTGGCCGGGATGCGCCGGCGGGGCAACGCTTGTAGGCGTGCGCGTGGCACGGGCCCAGGCGCTGCTGCCCTGGCGGGCAGGCAGCGCCATAAGGACGCCTACAGGCGCTTGATGAACACCATGCTGTTGCGCGAACGGTTGTAGTTGGCCTGGCGTTCGCGCGGCAGGTCGGTAATGCCGCCCTGGACAAAGCCGCGCTTGATGAACCAGTGCGAGGTCCGTGTGGTCAGCACGAACAGCCGCTTGAAGCCGCGTTGGCGCGCCTGGGTTTCGATATGGCGCAGCAGTTTGTCGCCGCCGCCTTCGCTTTGCCATTCCGGGTGGACGATCAGACAGGCCATTTCCGCCATCTGTTCCTTGGGGAAGGCATGCAGCGCGGCACAGCCGTAAATCACGCCATCGTGTTCGAGCACGCTGAAATTGTCCACATCGCGTTCGATGGTGGTACGGCCGCGCGGCACCAGTGTGCCATCGGCCTCCAGCGGTTCGATCAGTTGCAGCAGCGCGCCGACATCATCCAGTGTGGCCGGGCGCAGGTCATCCAGCGTATCTTCGACCACCATGGTGCCCACGCCATCGTGGGTGAAGATTTCTAGCAGCACGCTGCCATCCAGCGTGAAAGGCACCAGATGCGCACGCGCCACGCCGCGCTTGACGGCCAGGGAGGCATAGCGCAGCAAATAGGCAGTGACTTCATCGAGCGCGGAGGTGGCCAGCAGATTGTCGGCATCTTCGCGCGCCAGCTCGGTATCGACGCTGCCGTCCGGATTGTGCACCGTGGTGTTTTCCGTCAGGAAAATCAATTTCTCGGCACGCAAGGCGACGGCGACGCTGGTGGCGACTTCCTCTACCGCCAGGTTGAAGGCCTCTCCGGTAGGAGAAAAGCCCAACGGGGAAATCAGTACGATGGAGTCATGGCTGATGGCAAAGCGCAGGGCGTCGATGTCGATTTTGCGCACTTTGCCGGTATGTCCGTAATCGACGCCGTCGATGATGCCGGCGGGCCGCGCAGTGACAAAGTTGCCCGAGATCACGCGGATATGCGAACCAGACATGGGGGTGTTGGGCAGCCCCTGGCTGAAGGCTGCTTCGATATCCAGGCGGATTTCGCCGGCAGCTTCCTTGGCGCACTCCAGTTCGGCGGCATCCATGGGCTGCAGGCCCAGGCCGAAGCGGTTGGCATAGCCTTTCAGGCGGAGCTGTTCATTGACCTGGGGGCGTGAGCCATGCAGCAGCACCATCCGGATGCCCAGCGCGGACAGCAGCGATAAATCCTGTACCAGCGCGTTGAGCGCTCCTTCCTGTACCAATTCGCCCCCGAAGGCCACGACGAAGGTTTTGCCTCGAAATGCATGTACATAGGGCGCAACGTCGCGGAACCATCGCACGAATTGCGCGGGCGCAAATTCAGGAGCTTCCTGGGCAGAGAGAATTTCTGGTACGGGGTCGTCGGGCATGTCAGGCTAAGACTTGAAAATGGGTAGGAAGGAGGCTGGAGGATCCGTGGCAGGCAGCGGAGCGCAGGGCAGAACAGACAGCGGGACAGAAAGACAGCAGAAGATCTGACCATCGCTGGTGCCGCAGGACGTCGTTGCTGCGCCAGTTAAAACAAGGCCGGCCCAGGGGCCGGCGGCAGGAATCCGGGAAGCGGATGCAGCCCGGACAGGAAAATTATAATATCTGCCAGCGGCCAGCGTGCCGTTTGGATGCTGCAAAATGCCCGCGCTGTGTTCGAACACAGACAAGAGGTCCCGCCTGCGGTATCCGCGCCAGTTCACAGGAGTTCCATGTCAGAGTCATCCGCGCCGGCCAAAGGCCGTGCCGCCCATACGCAGCCACGCGTGCTTCCCGCCATCAGCTATCCGGAAGATCTGCCCGTCAGCGCCCGCCGGGACGAAATCGCCCGCGCCATTCAGGCGCACCAGGTGGTGATCGTCAGCGGTGAGACCGGTTCCGGGAAAACCACGCAGCTACCCAAGATTTGCCTGGAAATCGGCCGTGCCGCTGGGCGCAGCATGATAGGCCACACGCAGCCGCGGCGTCTTGCCGCGACCTCCGTGGCCAAGCGTATTGCGGAAGAACTGAATACCCCGCTGGGCGAACTGGTGGGGTATCAAATTCGTTTCAATGAAAAAGCCGGGCCGGGCGCCGCCATCAAATTGATGACGGACGGCATCCTGCTGGCCGAGTCTCAGCGCGATCCGTTGTTGCGGCGCTACGACACCATCATTATTGATGAGGCGCATGAGCGCAGCCTGAATATTGATTTCCTGCTGGGATATCTGCGGCAGATTCTGCCGCGCCGGCCGGATTTGAAAGTGATCATCACCTCGGCCACGATTGATGCCGAGCGTTTTGCCACGCATTTCGCCGATGCCGACGGCAAGCCGGCGCCGGTCATTGCCGTGTCGGGGCGTTTGTATCCGGTGGAAATCCGCTACCGACCGGTGCGTGAAGAACAGGATGCCGAGACGGCGGCGCGCCAGACCGGCAATGGCCGCGGCCGGGAGCGCGAACGGGATGAAGAGCGCGATCTGGTCGATGCCATTGTCGATGCCGTGGATGAATGCGCGCGCCTGGGCCCGGGGGATGTGCTGGTGTTCCTGCCGGGCGAACGGGAGATCCGGGAAGCGGCAGAGGCGCTGGGGCGCAATGTGCGGGCCGGTACGGAAATCTTGCCTTTGTTTGCGCGTCTTTCGCAGGCGGAGCAGGAAAGCATTTTCCGGCCGCGTGGCAATGCGCGGCGCATTGTGCTGGCGACCAATGTCGCGGAAACCTCGCTGACGGTTCCAGGCATTCGTTATGTCGTCGATAGCGGCCTGGCGCGGGTCAAACGCTATTCCTGGCGCAACAAGGTTGAGCAACTGCGCATCGAGCCGGTCAGCCAGGCATCGGCCAACCAGCGCGCCGGTCGTTGCGGCCGGGTGGGCCCGGGCGTATGTATCCGGCTGTATGACGAGGGCGATTTCAATTCGCGCGCGCCATTCACCGATCCGGAAATCCTGCGCTCGTCACTGGCGGCGGTCATCCTGAGGATGAAGGCGCTGGGGCTGGACGATATTGAAACCTTTCCCTTTGTCGAACCTCCCACCGGGCGGGCGGTGGCTGACGGATATCAGCTGCTGCAGGAACTGGGGGCGCTGGACGACGCCAATGCCTTGACGCGTACCGGACGCGACCTGGCCAAGTTGCCGCTGGACCCGCGTGTTGGGCGCATGATCCTGGCCGCGCGCCATGAACAATGCCTGGCGGAAGTGCTGGTGATCGCCTCGGCCCTGTCGGTACAGGATCCGCGAGACCGCCCCCTGGCCGAACGCGAAGCGGCGGAGGCGGCGCAGGCACGTTTCCAGGACGAAAAATCCGAGTTCGTGTCGTATCTGAAACTGTGGCGCTGGTATGGCGAACAGGCCGGCAGCGGCCTGTCGCAGCGCAAGCAGGCCGGCGTGTTGCGGCAGCATTTCCTGTCTCCCTTGCGCATGCGCGAATGGCGTGATGTGCATAGCCAGCTGCTGGCGCTGGTGCAGGAACACGAATGGCGCATCAATAGCGCGGATGCGACCTACGAACAGTTGCATCGTGCCTTGTTGGCCGGCTTGCTGGGCAATATCGGCCTGCGCAGCGAAGAAGGAGGGCAGTATCAGGGCGCGCGCGAGATACGCTTCCTGATACACCCGGGTTCTCGCATGGCAAAAAAAGGCGGGCGCTGGGTGCTGGCGGGCGAACTGGTGGAAACTACCCGGCTGTATGCACGTTGTGTGGCGCGCATCGAACCGACCTGGGTGGAGTCCGTGGGCAGCCATTTGCTGCGGCGCAGCTGGTCGGACCCGCGCTGGGAAAAGAAATCCGGCCAGGTCGTCGCCAATGAACGCGCCACGCTCTACGGTCTGCCCATCTATACCGGCAGGCGGGTGCAGTATGGCCGCGTCAATGCCGAGCACGCGCGTGAGCTGTTCATCCAGCAAGCCCTGGTGACGGGCGAAATCGACACCAAGGCGGATTTCGTGGCGCGCAACCGCAAGCTGATTGCGCAGATCGAAAAGCTGGAGCACCAGTCGCGCCGCCCCGATATTCTGGTGGACGATAGCCTGATCGCCGCGTTCTATGACCGCCTGCTGCCCGAGGGGATCAGCCAGACGGCATCGCTGGAGAAATGGTATGCAGGTCTGTCGCGCGAGCAGGCCCAGGCCCTGCTGCTGCGGCGTGAAGACCTGATGCGCCACGAAGCGGCGGGCGTGACGACCGATGTTTTCCCCAAGCAGGTGGAGTGGGCCGGCGTTTCCATGGCGCTGTCGTATCACTTCGAACCGGGTTCACCCAAGGATGGCGTGACGCTTTCGGTCCCGTTGTTCGCGTTGAACCAGCTGGATGCGCAGCGCTGCGAATGGCTGGTGCCGGGCATGCTCAAGGAAAAGGTGCATTTGCTGCTGAAATCGTTGCCGCAGAAGATGCGGCGCCATTGCGTGCCATTGCCCCAGTACGCTGCCGACTTCTATGAACGCTGGTTCGAGCGTCTGGAGAACCCTGGCATGGGGCTGCTGGAGGCGCTGGCGGCGGACATGTGGGAACAGGTGAAGGTACGTCCGGCGCCCGGCGATTTCAAGCTGGAAACCTTGCCGCCGCATTTGTTCATGAACTTTCGCCTGGTGGATGAACATGGCCGCATGCTGGCAGCCGGACGCAATCTGGATGCGATACGCGCCGAACACGGGCGCCAGGCGCAGAATCAGTTCCAACAGGTCGCCGCGCGGGACGCGGGGGTGTCCGAAGCGCTGGCGCATGACAACATCAGCAGCTGGAGTTTTGGTGAGCTGCCGGAGGTCATGGAAATCCGCCGCAAGGGACAGTCGGTGATCGGCTATCCGGCGCTGGTGGATAACGGCCAGTCCTGCGATCTGGATGTGTTCGATGACCCTCAGGAAGCACGCCGCCGCCATCGTCAGGGCTTGCTGCGGCTGTTCCGCCTGGCGTTGAAGGAGCAGGTGAAGTTCCAGGAAAAAAACCTGCGTGATCTCAATACCATGGGTATGCTGTATCTGCCGCTGGGGACGGTGGAGGAATTGCGCGATCAGCTGCTGGACTGCGCTTTGTCGCAAGCCTGCCTGGCTGAACCGTGGCCGGTGAACGCGGAGGAATTCGCCAGCCGCGTCACCGAGGGCAAGGGGCGGCTGGGCCTGTTGGCTCAGGAAGTGGCGCGCCTGGTCAATGAGGTACTGACCGAGTGGACGGCCCTGCAGCGCAAGCTGCCCCAGGCCAAGGCGCATGCGCAGGCCTATGCCGACCTGCAGCAACAGCAGCAGGCTTTGGTGCACCGCTGGTTCATTCGTGATACATCCTATGCGCAACTCAAGCATTTTCCGCGCTACCTGAAGGCCGCCGTGGCGCGCATCGACAAATTGCGCGCCGATCCTGCCCGTGACGCCAAGCTGTTGGCGGAGTTCGCGACCCTCAACACCCTGTGGCAGCGCGAGCGCGCTGCCCGCAAAGGGGCACCCGATGCGCGGCTGGATGAGTTCCGCTGGTTGCTGGAAGAATTGCGCGTGGCCCTGTTCGCCCAGGAGCTGCGTACGCCCATGCCGGTGTCGGTCAAACGCCTGCAGAAAGCTTGGGAGTCGTTGCGGCGCTGAAATCAGGCGCAGGCCGGTCGCCTGCGCCACAAGCAGAACCCGGTTCTGTCCGGGACCAATTATCCGGTATCCCCCTATTCGGGACATGACGCAAAGGAGAGAAAATGGGCCAGTTCATTCAGATCGACTCACGTGACGGTTTCCGCCTGCCTGTCTATGAAGCCAGGCCGGCGGGCACGCCGCGTGGCGCGATTGTGGTCATTCAGGAGATTTTCGGCGTCAACGCCCATATCCAGGCCGTGGCCGACAGCTACGCCCAGGAGGGCTACCTGGCGCTGGCGCCGGCGATCTTCGAACGGATCGAAGCGGGCGTGGATATGGGGTATGCGCCGGAGGACATGAAGCGCGGCATTGCGCTGAAATCGGCGCTCGAAGGTGTGGCGCAGGCATCGGCGGGCGACGTGCAGGCCGTGATCGACTATGCCGCACAAGCCGCTGGCGGCAAGGTCGGCATCGTCGGCTTTTGCTATGGCGGCTTGATCGCCTGGCGCGCGGCAGCCAATGCCAGCGGCCTGGCTGCCGCCGTGGCCTATTATGGCGGCGGCGTGACAACACCGGCAGAAGCCGGGCGAACGCCCAAGGTGCCGGTTCTGGCGCATTTCGGCGAGCGCGACACGCATATTCCGCAGGACAGCGTCGCGGCCTTCCGCCAGGCGCAGGCCGGGCATGATGTCACTGTGCATGTGTATGCAGCCGACCACGGGTTCAATTGCGACCATCGCGCCGCGTTTGATGCCGATGCCGCCAGGCTGGCATGGCAGCGTACCCTGGCTTTCTTCGCAGAACACCTGGGGTAGAGGCAAGGCGCAGGCGCCGGCCTGAGAGGCTGGCGCCCAGCCCGCGCTGGTGGCCATCCCCCTGCCGGCAAGGTTGCCGGCAGGGGGATTTTGTATTCCAGGACGGTCTGGCGCGTGCATGTACGCCCGGGATTGCGGAGGCGGTGGCGGGGCTGGCCTCAGGCCAGCGCCGCCATGACGGCCAGGGGCAAGGCCAGCGCGGCCAGCACGGTTTGCGTGGCGATAATTCCCGCCATCAACGGCGCGTCGCCGCCCAGCTGGCGGGCCATGATGTAGGACGAAGACGCCGTGGGCAGCGCCTGGAACATCAGCGCGGCAATGGCGGCCGGGCCTTGCAGGCCAAAGACACGGCAGGCGGCCAGCGTTGCCAGGGGCAAGACGAGGAATTTCGCCACCGAGGCAATGGCTACCGGGCGTAGCCAGCTGCGCAAAGTGGAAAAATCCAGCGCGGCACCGACACAAAGCAGGCCCAGTGGCAAAGAGGCCTGGCCCAGCGCCTTGAGGGCGGGACCAATACCTGCGGGCATGCCCAGGCCGCTGACATGCAGCACGATGCCGATGAAACAGCCGACCACCAGCGGGTTGGTGAACAGGTGGCGCAGCAAGTGGAGGAGTGAGGGTGACTGGATGCTGCCGTAGCGTGCAAAGACCAGGACGCACAGGATATTCACGGTCGGCACGATCGTGGCCGTGGCGACAGCGGCCAGCGCAATGCCTTGCGCGCCGAACAGGCCGACGGCCACCGAGGCACCGACATAGTTGTTGAAGCGGACGCCGCCCTGGAATACCGAGGTAAAGGCAGCATCGCCTACAGGCAGGCGGTGGCGCAGCAAGACCAGCAGCGCCGATACCACCAGCAGCGACACGATCAGCGTGGTGACCATGGCCGCGACCGGAACGCCGTCCAGCTGCGCGCTGGCCAAGCCGTGCAGAAACAGTGCGGGCAGCAGGATGTAATAGCCCAGGCGTTCGGCTTGCGGCCAGAAATGCTCCGACAGGAATGCGCGTTGCCGCAACCACCATCCCAGCGCGATCAGCAGCGCAATGGGAACGAGCGCCAGCAGCAGTTGGACGGTCATCGGCCAGGCCTCAAGAAAAGCGGCAGGCTGTTGTCAGCCTGCCGCCATGGCTCGTCCTGCCTGAGGGATCAGAGCAGGATGAATGCAAGAACGACCAGCACGATCAGGGCGTATTTGGTCAGCTTGTAAACCGTACGGTTCCACTTTTTGAAAGCCTTGCGCTTCTGGTCGATGACCCAGTGGAAATGGGTCAGCTTGTTGATGGCGCCGGTCTTGTCGGTGCTTTCGTTGGGAGCGCTGGCAGCGGAGATGGCGACCCGGCCGAACCAGTTGTTGAACGCCTGGGCCCAGCGCCAGCGCATCGGGCGCTCGACGTCGCAGAACAGAATGATGCGGTTGCCTTCGCTGTCGTTGCGGGCGTCGTGGATATAGGTTTCGTCGAAAATCGTGCTTTCGCCGTCGCGCCAGCTGTAGTGGATGCCGTCCACGTTGATGTAGCAGCGGTCATCGTTGGGGGTGGAAAGCCCCAGGTGATAGCGCAGCGAACCGGCGTACGGGTCGCGGTGGGCATTGAGCTTGCTGCCGGCGGGCAGCTCGGCGAACATGGCGGCCTTGATTTCGGGAATTTCATTGAGCAGCGCCACGGTGCGTGGGCACAGCTTCTGTGCGGAGGGGTGGCGGGCGTCATACCATTTCAGGTAGAAACGCTTCCAGCCTTCCTTGAAAAACGAGTTGAAGCCGATATCGTCATGCTTTTGTGCGGCCTTGATGTGTCGCATTTCCGCCATGGCCAGCGCCTCGTCGCGGATGATTTCCCAGTTGTCGTCGAGTTTTTTCAACGACGGCAGGTATTTTTCATCCAGATAGGGCGTGGTGGGCACTTTGGAGAAGAGCACCATGAACGCGTTGACGGGGGCGAGCAGGATGGAGTGATCCAGCAACTGCTTGTGCAGAGGGAAGCGGACACGGCCCCGGAAGTGGGCGAACAGGATGGCGGCCAGCCAGATGCCCGGTATGATCCATTTCATATTGCCAGTGACTCCTGGATTAAATAAACAGCGGAACCAGCGCGGGTGCGGATGCGGAAGGCGGCTCCGAGGCACCGGTGCGCGTGCATGTTTCAATTGTAGGCGCATGGCGGGGGCTTGGCACGGTCTGTGCAAGCATCCGTAACCAATGTTTGCTGCATGCTCGGGCTGCCAGATGGTTACAATCCTGCCCCATGACTGCATCGCTTCCCGCTACCCCCTTCGTCCATTTGCGTGTCCATTCCGAGTTTTCGGTCGTGGATGGCATCATCAGGATTCCCGAACTGGTCAAACAGGCTGCGGCATTCGGCCAGCCGGCCGTGGCCCTGACCGACCTGACGAATCTGTTTGGCCTGGTCAAATTCTATAAAACCGCCAGGGGAGCTGGCCTCAAGCCAGTGGCAGGCTGCGATGTCTGGCTCAATAATGACGAAGATCCGGACAAGCCTTTCCGTGTCCTGTTGCTGGTACGCAATTGGAACGGCTATCTGCAATTATGCGATCTGCTGACGCGTGCCTGGCTGGGCAATACGCAGCGCGGGCGGGCGCAGGTCCGGCGCGAATGGCTAGACAGCGCCGATGGCCTGATCGTGCTGTCCGGCGGCCGCATGGGCGATATCGGGCAAGCACTGGAAGCCGGCAATCTGGCTGCGGCCGAGGCGCTGGCCCGGGCTTGGCAGCAACGTTGTCCGGGCAGCTTCTATATCGAACTGCAGCGCGCCGGGCGGGATGGCGATGAGGCCTATGTGCAGGCGGCCATGCGCCTGGCCGCCAGGCTCGGCCTGCCGGTCGTCGCCACGCATCCGGTGCAGTTCCTGAAACGCGATGATTTCCAGGCCCATGAGGCGCGGGTTTGTATTGCCGAAGGGGAGTTGCTGGGCAACCCCCGGCGGGTGCGGCGTTTTACCGATCAGCAGTATTTCCAGAGTTCGGAGGAAATGGCGCAGCGTTTTGCCGATGTGCCTGCGGCGCTGGCCAATACTGTGGAAATTGCCCGGCGTTGCAACCTCGTGATGACGCTGGGGCAGCCGCAACTGCCCAATTTCCCGACGCCAGACGGCATCTCGCTGGATGATTACCTGATCCAGCTGTCGCGCGAAGGCCTGGAGAAACGGCTGGTATTCCTGTTTCCCGACGCCGAACAGCGTGCCCGCGAACGGCCTGTCTATGACGAACGGCTGGATCGCGAGTGCCGCACCATTATCCAGATGGGGTTTCCCGGCTACTTCCTGATCGTGGCGGACTTCATCAACTGGGGCAAGGGCAATGGCGTGCCGGTCGGGCCAGGGCGGGGCTCGGGCGCTGGTTCTCTGGTGGCCTATAGCCTGGGTATTACCGATCTGGACCCGATCCGCTATGACTTGCTGTTCGAACGCTTCCTGAACCCCGAGCGGGTGTCCATGCCCGACTTCGACGTGGACTTCTGCCAGGACAACCGCGAGCGTGTGATCGAGTATGTCAAGGAGCGCTATGGCCGCGACGCCGTGAGCCAGATCGCCACCTTCGGCACGCTGGGCGCCAAGGCGGTGGTACGTGATGCCGGCCGCGTACTGGACATGCCATACATGTTCTGCGATGGCCTGTCGAAAATGATTCCCTTCAATCCGGCGGACCCCTGGACGCTGGAGCGGACGCTGGAAAACGAACCGGCTTTCCGTGAACGCTACGAGCAGGAAGAGGAAGTGCGCGCGCTGGTGGATCTGGCGCGTCCGTTGGAAGGGCTGACCCGCAACATCGGCATGCACGCCGGGGGCGTGCTGATCGCCCCGGGGAAACTCACGGATTTCTGCCCGCTGTATTGCCAGCCGGGCAGCGAAACCAGCGTCGTGTCCCAATACGACAAGGATGATGTCGAAGCCGTCGGCCTGGTGAAGTTCGACTTTCTGGGCTTGCGCAACCTGACCATCCTGGATTGGGCGGTGCGCTATGTGCGCCAGTTCAACCCGAGCATGCGCGATTTCGATGTCATGGCGCTGCCGCTGGACGATGTGAACGCCTATCGCCTGCTGTGCGAAGGCAATACCACGGCGGTATTCCAGCTTGAATCGCGCGGCATGAAGGAGCTGCTCAAGAAACTGCGGCCCAGCAACTTTGAAGACGTCATCGCCATGCTGGCCCTGTACCGGCCCGGACCGCTGGAATCCGGCATGGTGGATGACTTCGTGGACCGCAAGCACGGCCGTGCCGAGGTCGATTATTTTCACTCGGATCTGGAAGCCACGCTCAAGAGTACCTACGGCGTGATTGTGTACCAGGAACAGGTGATGCTGATCTCGCAGATCATCGGCGGGTACTCGCTGGGGGGCGCCGACCTGTTGCGTCGCGCCATGGGCAAGAAAAAGCCCGAGGAAATGGCCAAGCACCGCGAGCTGTTCGAGAAAGGCGCGGTAGAGAAGGGTTATGACGCCGATCTGGCCGTCAAGCTTTTCGACCTGATGGAAAAGTTCGCGGGCTACGGCTTCAACAAGTCGCACTCGGCCGCCTACGCGCTGATTTCCTACCAGACGGCCTGGCTCAAGTATTACCATCCGGCAGAGTTTCTGGCCGCCACGCTGTCGTCCGATATGGACGACACCGACAAGGTCCAGACCTTTGTGCGCGATGCCCTGGATAACGGCGTCAAGGTGTTGCCGCCGGACGTCAATGCCTCTGCCTACCGCTTCGAGCCGGTCGAGGACGAATATACCGCCAAGGGCAAGCCGCCGCGCACCATGCGCTATGGCCTGGGTGCCGTCAAGGGGACGGGGCAGGGCGCCGTCGAGGAAATCCTGCGGGTGCGCCAGGCCGGGCCATTCCGTGATCTGTTCGATTTCTGCCGCCGTATCGACCGTCATTCGGTGAATCGGCGCACCATCGAAGCATTGATTCGTGCCGGCGCGTTCGACGGGCTGGACGATAACCGTGCGGCGCTGCTGGCCTCGGTGCCGCTGGCAATGGAAGCTGCTGACCAGGCGGCGCGCAGCGCAGACCAGGTGTCGCTGTTCGGCGATGACGATGCCGCCATTGTCGTGGCCGGTGAACTGGCCAAGGTGCCGCCCTGGGATTTGCGCACGCGTCTGACCGAGGAAAAGGCGGCCCTGGGCTTTTTCTTCAGCGGCCATCTGTTCGACGCCTGGCGTGACGAGGTGCGGCGTTTTGTTCCCACCCCGCTCACACGCATCGAGCCCTCGCGCGAATTGCAGTGGCTGGCCGGTGCGCTGAGCTCCGTCCGCACGCAACTGACGCGGCGCGGCAAAATGCTGTTCGCCGTGCTGGACGATGGCACTGCGCAGCTGGAAGTGTCGGTATTCAACGAACTGTACGAACAGAACCGCAATCGCTTGCGTGAAGACCAGTTGCTGATCGTGCAGGGCAAGGTCAGCCACGACGATTATTCCGGCGGCACGCGCATTGTGGCTGAATCCCTGTTCGATCTGCAGGCTGCGCGCGAGACACGGGCCCGGGCCTTGCGCCTGACCATTCCGCAGGCCAAGGCCGATACCGCGGCGTTGCGCCGTACCCTCAATCCGTTCCGTGCCGAACCGGAAAATGGGATTCTCGGTGTGCCAGTGGAAATCCTCTATCAGCGTCCGGATGCGACGGCATTGATACAGCTGGGAGAATCCTGGCGCGTGCGTATGGCAGATCAAATGTTTGACAACCTGGTGACATGGTTGGGGGCAGATAATGTGGAGATCCGTTACGATTAAGGGCTTTCACCCCAGATCGTCGATGCCGGATTTTCGGCGTTGAAAGCGGTATCTCGCATCAACAATGCGTTAATGGGATTAACACTGCGGCAATAGATCGGGGTCTGCCGTCTCGACGGTGGATTCCGATGTGCTGTCGCCTGATTTGCAGGAGTGGTGTATGGCAGCATCTCCCACCGGCAGCAGGCCGAAACTTGTTATCAATCCGCCCGTGTTCTGGTCGGCGGCAGGCCTGATCCTGCTGCTGGTCGTTCTGACTTCGGTTTTCCCCATCCGGGCACAGGCCTTGTTCGCCGTCGTGCAGAACTGGATCGTCATCAATGCCAGCTGGTTCTATATCCTGACGGTCGCGCTGATCCTGCTGTCCGTCATGTTCTGCATGATCAGCCGCTATGGCAGCATCAAGCTGGGGCCGGACCATAGCCAGCCTGACTACAGCAATACCACCTGGTTCGCCATGCTGTTCTGCGCCGGGATGGGCATCGGCCTGATGTTCTTCGGTGTGGCCGAACCGCTGATGCACACCATCGCTCCCCCGGTTGGCGACCCGATGACAGTGGCGGCGGCCAAAGAGGCCATGCGCATTACCTTCTTTCACTGGGGGCTGCATGCCTGGGCCATTTATGCGGTAGTGGCGCTGTCATTGGCGTTTTTCTCGTTCCGCCATGGCTTGCCGCTGACGCTGCGTTCCGCCCTGTATCCGCTGATCGGTGACAAGATCCGTGGTCCCATCGGGCATGCCGTGGATGTATTCGCCATCATCGGTACCGTGTTCGGCGTGGCGACATCGCTGGGTTTCGGCGTGCTGCAGATCAACAGCGGCCTGAACCTGCTGCTGGATGTGCCGGTGAATACCACCGTGCAGATCATCCTGATCGCGGTCGCGACGGCGCTGGCTACGATGTCCGCGGCCTCCGGCCTGGACAAGGGCGTACGCCGCCTGTCCGAACTGAACATGATCCTGGCGATCCTGCTGATGCTGTTCGTGTTTCTGGCTGGCCCCACGGTGTTTCTGCTCAAGGCATTCATCCAGAACACGGGCTCCTATCTGTCGGAGATCGTCAGCAAGACGTTCAACTTGTACGCCTATGAGCAGACCGACTGGATGGGCGGCTGGACACTGCTGTACTGGGCCTGGTGGATTTCCTGGTCGCCTTTTGTCGGCATGTTCATTGCCCGCGTATCGCGTGGCCGCTCGATCCGCGAATTCGTGGGCGGTGTGATTTTCGTGCCGGCGGGCTTCACTTTCCTGTGGATGACGGTATTTGGTGATACCGCCATCCATATGCTGCTGGCCGATGGCTACACCGAGCTGGCCCAGATCGTGAAATCCGATAATTCGCTGGCGCTGTTTGCCTTGCTGGACCGGTTGCCGATGGCAACCTTCATGTCCTACCTGGCCGTGGTGATGGTGTTGATCTTCTTCGTGACCTCGGCTGACTCGGGAGCGTTGGTGGTGGACCTCCTGGCGTCCGGCGGCAGCGAGCATAATCCGGTCTGGCAGCGGGTGTTCTGGTCGATCTCCATGGGTGTGCTGGCCATTGTGCTGTTGCTGGCCGACGGCCTGGCTGCCTTGCAAACCATGACGATCATCAGTGCCTTGCCGTTTGCGGTGGTGTTGCTGGCGGTGCTGGCAGGCTTGTTGCGCGCCTTGCGGCTGGATCTGGTCAAGCGCGGCATGCGCTACCAGAACCACCTGGCGCCGCGCGCCCAGCATGGCGATGACAACTGGCGCCGCCGGCTGCGCAATCTCATGGTCATGCCGCGTCGGGCGCACGTCAATCGCTTCATTCAGGAAGTCGTCAAACCGGCCTGCGAGGATGTGGCCAAGGAGCTGGAAGGCAATACGCAGGACGTCAAGGTGACAGAGCTGGAGCAGGGCGGCATACGCCTGGAAGTCATGCATGGCGATGAAATCGACTTCATCTATGAGGTGCAGCCCCGCGCCTATGCCCGCCCGACCTTCACCGTCAACAACGACGATGACAGCAACGATGAACGCAAGTACTTCCGTGCCGAGGTGCACCTCAAGGAAGGCGGCCAGAACTACGACATCATGGGCTGGAACCGCAATGCGGTGATCGGGGATATCCTGGACCAGTACGAGAAACACTTGCACTACCTGCATCTGTTGCGCTGACCCGTTTCAGCGCCGAACGGCCCGGCCGGCTCCTGTGTTTGAGGGGCTTGCCGGGCCGTTGTCTTTTCCGCCCGCAGCGCTGACGGGCGGGGGCGGCTGGCCGGGCGCGGACAAGGCCCATCAAGCGGATCTTGTTCGTTGGGGACGCCGGTGGTGGCGGGATATCCGCGCATGATGGGGGTGCGCACTATCCGAAGGTATCGGCGGCATATCGAAAGATGTCGTATGGCAACCCAAGAGGCCAATAGCATTGCGCCCGGCCGGGTGCGACAATCTTTTTCGTTGCAGCAGCGGGATTCGACAGACGGGAACCGGGCGGCAGCAATGCAGCATTTTCATGGAGCCGAACCGATGGATGATGACGAGAGTAGGCCCGTTGGCTTGATGCTCAAGCCGGCGGGCGCCCCCCCGACTTTCCTCCTGATTGACGACTTTTGCCTTTCACCAGCAAGGGCAGGGGTGTGCTCGGCCCGATAGTTTCGCCGGGGGCATTCCGCCTTGCGCGGTTTACAGGATGCCCTCATGCGAACCTTGTTTTTTTCACGCGCTGCGTCATGCAGCACGGTGCCACCCATGCCGGCGGGATTCAGTGTCCGGCGCGCCCGCTGCGCGTTGCAGGAACATGCACGCTTGACGCTGGCGGATAGCCTGCGAGTACTGTCCAGCGATATCTCCGGCCTGGCTTTCGAAGAGGTCTTGCGCCGCCTGGTGCGCCACGGCCCGAACCGGCCCCGTATTCCCGCCGCTGCGCCGCCGGCGCTGGCGCGGCTGGCCCGCAGCCTGAAGGATCGCCGGGTGTCGGTCTTGCGGCGGCTGGAAACCTACGGCCAGGAGGATGATCTGGCGCGCCGGGTGCCGGCCAGCCTGCTGGTGCCGGGCGACATCATTCAGTTGGGGGCCGGCGATATCGTCCCCGCCGATGTGCGCTTGATTCGCCAGGAGGGCCTGTTGCTCGATCGGGCTATTTTTCAAGCCTGGCCGGATAGTTGCGCGATGGGGGATCGGGTGCTGGCCGGCAGCGGCAGTGCACTGGTTCTGGCGACCGGCAACCAGACCCTGCTGGGCCTGCTGCTGAAAGAACCTGCGCATGAAGCGCCACGCCTGACGCTGGCGGGCATCTGGCGGCAGCTGGGACGTCAGGCCGGACGCCAATGGCAATGCCAGGCCGGTGTGCTGGGAACGGGCATGGCCGTGGCCGTTCTGTCCCTGGGGGCGCCGCGCACCTTGGAAGCTGCCGAAGTGACGTTGTATGGCACGGTGGATGTGGGCGTGGTCACAACCCATGTCAAAGGCGCGGGCACGGGAACCGGCTTGCTGAGCGGTGGACAGACCGATTCACGCTGGGGGCTGCGAGGGCGGGAGGATCTGGCGGACGGCGCCTATGTGAACTTCGCGCTGGAAGGCGGGCTGGATGCGGCCACCGGCAGTGCCGAAGAACCGGGCCGGTTGTTCAATTATCAATCCTGGATCGGTTTGGGCAGCGAAGGAATGGGCGAGCTGCGCCTGGGGCGGCAGTTCACCGCGGGGCAGGTTTTTGTTTCCGGGATTGAAATCGCCGGCTGGAAGGATTTCGGCATGGGAGCCTTGATGCGGGCATCCGATAACTACCAGGTGTCGAATCTGTTGGGCTGGATCAGTCCTCAGTGGCATGGGCTGCAGGCGGGCTTGAGCTATAGCCCGGATGTCGGTGAACGCGGTTTCGAGAAGGGGCGGGCCCATGTGTTCAGCAGCGCGCTGCAGTTTTCCATGGACGACTGGCTGCTGGTAGCCAGCTATGAAACCATGGGGCGCGTGGCCGGGGAGGCAGGCCAGGCGCACCGGCCTGCCACTTTGCAACTGGGCTTGAGCGCGGATGTCGAGTTCGCCCGAGTGGCGGCGGGTTGGAGTCGCCAGCGCAACGGGTTTGTGGGACGCAACGGCGGGGAAGGTCCGGCCGGGCTGGAAGCCATGGGCCTGCCAGGCATGGGCCCCGCAGAGTTTCTGGATGGCGGCCGCCTGGATGCCGTGTATGCCGGCATTGCCGTGCCGATGGGCCAGGACGAGTTGCAATTGCAGTGGTCGCAGGCCCGACCGAGCTGGCATTGGCAGGATGGCGGCGATCGCGCCGGGACGGTCCGTGTCATGTCGCTGGGCTATGTCCATGCCCTGTCTCCCCGTACGTCACTCTATGGCTTTGTCGCCATGGGGCAGCGTTACGCCATGGAGGATGTCGTGGGGGAGGATGCGCCGCGAACCCGGCGCGCAGCCCTAGGCATCACGCATCAGTTCTAGCGTCGCGGATTCCGGCCGTGACGGCCAGTAGGCCAAATAGGCCGCTAGGCCAGCATGGCGGCCAAACTTGATTTCCATTGTCTCCTGCCTACCTGGCAGGCCGGGTGGCCTGCTTTGCCGGATACGCTCGTTCAGGGCGTGCAAGCCAGATCGTAGTGGCAAGGGGCAGCAATATAAGGGGTTTCCATGTTGAACCAATTCCAGCCGGCAGCGGGCCTGCCGCCTCTCTGGCGCAGCAGCGGCAGAGCGTCCTCGGCAGTGGCGCTGCCTGCCGGGGCCGAACAATGGCGCGCGCTGGCCGAACGCTACGGATTTGCTGCATCGTTGATCGACGTCTGCCTGACGCCTCGCCAGGGGCGACCGTTGTTCAAGGAGCAGGATGGCGCCATCCTGCTGGTCTTTGCCGTGCCCGTTCCTTCAGGCGCAGGGGCGGCGCGTCCCTTTACCATCGGCTATGTCTCGCTGCTGGCCAATGCGCAGCATGTCCTGGTAGGCAGCCATGCCGCTCAGGCCGCAGCACCTCTGATCCGCCAGGAAGACGCTGCGGAGGCGGGGGGATGCCTGCAGGCAGCAAGCTTGCTGCACGACGGCGCACACCGTTTCATCGACGCCTTGCGGGAGATCAACGCGGGCGTGGACCGCATTGAGGCGCAGCTCAAGCATGCCATTGTGAACCGCCAGATATTTGATCTGCTGGAACATAACAAGTGCCTGAATCAGCTGTTCGGCGCGCTGGAAGCGAACCTCAAACTCCTGCAGCGTGTGTCGGCATCAATGCTGGTGCGCCAGCATCCCCTGGCACGCCAGATGCTGGAGGACGCCATGGTTGAAACCAGCCAGGCACGTGCCATGGCCGAAATCCACAACATCAATCTGAGCAACCTGATGGATGCCTATGCGGCGGCGGTGGAAAACAACCTGAGCCTGGTCGTGCAGTACCTGTCCATTTTTGTCATCGTTGCTGCGGTTCCCATGGGAATCGCAGGGATCTATGGCATGAACACGCCGCTGCCATTCCAGGATGAACCCTTTGCATTGCCGGTGCTCGGGCTGCTGGGCCTGTTGCTGGCGGCACTGATGGTGGCCGGCTTCAAGGCACGCCGCATCCTCTGATACTGCAGGAACAAAAATTATGCTGCATTTCTATAAAAGCGATGACGCGGGCATGCTGGCCCGGGTCGGGGATATTGCCCACAACGCCATCATTCACATGGAAAATCCAGACGCGGGTGAAATCGACCGGGTAGCGCAAGCGCTGGCCATTCCCCTGGATTTCTTCGAGGATTCGCTGGATCGCGACGAACTGCCGCGCATCGCCCAGCAGGGAGGCGCCACGCTGATCGTCGTCAATGCGCCACGGCGCATGGCGGGCGACGCGCCGGCCTGGCGCACCACCCCGGTGGGTGTGATCCATGTGCAAGACCATCTGGTCATTGTGTCGCGTGAAAAGCTCGATCTGGTGGATGAATTGCTGCAGGGCCGTCATGGGGATTTCCGCAGCTATATGAAGACCCGGATCAGTCTGTTGCTGTTCCGTGCCATTGCCCAGGCCTACGACGACAGCCTGCTACGGATCAATCGGCAGGTGGCGGTGCTGCAGAAGAAAATCAAGTCGTCCTACCGTAATACCGAGCTTTTCGCGCTGATTGCGCTGAACAAGAGTCTGGTGAGTTTTTCGACGGCGCTCAGTGCCATGGCCATTCTCTACCGGCGCCTGATGGCCGGGCAGGATATCCGTATCCATGAAGAGGAGAAACGCCGACTGCACGACATTCTGATCGACATCCGCCAGGCGGCGGAAATCACGGAGATGCGGCGCGAAAGCCTGAGCAACCTGATGGACGCCTATGCCGCCATCATTCACAACAACCTCAATTCGGTGCTCAAGGTGCTGACGGCGCTCACCATCATCATGGTCATCCCGACGATGATAGGCAGCATTTTTTCGATGAACGTGGCTTTGCCTTATGAGGAAGAGTGGATTTCCACCGTGGTGGTCGGGGCGGGCATGCTGTTGCTCAGCGCGGCGCTGATCTTTGTTTTCTACAAGAAAAAATACCTGCGGCAGTAAGGCTTCAGGCCTGCTGCACGGAACCCTGCGGAGAATTACCAGCATGATGCACATTTATACCCAAGATACCCAGGGCCGCCTGGTTCGGACTGAGGCCATTCCGGCTTGCGGCTGGATTCAGCTGCAAGACCCGCAGCAGGAGGAGTGGCTTCAGCTCGCCAGCGCGACCGGCCTGCCGTCGGCCTTCTTCGAAGATGCGCTGCGCCCGGAAGAACGCCCCAGGGTAGAACGGCAAGGCCAGGCCTGCCTGGTTTTGTTGCACGAACCCTGCCGCGACGAGCGCGTCAGCGCGGTTGATGAGGATGTGAAGTATCGCAGCCTGCCAGTGGGCGTCATCGTGGCAGGCGACCTGATCGTGACGGTCAGCCGCCAGGTGTCGGCGATTTCGCCGGATCTTTTCCATAGGCACGGCCTGCATCTGGCACCCGGCCGGCAGGCCGGCAATGTCATGGCGATCGTGGAGGGCATTGCCCAGGCCTTCGGCAGCGTCATGCAGGACATAGATGCGGACATCGCCAGCGCGGAAGCCGAGCTGGCGCGTTCCTACCGGAACCGGGAACTGTATGCCTTGCTCTACCTGAATGAAAGCCTGATCTACATGACGACGGCGCTGAAGAACATGATGCACGTCATGCATCGGATACGCCATGATGCCTCTCTGCCGCTCGGGCCGGAGGAGACGGCGATGTTCGAGGTGGCGCAGGCGGAGCTGGAGCAGGCGCATGCCGTGACGCATATCAGCCAGCTCAATCTGAACAACGTCATGGATGCCTACGGCAATATCATCCAGAACAACGTCAGTCACATCGTCAAGTTCCTGACGGCCGTGACAATCGTGTTGTCCATTCCGACTCTCATTGCCAGCATTTACGGCATGAATGTGCCGCTGCCTTACCAGGAAGAGCCGGGCGCCTTCACCGCCATTGTCATCAGCATGGTGCTTATCAGCGGCCTGGTGGCCTGGGTATTTCAGAAGAAGCGCTATTTCTGAGCATCGTCTTTGAGCTGAGCCGTAGCAGGGCTGCGCCATTATTGGGCGGCCCTGTTTGCGTTGCCCGGCAATATAATTGCAAATACAATGATTGTAATTGCAATTGTATGATTTGATGGGTACGTCGCAGGTCGAGCGCCGGAGCCGTGCCGTCATATCCGAGGGAGATGACATGGAAGCAGGAAGCGCACAACGGCCCAGCAGCGCCGTGAGGCAGGCAGCCACGACATGCCTGCTGCGCCTGAGGGACAAGACCCTGGTACAGCGTTGCGGCCGCCTGTCGCCGCGGGCGGCCATGCGTGCAGCGGCAGCCGTGTTGGCGCCGGAGGACATACGGCGTTCGGCGGCCTGGGTGGTTCAAGGGGCCGAGCCGGAACAGGGGGGCTGGGACGGACTGGAAGGCATCCATGGTGCGCCCGCTGCGCAGGCTGGCGTTTGGCCAGGCACTGGCCATGTCAGTGCCTGGCCGCTGTGGTTTCGCGAGACGCGTGCGCAGGCGCAAAAACCATTGCTGTACATGCTGCATTCGTCATCGCTGGCGGGCTTGCATGCCGCTTTGGACGAAAGCCGGCAGCGGGGCGTTTTCTTCAACGAGGCTGAAATCCGCGCGTCGGCCTGGCCCAAAAGCGTGCAGCCTGCATTGCCGCTTTGGCTATCGTCCAGTATGGTTGGCGTACCCTATGATCCGGCTTCCGGTGCGGAAGTGCTCGCCATGTTGCGAGTGGCATTGCGCTGGGTTTATGTCGATGGCAAGGCGGATTTTGTTTATTTCTCCATGCATGACGATGCGATCGCGTCGGCAGCGCTGCCATGGCGCCAAGCTTGGCAGGCATTCAAGGGCATGTATCGTCTGTCCGGGCCTTTGCCGCCGCACACAGCCGGCGTGCGGCTGCTGGGAGCGGGACGGACGCTTGGTGCCGTCAGGCAGGCAGCGGCCTTGCTGGCGGACGACTGGGGCGTTGCCAGCGAAGTCTGGAGCTGTCCGAGCTATACCCGCCTGGCGCGGGACGGGCATGCGGCGGAACGCTGGAATCTGCTGCATCCTCGGGCGCGGCCGAAGTCGGCGCATATCCATGAGTGCCTGGCAGGCAGTCGCATGCCTGTAATTGCCGTGACTGGCTATAGTCACTTCATTGCCGCTCAGATCGGTGCGTTCGTCCCGGGGCGGTTCCAGGCGCTGGGGGCGGATTCCTTGCGTACGGCAGGCGAGGGTGCGGGCACTGCGCTGGAGGCGCGCTGGATCGTTGTGAAAGCGCTCATGAGCCTGGTGGCAGACGGTTTCTTGCCGCCAGTCGTGATACAGCAGGCCCTGCAGCGCTATCAACCGGGCCAGTCAGACTGAGTCAGACCAGACCAAGTTTTGGCCTGGTCTTTGCATCTATTTGCGTGCCTGGCCGGTAGCGGCGCGCACGGCGGCTGCCGTGCGGTTGAGGCCATCTGCCAGGACGGCCTGTTCAGCCTGGCCGAACTGGCTGAGGAAGAGTTCGGCGACTGTCGATTCATAAACCTGCCACATCTTTTTGCGCAGCACCCGGCCGCTTTCGGTAATGGAGGCGAAGGCGGCGCGCCCGTCGGCGGCCGAACGCGAACGCGTGACCAGGCCTTCCTGTTCCAGGCGGTCGATCAGGCGGGTCAGGTTATAGCGCTCGATGGCCAGGACATCCGCCAGCTCGTGCATCCGGCGGGTGCCGTCCGGCCCGCTCTCCAGGCCCCAGAGCGCGTCATACCAGGCGTAGCCCGGCAGGCCGGCGGCTGCCAGGCGATGCTCGATTTCCCGAATCATCATGCGGTGCGCGCGCACAAATGAATACCAGAGATCAGACGGCTCGGACGGCATGAAGGGGCTCCTGGGCAGGGACGGGATGGATTGCATATGCAATTTTATCCCAGCCCTGTCTTCTCAATATAATTGCAAATGCTATTATTGCATTTGCAATCGTATGCCGGGGCAGCCAGGCGGCCAGGGGCCGCGCAGCACCCCTGGGGCTTGCGACGCGTGTTTAGACAACGCCACAACCACTTGGAGGCCTGCCATGATGCAGTCAAGCGCATTTTCCGACGTTGATCCCCAAGAGACACGAGAGTGGCTCGAGGCGCTGGAGGCCGTGGTGGCGGCCGAAGGGCGGCCGCGGGCGCACTATCTGCTCGACCAACTGAGTGATTTCGACGCCGAACGGCATGGCGATTTGCATGGCCGGGTGACAACGCCCTATGTCAACACCATTGGCCGGGCCCGCCAGCCTGCCTATCCCGGTGATCTGGCCATCGAGCAGCGCCTGAACGCCTATATCCGCTGGAATGCCATGGTGACTGTCCTGCGGGCGGGCAAGCATTCCAATGTCGGCGGCCATATCGCTACCTATCAATCGGCAGCCGTGCTGTACGACGTTGGGTTCAATCATTTCTTTCGTGGCCGTACCGACAGCTTCGGTGGCGACATGGTCTATATCCAGGGTCACTCGGCGCCAGGCATCTATGCCCGGGCCTATCTGGAAGGGCGCATCAGCGAAGCCCAGCTGGACAATTTCCGCCGCGAGGCGGGCCGTGATGGCCTGTCTTCCTATCCGCACCCGCGCCTGATGCCGGAGTTCTGGCAATTTCCGACGGTATCCATGGGACTGGGGCCGTTGACGGCAGCCTACCAGGCGAGGTTCATGCGTTATCTGGAATATCGCGGCTTGCTGGCGCATGAGGGACGCAAGGTCTGGGCGTTCCTGGGCGATGGCGAAATGGATCAGCCCGAGTCGCTGGCAGCCATCGCACTGGGCGGGCGCGAGCGCCTCGACAACCTGATTTTTGTCGTCAATTGCAATCTGCAGCGCCTGGACGGACCGGTGCGCGGCAACAGCAAAATCATCCAGGAGCTTGAAGGCACTTTCCGGGCGGCGGGCTGGAACGTGATCAAGGTCATCTGGGGCAGCGGCTGGGATGATCTGCTGGCACGCGACACGAGCGGCCTGTTGCGCCGCCGCATGATGGAATGCGTGGATGGCGAGTACCAGACCTTCAAGTCGCAGAGCGGCGCCTATGTGCGCGAGCACTTTTTCGGCAAGTATCCGGAGCTGCTCGAACTGGTCGCGCACCTGAGCGACGACGACATCTGGGGGCTGGCCCGAGGCGGCCATGACCCGGAAAAGGTCTATGCCGCCTATGCGCAGGCCGTGCGCACCACAGGGCAGCCGACCGTGGTGCTGGTCAAGACCGTCAAGGGCTATGGCATGGGCGAAGCCGGTGAAGGCCAGAACATCAACCACCAGTTGAAGAAGATGAGCCAGGATGCGGTGCGTGCCTTCCGGGACCGCTTCGGCCTGCCGGTGCCGGATGACCAGCTGGAAGACATGCCGTATCTGCAATTGCCGCCGGACAGCGAGGAAGCACGCTATTTCTCGCGGCGCCGGGCCGAGCTGGGCGGCTATGTGCCGGCACGTTCAGCAGCATTGGCGCCGCTGGCCATTCCGCCCCTGAGCGCCTTCGCCACGCAGTTGAAAGACAGCGGCGAGCGTGGCGTTTCCACCACGATGTCTTTCGTGCGCATCCTGACCACCCTGCTGAAGGATCCCGAACTGGGCCGGTTGGTCATCCCCATCGTACCGGACGAATCGCGGACATTCGGCATGGAAGGCCTGTTTCGCCAGATCGGCATCCATTCCTATCAAGGGCAGCTGTACACGCCCCAGGATGCGGGCCAGCTGAGCTACTACAAGGAGGCACGGGACGGCCAGATCCTGCAGGAAGGCATCAATGAGTCCGGGGCGATCGCCTCCTGGATCGCGGCCGGAACCGCCTACAGCAATCATGGCCTGCCTGCGATTCCCTTCTATATCTTCTATTCGATGTTCGGCCTGCAGCGGGTGGGAGACCTGGCATGGGCCGCCGGGGATGCGCGTACCCGGGGCTTCCTGCTGGGAGCGACTTCCGGGCGAACGACGCTGATGGGCGAAGGGCTGCAACACGACGACGGCCACAGCCATGTGCTGTCTTCCGTCATCCCGAACTGCATTTCCTACGATCCGGCCTACGCTTATGAACTCGCGGTGATCATCCATGACGGCTTGCGGCGCATGTACGTGGCGCAGGAAGACATTTACTACTACATCACGCTGCTGAACGAAAACTATCCGAACCCCGGCCTGCCTGCCGGCGCGGAAGAAGGCATCCTCAAGGGGATGTATCGCTTGCCGCCAGGGCCCGGCGTGGAGAGTGCCGGGCCGGTGCAGGTGCAACTGATGGGCAGTGGCGCGATTTTGCGTGAGGTGATCGCAGCCGGTGAACTGCTGGCCAGGGATTTCGGTATTGCCAGCGATATCTGGAGCGCGACCAGCCTGACGGAACTGCGCCGCGAGGGCATGTCGGCCGAACGATGGAACATGCTGCACCCCGAGGCAGCGCCCAGGATGCCTTATGTGACGCAATGCCTGCAGGCGCATGCCGGGCCGCTGGTGGTGGCGACCGATTACATGAAGATCGTTGCGGACCAGATTCGTCCGTATATCCGGGACCGCCGCGTGATTTCCCTGGGCACGGATGGTTTCGGCCGTTCCGATACGCGGGAATCGCTGCGCGCGTTCTTCGAGGTCGATCGACACTTCATTGTGCTGGCAGCCTTGACGGCCTTGGCTGATGAGGGCCGAATCGAGCGCAGACGGGTGACGGAGGCGATACAGCGCTACGGGATAGATAGCGGCAAGGTGGATCCCGCCAGGGTCTAGGCCGATTCCGTTCCGGGGCAAGGGGGCAAGATACCTGGCCAAAAAAACGGCGCCGCAGCAGGCCATGCTGCGGCGCCGTACCTCCTGTCGGCACCGGGGCGGGGGAAAGCCGGTGCCGGCGCGGGATCAGAAGCGGTGGTTCAGGCCGATCATGACGCCGGTCTGGTTGCTGCCGACGGCAGCGCCGCCCCAGGCGGCCACACCGATGCCGGGCGTGACGCTGACAGCGCTGTTCTTCTGGTTGCGCATGTGGCCGGTGGTGATGTAGCCCGAGGTGCGCTTGGAGAAGTTATAGATGCCGCGCAGGTAGAGGGCGGTCGCTTCGCCGTTGCCGCGGCGGCGGCTGACTGCCATTTCTGCTTCCGAGTCGGAGTTGCTGATCATCCGCACCAGCTGGGTATTGATGACAAAGCGTCCAATGGGATAGGACAGGCCGACAAAGAAGGTGTTGGTCGTGAACTTGATTTCACCCGGGGTGGCGTTGGTATCCGGTTTGTGGCGGCGTTGCATCCAGCCGCCGCTCAGCGTGAGGTCGCTTGTGAAGGTGTAGTAGCCGTTGAGGCCGAAGCGGTCATCGTGCGCGTGCAGGCTGCCCAAACCCCAGAAGGATTCATTGGGGCCGCCGGTAACGCGGTCGAACGCGGCGCCAAAGCCATAGTTGGCGGCGTTGTACTTCACATAGACGCCTTTTTCCTTGCAGGAACCGTTGTGGTTGGTGGCCGAGCCGCCGCAGGTGGTGCCGGAGGGGCCGCCCGTGGCATTGTCGCGGCCAAAGCTGTAGGTGCCGCCGAAGGTGAAGTTGTCGATCTTGTTGGTGTAGCCGATGGCGTTGTCGGCACGCGCATTGGGAATGTAGGGGTCAAAGTTGCCCAGGCCGTGCACGCTGGGGCCCATGACGTCCGCAGGCGACATCAGGTAGAGCGTGGTGGGCGTGTATTGACGGCCCAGCTGGATGGTGCCGTAAGGGCTGCTGATACCCAGAATGGCCGTGCGTCCGAACAGGCGGCCGGCCTGGGCGCTGTTGCCGTCGCCGGGCGAGAAACCGCTTTCGAGCTGGAAGAAGGCGCGATAGCCATCGCCCAGATCTTCCGAACCCTTCATGCCCCAGCGTGAGGGGGCAATGCCGCCGGTGGCAATCGGAAAGCGCGTCAGGCTGGAGGTGCCAGCATCGCTACCCACCGGGCCTTGAGGAACCTTGTTGGTCCACTCGATACCGGTATCAATCATGCCGTAAAGAGTGACTTCCTGAGCCTGGACGGTTGTGGTCAAACATGAGAGAACGCAGGCGGCGGCGAAATAGTGCTTGGTCTTCATGAACTTCCTTGATGTTGTTGGTGGTTGGTGAAAACTGTCTTTTGTTCGGTCTTATTTGTTATTTTTGATAAATAAATCTCGTCAGCCAATACAGGAAAACGGCATCAGTGTTTTTCTGTATGGCGACTTTGAAATTGTTTTGTAACACATAATTTGCGCACGATTTGCGATAATTTTTGGCGTTTCAACGGTAAATCAGCACGTTTTAAACGGATATTTTAAATTTCACGCAATTTTCATGCGATTTTGCTTTGCCCTTGAAATATTTCTTTCCATATGTTAATTAGTTGTTGTTATTAATTAATTGCTGCGTTGCAATATTTTTATGCGAAAAGCGGGGCGCAAAGCTTGCGGCCAGGGGCGGCCGAGCCAGTGCTGCCTGTGCGGTATGGCCTGGCAGCCGCGTGTTGTGCGGGTGCGGCAATGAAGGGTGCGACGGCTGGTGCCTGGCATGATCGCCAGGGCGAAAAAAAACCCTGCCGGAGCAGGGTTTTGGGAGGGAGGGGCGGCAGCAGCCTAGAAGGCCCAGTCCTCGTCTTCCGTGTTGACGGCCTTGCCTATGACATAGGAAGAGCCGGAACCGGAAAAGAAATCGTGGTTCTCGTCGGCGCCAGGGGATAGAGAGGCCAGGATGGCCGGGTTGACGTTGGTGACGGCTGCCGGGAACAGGGATTCATAGCCCAGGTTCATCAAGGCCTTGTTGGCGTTGTAATGCAGGAACTTCTTGACGTCTTCGGTCCAGCCGACGCCGTCGTATAGCTCTTCGGTATAGCGCACTTCGTTGTCGTACAGCTCGTGCAGCAGTTCGAAGGCATAATCCTTAACCTCCAGCCGGCGCGCCTCGGAGACCTGCTCCAGGTTGCGCTGGAACTTGTAGCCGATGTAGTAGCCATGCACGGCTTCGTCGCGGATGATGAGCCGGATCAGGTCGGCGGTATTGGTCAGCTTGCCACGGCTGGACCAGTACATCGGCAGGTAGAAGCCGGAGTAGAACAAAAAGGATTCGAGGAAAACGCTGGCCACCTTGCGCATCAGCGGGTCGTCGGCACGGTAGCGTTCCAGGATCAGGCTGGCCTTGCGTTGCAGGGCTTCGTTTTCCTCGCTCCAGCGGTAGGCGTCATCCACATCCGGCGTCAGGCACAGCGTCGAGAAGATGGAGCTGTAGGAACGCGCATGCACGGCTTCCATGAAGCTGATGTTGGTGTACACCGCTTCTTCGTGTGGCGTCAGCGCATCATGGATCAGCGCGGGGGCGCCAACTGTGTTCTGGATGGTGTCGAGCAGCGTCAGTCCGGTGAATACCCGGATGGTGGTCTGCTGCTCCAGCGGCGTCAGCGTGGCCCAGGCGGGAATGTCATTGGACAGGGGGACTTTCTCGGGTAGCCAGAAATTGCCGGTCAGGCGGTTCCAGACTTCGAGGTCCTTGTCATCTTCGATGCGGTTCCAGTTGATGGCATCGACGCGCTTGAGCCGCTTGGCGGCCAGCGGGCTGGGCGGGTTGGTGCTCATGGCAGTTTCCGTGGTTCTGAGGTGGCGGCTCATAGCGTGCAGGACACGCAGCCTTCGACGGCGGTGCCTTCCAGCGCCATCTGGCGCAGCCGGATGTAATAGATGGTTTTGATGCCCTTGCGCCAGGCGTAGATCTGCGCCCGGTTGATATCGCGCGTCGTGGCGCTGTCGCGGAAAAACAGCGTGAGTGACAGCCCCTGGTCCACGTGCTGGGTCGCGGCGGCATAGGTGTCTATGATTTTCTCCGGCCCGATTTCATAGGCATCCTGGTAATAGGCCAGGTTGTCGTTGTTCATGTAAGGGGCGGGGTAATAGACGCGTCCGATCTTGCCTTCCTTGCGGATTTCGATCTTGGCCACGATGGGGTGAATACTGGAGGTCGAATGGTTGATGTATGAAATCGACCCGGTAGGCGGCACGGCCTGCAGGTTCTGGTTGTAGAGCCCGTGTTCACGTACGGCGGCCTTCAGTGCGCGCCAGTCTTCCTGGGTGGGAATGGCAATGCCGGCCTGCCGGAACAGCTCGGCCACGCGCGGGGTGGCAGGCTGCCAGGCTTGTTCCGTATATTTGTCGAAGTATTCGCCGCTGGCGTATTTGGATTCCTCGAAGCCGGCAAAGCGCTGGCCGCGTTCATAGGCCAGCAGGTTGGAGGCGTGTAGAGCGTGGTAGGTCACCGTGTAGAAGTACATATTGGTGAAGTCCACGCCTTCTTCCGAACCATAGAAAATGCGTTCGCGGGCCAGATAGCCGTGCAAGTTCATCTGCCCCAGGCCGATGGCGTGCGATTGGGCATTGCCATGGGCAATGGAGGGCACCGAACGGATATCGCTCATGTCGGAGACGGCCGTCAGGCCGCGCACGGCCACTTCCACGGTACGGCCGAAATCGGGAGAATCCATGGTCTTGGCGATGTTCAGCGAGCCGAGATTGCAGGAAATGTCCTTGCCCAGGTCCGTGTAGGAGAGGTCTGGGTCGTAGCTGGCCGGCGCATTGACCTGCAGGATCTCCGAGCACAGATTGCTCATGTTGATCCGCCCCTTGATGGGGTTGGCGCGGTTGACCGTATCCTCAAACATCAGGTACGGATAGCCCGATTCGAACTGGATCTCGGCCAAGGTCAGGAAGAATTCTCTCGCATTGATCTTGCTCTTGCGGATGCGCGGGTCGTCCACCATCTCACGGTATTTTTCCGTAACGCTGATATCGCCGAAGGGCTTGCCATAGACGCGTTCCACGTCATACGGCGAGAACAGGTACATGTCCTCGTTGTCGCGCGCCAGTTGGAAGGTGACATCGGGAACCACCACCCCCAGCGACAGTGTCTTGATGCGGATTTTCTCGTCGGCGTTCTCGCGCTTGGTGTCCAGGAAACGCAGGATGTCGGGGTGGTGGGCATTCAGGTACACCGCGCCAGCGCCCTGGCGTGAACCCAGCTGGTTGGCGTACGAGAAGGCGTCTTCCAACAGCTTCATGATGGGAATGATGCCGGAGGACTGGTTTTCGATCTGCTTGATGGGGGCGCCGGCTTCTCTGATGTTGCTCAGCAGGAAGGCCACGCCGCCGCCGCGCTTGGAGAGTTGCAGCGCCGAATTGATGGCGCGGCCGATGGACTCCATATTGTCTTCAATGCGCAGCAGGAAGCACGACACCAGTTCGCCGCGCTGCTTCTTGCCGGCGTTCAGGAAGGTAGGCGTCGCAGGCTGGAAGCGGCCGCTGATGATTTCATCGACCAGCGCCAGTGCCAGGCCTTCGTTGCCCTGGGCCAATGCGAGCGCGACCATGCAGACGCGGTCTTCATAGCGTTCCAGGTAGCGTTTGCCGTCGAAGGTCTTGAGCGTATAGCTGGTGTAATACTTGAAGGCACCCAGGAAGGTGGGGAAGCGGAACTTGCGCGCGTAGGCGTCGGTGAACAGCTGATGGATGAAATCCGGCGAATACTGGCGCAGCACATCGGCCTCGTAGTATTCCTTTTCCACCAGGTAATCGAGCTTTTCCTGCAGGTTGTGGAAGAACACCGTGTTCTGGTTCACGTGTTGCAGGAAATACTGCCGCGCTGCCATGCGGTCTTTGTCGAACTGGATCTGCCCCTGCTCATCGAACAGATTGAGCATGGCATTGAGTGCGTGGTAATCCAGCTCAGTATTGGTGGCGGCTTTCGGTATCAGTGTTGTCGTTTCCAAAATGCTTGCACTCCGTGGCGGACTTTGATGACGTCTTCTTCTGTTCCCAGCATTTCGAAGCGGTAAAGCAGCGGCACCTTGCACTTCTGCGCGATGATGGTGCCGGCCAGGCAATAGGCCGTGCCGAAATTGGTATTGCCGGCGGCGATCACGCCGCGCAGGCGCTCGCGATTGCCTTCGTGGTTCAGGAACTGGATGACGGCCTTGGGAACGGCGCCGACCGGGTGGCCGCCGCCGTAGGTGGGAACAATCAGGATGTAGGGCTCGGGGGCCAGCAGAAAAGCATCACGCGAGGATAGGGGGATTCGGTGGGCCGGTAAGCCCAGTTTCTCGACAAAACGCCGGGTATTGCCGGAACTGGTTGAGAAATAGACGATCTGGCCCATGGTCGGGAATCCTGTTCCTGTGGGTGACGGATGTGCTGGCTGGCCGGTTTTGTGCCTGCTGGGCATGTTTTGCCTGCCAGGCTTTGGTGCCGGCCTGGCCTGGACGCGCGGCCTGCGCGTCAGGCCAGGGTGCTGATTTTGTCGGGGCGGAAACCCGACCAATGATCCGTGCCGGCCACGACGACGGGGGCCTGCTGGTAGCCCAGATCGCGCACCGTCTGCAGTGCTTCGGCATCTTCCGTCAGGTCTATGACCTGATAGGAAATGCCCTGTTTATCCAGCGCACGGTATGTGGCGACGCATTGGACGCAAGCCGGCTTGCTGTAAACAGTAACGATCATGATTGCTATTCCTTGGAATGGTGGGGCAAACCTCCCGCTTACGCGAAAAAGAACAGGGACGTAGGCGGCGGCGGGGCGGGATGCGTGTGAGGGTCTGGAAAGGAGAATAGCAAAATACTACTAGATATAGTGTTTCTATTTTTTAAATACCATAAATGTAGTGGTTGTATTTGCGCCGGAAATGGCGCGCGAACCGCGCCAGGACTGGCTGTCGAGCCGGCTGCCCATGTGTCGCGATATTGTTACGAAGCACAAGGCCATCCCCCTTCACCAGGGAACCGACGCCCGTTCCGGCGCCGGAACCGTGGCGTGGCGGATGGTGTTCAAAGCCTGCTGAATGGCGTATTCTCTCGGCAGCGAGCCGGCACAGAGTGATGCCGGCATTTTTCTGATGCGAAGCGGTGCCATGTTTTACACCTTCCTGCTGTTTCTGATCCTGACTGTGCTGCCTTTGCTGTGTATGAGCTTGCCGGCTTTTTTGCGCCAGTTGCGTGGCACGGATGCCCGGGTGCGGCTGTGGTGGGGCTTGTGCCTGGCAGGCACGGCGCTCTGGGGGCTGGCGCTGGTAGTGTTCTCGGATAGTTGTCTGTCCTTTGGTGGCGGACAAAATGTGTGCCAATCCCAATTGAATCTGCCGGACTGGTTCCGCATGGCGGCGCTGGCTTATGTGCCGCTGGGCGGCGTCGCGGTGCCGGTTCTGTGGTTCATGGTGTTCTATGTCGCGGTGCGCCGTGCGCAGCAGCGCCGGATCCATGCGGGCGAAGACAGCTGAAATCCTGAATGCAGTTGACGCCCAGGGGGAGGGCGTTTTACCGCAGGCGTGGCGCGGCGTCTGTTTTTCTATCTGAACCAATTCAAGACTGCCCTGAGGCAGCATGCAATGGAGCAGGAATGACGGAGACAGAACAACAGACGGCAGCGCCGCGCAGCGCTCCAGCCGTTGGTCAGCGCTTTTGGTATGCGGTGCTGGTGATCTTGATTGCCAGTAATTTGCGGCCGGTATTTCCCAGTCTGGCGGCATTGCTGCCGGAAATCATGGATGCGCTGGATATGTCAGCCGCGCAGGCCAGTTATCTCACGACCTTGCCGGTCATCTGCCTGGGCGTGTTCGCGCCGTCGGCTCCCATCCTGGCGAACCGCTTCGGGGTGGAGCGCACCATGTATTGGGCGCTATTGTTGCTGACAGTCGGCTCCGCGCTGCGTTTCGTCGAATCGCCCGGCGTGCTGCTGTTGGCTTCTGCACTGGCTGGAACGGCCATTGCCATCGGCAATGTGCTGCTGCCTGGCCTGGTCAAGCGCGATTTTCCCCAGCACATGGCATTGATGACGGGCTTGTACACGACTTTTCTGTGCGCGGGCGCGGCATGTGCGGCCGTACTGACCGTGCCGCTGGCGCGTGCGTCCGAGTGGAACCTGGCCTTGGCGGCCTGGGCCTTGCCGGCCGCGCTGGTGGCGGTATGCTGGGGCATCCATCTGCGGCGCCTGCCCGCGCATCGGGCGCCGCCGCGCGCGCCGCAGCGTCCGGCAGCCGTGTGGCGTGATCCTTTGTCCTGGCAGTTGACGGGTTTGATGGGTTTGCAATCGGCGCTGGCCTATTGCGTGTTTGGGTGGTTGGCGCCTATCTTGCGCAGTCGCGGTATGGACGCGGGCATGGCGGGCGTCATGGTGTCGGTATCTATCGTGGTGCAGATGGTGGCCTGTTTGCTGGTGCCGCATTTTGTAGTGCGTTGCCGGGATCAACGCTGGATTGCCAGTGTTCTGGCCTTGTGTGCGGGCGGCGCGCTGCTGGGCCTGCTGTATTTGCCCTTGTCGCTGGCCTGGTTGTGGATGGTGGTGCAAGGGCTGGGCCAGGGAGGGCTGATCGCCTTGGCCATGACATTCATTGTGCTGCGCGCCGCCGATTCTGCCGTGGCCGCACGCTTGTCGGGCATGGCGCAGGGCGGTGGCTATATCCTGGCGGCGCTGGGGCCGTTGATGGTCGGATTGCTGCTGGAATGGACGGGCAGCTATGCCAGCTCGGGGTGGCTCTTCGGCGGTTTGGCCATTGGCGTGGCCGTGACCGGTTGGGGGGCAGGCCAGGGGCGCGTCGTGCGCGCCTGACAGCGGGATACCCGACAGGAACGCAATGGGCGCGCGGATGCCGCTGCGCCCATTGTGGTTTCAGGGTTGCTGCAGCGCTGCCTCAGGATTTCATCAGCGGCAGCCGTCCGCCCGTAGCCAGGGCGCGTTCCATCTGCACGCCGCGGCGAAAACGGTAGAGCTTGGCCGGACGTCCGCCCGTCTGCGTGGAGGCGCCGGTTTCTTCGACCAGATCCTGCTGCGCGATCAGGCGTCGGAAATTCTGTTTGTGCAGGCGTCGGCCTGCCAAGGCCTCGACGGCTTGTTGCAGTTGCAGCAGGCTGAAGCTGGCGGGCATCAGCTCGTAAATGACTGGTCGATACTTGAGTTTGGCGCGCAGGCGCGTCATGGCGGTGGCGAGAATGCGGCGATGGTCGTATAGCATGCTGCGCCCTGGCAGCAAGGGGCTGCCGGCAGTGGGCGATTCCGGCACCAGGCCGGCCTCGTAGAGCAATTCGTAGCGCGGCAGCGTCCGTTCTTCGTCCCAGATATCGTTTTCCAGGCCGAACAAGGCACAGCAGCGTTGCCACTGGCGTTCGCGCAGGCCGCGCGGCTGGGCCTGGGCCCAGGCTTGCAGGCGGGTGGCGATATCCGCAAACAGGGCGGCATTGCTATCGTCACGCCGGTCTTCCCAGGGGAAATATTCGTACCAGCTGCGCCAGCTGGCATCCAGATCCGCCGGCGCATCGCCAGCCAGAGTCAGGCCGAGATAGCTGATGGAGATGGTACGCATGTCCGGCGCGTCCGCATGGCGGCCGCGATCGGCAAAGGTGTAGAGCTGTTCGAGATAGCCCAGCGGATGGTGGGTCTGGGCTTCTACCCAGCCACGCAAGCCGGCTTGCAGCGAACGGTGCGCCATCACGAAGGGGCCGGCCGGGAAGGTCAGCCCGCCTTGGGTGGTCAGAACGGAGGGGGCCTGGCTGTCGGCGGCGGCCAGGACGGCTACCAGTTCGACAGACAGGGTATCGGAAGCCAGAGTCTGCATGGCGATGAGAGGCGTCCGTGTCAGGTCAGTCGCGATGCGACGAAGCGCTTGAACGGGCTGGCCGAACTGGCCAGGCGCAAGGTGGCCTCGCGCAGCAGGCGTCCTGGTGGCGTGTCATTGGTGAACATGGCAACCACCAGATTGGTAGAGAGAAACAGCGGCAGGGTGTGCAGCCGGTGGGCGCGTTCATAGCGCTTGAGCCAGCTGCTGTCACCGATGTCGGCATTGCGGCGAGCGGCGGTCAGCACCTGGCGCGACAGGCTGGCGACGCTGCGCAGGCCCAGGTTGAAACCATGGGCGGTCACCGGGTGCATGCCGACGGCAGCATCGCCAACCAGCGCAAAGCGCGGTCCGGCAAAACGATAAGCATAGACGCCGACCAGCGGATAGACATGGCGGGTGCCTGCTGTTTTCATTTGTCCGAGGCGGTGGTCGAAGCGTTTGCCCATTTCCTCGGCGAAGGCCGCGTCGTCCAGCGCTTGCAGGGCCTGGATCTGGTGGTGCGGCAAGGTCAGCACGGCAGAGGCCTGGCGGCCGTTGAGCGGCAGCAGCGCCAGGGTCTGTCCGTAACCGAACCATTCCCAGGCGACATGGCCGTGGTCGGCTTCATGTTCCAGCCGGCCTACCATCATGGATTTGCCGAAATCATGCATATAGGCGCCTATGCCCATGGCGCGCCGCATCGAGGAAAAGCGGCTATCGGCGGCGACCAGCAGCCGGGTGCGCAGTTGGCGGCCATCCGCCAGGCGCACCAGCGTGCTGTCCGGGCCCGGTTCCACGCCGACCGCGCTGGCGCCGTCAAGCACTTCGATGCCGGGCCGGCCGGCCAGCGCCTGCCAGGCGGCACGCCGGATACAGTGATTGGGCACCAGCCAACCCAGCTGTTCGCTGCCACCGGCCTGCGCAGTAATGGCCATCGGATGGTGCGAACTGCCATTGAACACATGGGCGTCGCGCAGCAAGGAGATCTCGGCGTCGGGAATCAGAGGCCAGACGCCCAATTCTTCGAGCAATTGGCGCGACTCGTGCGACAGGGCGATCTCGCGGCCGTCAAAGCCGGGATCGGCCAGGCTGGCGGCTGGCTGCTGTTCAACAAGGGTGACGGACAGGCCGCCCGCCGACAGGGCGCGTGCCAGGCACAGGCCGGCGGGGCCGGCGCCGACGATGACGACATCCTTTTCCGCAGCGTGGGTCATGTGGTACTCCAGAAAGACGATAGGCGGCAGTTTAGAGCCTGTTGGCAGGCGGCGCCATGCCAGGGGCAGGCGCGCTTGATCCAGCACAAGCCGGGCTGAAGGCCGCGCCCTGCATCATACTCAATGCGCGTCCAGGACGCCGTGAGCCCGACTGCAGTCTGTTGCACAAATATGCCCGGATAAACGGGTTTTCGCTTAGTATTCACCAGCCGCGCCCAGGTTTTCCCTTAGCGGCGTTCTTCCTTATATTTTTTACAGTGGCGACTATGCGCTCTGCACATTTGCACTATCGGGTCTTCGTCCTGTTGCTGGCGGTGGTTTCGCTGGCTTTTCTCTGGCTCATGCTGCCGTTCTTCACGGCGATCTTCTGGGGTACGGTGCTGGCGGTGCTGTTCATGCCCTTGAATCAGTACATGTTGCGCCTCATGCGTGGCCGAAAGAACCTTGCGGCATTTGTGACCTTATGCGCGGCTCTGCTATGCGTGATCCTGCCCGTGGCGTTCATTACCGGGGCGCTGGTCAAGGAAATCATTGCGCTCTACGAGCGCATCAGTTCCGGGCAGCTTAATTTTTCGCTGTACTTCCACCAGATCATCAACGCTTTGCCGCCTTCCCTGCAGGAATATGTGGTGCGGCTGACAGGAGAGGAAACCGGCGGGCAGGGGAAAGTGGCATCTACCATCATGCAGATCAGCCAGTATGTGGCGTCCCATGCAGTCAGTCTGGGGCAGAACACGCTGCAATTCGTGGTGGGCGCAGGCATCATGATGTACCTGCTGTTCTTCCTGCTGCGCGATGGCACTTGGCTGTCGCAGCGCATTCGCCGTGCGGTGCCGCTGAGCGACATGCACAAGCAAAACCTTGCCCGCAACTTCACCACCGTCGTGCGTGCGACCGTCAAGGGCAACATTGCCGTGGCTGCGGCCCAGGGGCTGCTGGGCGGGCTGAGCTTCTGGTTCCTGGGGATTCAGGGCGCCTTGCTCTGGGGCGTGGTCATGGCGTTCCTGTCCTTGCTGCCGGCCGTCGGCGCCAGCCTGATCTGGGGCCCGGTCGCCATTTATTTCCTGGTCACCGGCGCCACCTGGCAAGGCGTCTTCCTGCTGCTGTATGGCGTCCTGGTGATCGGTCTGATGGACAATGTGCTGCGTCCGCTGCTGGTAGGTAAGGACTTGCGTATGCCTGACTATCTGGTGCTGATTTCCACCTTGGGCGGATTGACGCTGTTCGGCCTGAATGGGTTTGTGATGGGGCCGCTGATTGCTGCTTTGTTTATTGCTGTCTGGAATCTTTTTGTGGATATTCCGACCGCACCATCCGATCGTCATGGCCGTAATGCCCATCTTCGTTAAAGCTTGAAAAGACCAGGATTGATGCGCTTTTTGAGGGTATTACGGTTCGCACGGCGGCTTTTCCGCAGCGATTCCGGATGCCCTCGGAAATACAATTTAAAAAATTTCCGATTTTCCGATTGACTGCGGCTGAAATTCCAGTCATAGTGGAGACGCAGATGGTCAAGCGACGCGGGTTTCAGTACACCAGTCGCCCAGTGTTGGTATCTAGGTTGTGTTCGACGTCCCTTCCTTGATCGTTTCTGGCAATCCCGGGCGTTTCGCCCGTTTATTCAAGGAAGTTTTCAGTTATGGCAACCGGTACCGTTAAATGGTTCAACCCTGAAAAGGGCTTCGGCTTCATCGTTCCCGATGAAGGCGGCAAGGATCTCTTCGCTCACTACTCCGAAATCCGTATCAACGGTTTCAAGTCGCTGGAAGAAAACCAGCGCGTGAGCTATGAAATCGGCGAAGGCCCCAAGGGCCCGAACGCCAAGAACATCGAACTGCTGGCCTAATTCCGGCAAGTTCGTAGCGCTGTCACCCATCACTGGGGGATGGCGCAGAGAAAACCGCAGCCTCTGGCTGCGGTTTTTTTTATGGGGTATCCGGCTTGACATGAGATGGACGCGGCCTCTAGAATAAATCTACACCTAACGTAAGGTTTATGATGTCGCATTCTCCTGCTTTGCTGCAGATCGGTGAGCTTGCCCAGCGGGCGGGCGTCAGCCATCGCACGATTCATTACTACGAACGTATCGGTCTCTTGCGCCCCGCAGAGCGCGAAGGTGCGGGCTACCGCTATTACGACGAGCAGGCCGTGCTGCGTCTTGAGAAGATAGCAGCATTGAAAAACCTGGGTTTGAGCCTGGAGGAAATCGGTCAGGTCATAGACCTGTACTTTGATCATCCTGGCGGAATCAAGGGCAAGGAGCAGGTGCTGAAAATACTGGAAGCCCAGTTGCAGGCCACCCGTGGCAAGCTGCTGGAAATGCAGGCCTTCGAGCGTGACCTGATGGCCAATATTGCGCGCATGAAAGCCCTGCTAGACGAGGCGCGGCAGCAAGCCTGAGCCGGGACGGACGGCGTGTTGCCGTCCTTTTTTTGCCTCAAATCTACACTTGACGTCAGGTTTATTTGTTTCATGGGGAAAGAACACGGCAAATGTTTTTTCCCGTTTTCCCCGGGAGCCAGCCTGGCTGCAGCCCAGGCGTTTCAACTGCAATGGCTGAACCCGGTTCCGTTTGTTCCCCGGCGTTTCTAGCAAGGAGAGCCACAGATGCCGAAATTTCGTACGCCCGCGCTGTTTGCCGTATTCGTGTCCATGACCGGCCACGCAGCGTTTGCCCAATCCACGCCTTCCAAACCGGAGCCTCTTGCCGTGACAGTCCCATCCTCTTCAATGTCTTCCCCTGTTAACCATCCGGTTTCACCCGACCCCTTGGGGCCAGTTGCGCGCTTTGTGCCTGATACGCATGTACAAGTGCTGCAGCGGACGGTGCGGGTGGACGGAGACAGCGCGACGCTGTTCCGGCATGAGCGTCGCGATGGTCGCAATGCTGGATTGGCGGGCGAGCACTTCAGCGCCGTAATGGCAGCGGACGGCACGCTGAAGGGGTTCGCCAATATCTCCCTGGACCTGGCCGGCAAGCCCTTGCCGTCGCGTGAGCGCAGCGAACAAGTTGCGCGCGAATTCCTGCATGAGCTTGCCCCGGATTTGTTGCCGCGTATGCAGATCAGCTGGATAGACCCGCATGATGAGCCGATCCGCGTGTGGCAAGACGGCCGTAGTACAACCGTGACCTTAACTGGCATGAAGGTGAAAGCGCGCAACCTGGCGGACGGGCGCTGGTTTTGGGTGATTGTTGGCAGCGATGAAAAGCCGATGGTGTTTGAGCGCGATATCGTCTGGATAAGCTTTCCCGGCCATCGCCAGACTGAAAAATGGCTGCATGACAGTTGGCTGGGAAAGCAGCGCGGCTGAACGGGGCATCCGTGCGCGGTGGATCGGGCGAGCGGGTTTGCCATGACTCGCTCATGCTACGGGCCGGGTACGCCACCTTGACAGCGGATGCGCCTATCGCAGTGCGCTCGCCGAGGCCTCGCGCAGCGCCTGCGTGATCTGCTGCAAAGTGACTGAGCGGATGGCGGCATGTTGCCAATACAACGGCACATCCAGCCAGCGGTTCGCGTCCAGCAGGCTGAGCGTGCCATCCTGCAGGCCGGGCGCGATCAGTGATTCGGGTGCCAGGCACCAGCCCATGCCGCGTGCGGCGGCCTCCACGAAACCCTTGGAGGTGGGAATGTAATGGATGGGTGGCGTCAGGCGGGCGCGGGTGATCCGGCGCACGAAGCGCCATTGCAGCGCGTCCTTGCGGTTGAAAACGATCATGGGGGCAGCCGCGAAAGCCGCCGCATTCAGGCCGGCCCCGAAGTAGCGTTCGCGCAACCCGGGGGCGGCAATGGCGCGGTAGCGCATTGTGCCCAGTGGCTGGACACTGCAGCCCTGCAAAGGCTGCGGGTCAGCGGTGACGGCACCCAGCACCGAGCCGTCGCGCAACAGGTTGAGCGTATGGTCCTGGTCATCGACACGGATATCGAAAACATGGCCATGGCGCTGGTGCAGCAAGGCAAGGGCAGCCACGAACCAGGTTTCCAAGGAATCGTCATTGACGGCGATGACGATGGGGTGAGTGCTGCCCGCCTGGTCTGCGGGCAGGAAGTCGGCGAGCGCCTCGGCCTGCAGCGCCTGCATGGGGCGCACGCGCCGCAACAGGCGTTCCCCGGCCGGTGTGGGCCGGCAGGGCGCCTGGCGGACGATCAGCACCTGGCCCAGCCTGTCTTCCAGCGCCTTGATGCGCTGGGAAATGGCCGATGGCGTGACGGCCAGGCGCCGTGCGGCCGCCTCGAAGCTGCCTTCTTCCAGTACGGCAGCAAATGCGGCGAGTTGGGGGTGTATCAAGTCCACAAGCGGTTTCCGGGATCAATCTTGTATTAAGAAATTCTTCATATGGTACAGAAAAAATAGTTAGTCTTAATTCAGGCTGTCCGCCAGCATAGGCACTTTCCATCTCGCCATGCTGGCTTCACCCTTATGTACTTTGCTGCTGCAACCACAGGTTTTTTTTCCGGCGCCGGGCTGATCATTGCCATCGGTGCGCAGAACGCGTTCGTCTTGCGACAGAGCCTGGCACGGCGGCATGTCGGGCTGGTGATAGGCTTGTGTGCGCTGAGCGACATGCTGTTCATCATCTGCGGAGTGGCCGGCATCGAAGTGCTGGTCAGCGCCTGGCCGGGCTTGTTGCAAGCGCTGCGCTTCGGGGGCGCCGCCTTTCTGGCGGTTTATGGAGGGATGGCGGCCTGGCGTGCCTGGCGCGGGCAGGCCGCCATGACACAGGCCGGAGCCGGGCTGGCCAGTCGGCGCCGGGTGGTGCTGGCCTGCCTGGCCTTCACATTCCTCAACCCGCATGTCTATCTGGATACGATGGTCTTGCTGGGCAGCCTATCGACCCAGTACGGCGGCATGGCGCGCTGGGCCTTTGCTGCCGGGGCCTGCCTGGCCAGCGTGACCTGGTTCCTGAGCCTGGGCTATGGCGCGCGCTTGCTGCTGCCGGTGTTCAGGCGTCCGGCGGCTTGGCGGGTGTTGGATGCGCTGGTGGCAGTCTTCATGCTGGTGCTGTGTGCGCTGCTGCTGGTGCGGCCCTTGCATTGATCCAGGCGCAGCTGGCCCACCGTACGCATGAACGTGGCATAGCCGCAATCTTTTCCTGGCGTCACTGTCTCGTTGGTGCGTTCCCGCTAGTCAATGGCGCTGTCCTGGCGGGCGATGCATCCATCCTGGGATGAGGCGATGAAAGCCGAACAACAGAAGGTCATTGGGGGGAAACCGGAGGCGGGNATGACATCGTGGCGCGGGGGGCGGCATCAGGGCCTGGGCCGCCCATGTACAGATAGCCGCACAGCGTATCCACAATGGCCTGTTGCACGGCGTCTTCCGGGAATTGCGGCCAGGGGGAGAGCACGGCGGCATGGATCAGGGCCTCCATGGTTTGCAGCAACACCCAGGTCGCCAGATCCAGGTCCGGGGGCTGGATTTCCTCTCGATGGCGTTCCAGTATCTGGCGGAATTGCTTGAAGATGGCCTGGTCAGCCGGGCTTTCCTCGGGCGGAACATCATAGAACGGGAATTCTTTTTCCAGGACGCGATGCAGTTCCGGTTCGACCCGGTGCGCTGCCAGCCAGGCGCTGACGATAGCCGTGAGCCGCTCCCGCAGCGTGGCGGGCTGAGGGAGATCCAGCGCTGCCGTCATGACGGCATGCAATTGCGCCGCATGGCGTTCATGCAAGGCAGTGATCAGTGAATCCTTGTTGGGAAAGTATTGATACACCGAGCCGATGCTGACTCCTGCGCGTTCGGCAACGAGATTGGTGCTGGTGCCGGCATAGCCGCGTTCTGACAAAACGCGAGCAGTTGCTTCGAGAATGGCTTCGACCAAGGCGCGTGAACGCGCCTGCCGCGGCGTTTTTCGGGGCTGTTGGAGCGCTTGCATGAGCGATGGCCAAAGCGAGTATTAAATGCGAGTAATTACTCATATTATGACGTGACATCACGGAAACAGGCGCTGTGACCGGCGCGGCCGGCTTGATAAACGCGGCTCAGGCCTCTTTCCGTGGGACGGAGGCGCGGGCTCGGGCCGGCGCACTCGACTGACGAATATCTGTATTTTGGAGAACATATGTCACGAGCATCCAATTTCATGCCTGGCAACGGCCTGGGCGCGATGGGGCGGCGTGCCGCACTGAACGCCCGGCTGCGCCGGGGCGGCGGAGGTCATCATGACTGAACAGAGCAAATCCGGCATGGTGCGTGCCGCTGCCGAAGTCATCGCAGTAACGGAAGTGACGCCGCATATGCGGCGCATCACCTTGGGCGGTAATGAAATGCCTGCCTTCCTGGAGGCAGAAGGAGTGGAGGCGCCGGCTGCCTGGCTCAAAGTCTTTTTGCCTTCGGGAGAGGGGCGGGCCTATACCATCCGAGGCATCAACCGTCGTGCCGCGACCCTGGACCTGGACTTTGTCATGCATGGCGATGAAGGTCCGGCCTCTGCCTGGGCGGCTGGCGCCCAGGTGGGCGAACGGCTGCTGATCGCCGGCCCGCGCAGCGGGCGCTTTGAACTGCCAGACGATGCACGCTGGGTACTGCTGGCGGGAGACGCGACAGCCTTGCCGGCGATCCAGGTCATTGCGGAAACCTTGCCGGCGTGGGTCAAGGTCAAGGTGTATGCGGAAATCGCCACCCAGGCCGACCGCCAGCGCATAGACACGTTGGCCAGCATGCGCATCGCCTGGTTGCAGGCGCAGGGCGATGCCGGCAGCGTGCTGCGCCAAAGCCTCATGTTCCGGCCGTTCCCGGCGGGGCCTGGCTATATCTGGGTAGCAGGGGAATCGGCCATGGTGAAGGCCTTGCGCAAGCACTACCTGCAAGAGCGTGAAATGCCGGTACACCGTGTCAGCGCCAGCGGCTACTGGAAGGCGGGGGAAGCGGATCACCGGGATCGCTGAGCGGTAAGCGCTGATTTGCAGGTAGCGACTGGATTGTTTTAGGAAAGTGCCAGGTGCCAGTCATGAGACTGGCCAGGCCTGGCTGAGTTTGACCGTACGGCGGGCGAAATCTATCAGCGCCTGCAGGCGCGGGTTGCACTGGATATGCTCGGGCCAGACCATCACGACGGTTTCGCGGTGGATATCTGGCAGGATGGGACGGGTAATCAATGGTAGGCCTTCATAGCTATGTTCTATCCAAGGCCGTTGCACCAGCAGGCTATATCCCAGCCCGCGAGCCAGCATCCGCGAAATCAAGGTGGATGAGGTGACTGAGCATCATAGCAACCCTCCGTCCGGTGCCGGGGCGTTCAGCACCACGGTACTGGCAGTCTTGATGAATAAAAAGAAGTTCGAGAGCTTGCCGCCGGACTTGCAGCAAATCATCGAAAGGCATAGTGGCCCGGCACTGAATCAGCGGTTTAGCGAGGTCTGGGATGCAGACATGGCTGCCGGTATGGCAGCGATGCCGGCAGATTCCGTCGTGACGATCGCACCAGCGGATTATGCTGAGATAGAAGAGGCAGCGGAAGGTGTTGCCGGGAACTGGGTCAAGGCGGTGGAGCGACGCGGCATTGATGGCGACGCCTTGTTGCAGGGGCTGCGAAAGATTGTGGCGCAACAGGCTGCTTCTCGTACGGAGGAGGATGTCGTGCTACCGGCAACACCCTAAGTGAGTCAGCTTGCTGAGGGAGCGGGCAGGCTGACTTTGGGTCTCAGGAAATGGCAGATGCCAACTCATCGGCCAGGACGCGCACCAAGTCTCCGGCGGGCAGTTCGCGGGCCTGTGCGAAGGCCTGCCCGGCCCATTGGGCAGCGTAGCCGGAGTCGCCTTGGGCAGTGGCCAGGGCGCTGAGCTGTTTGGTGGCATCGTAGGCCAGCGGATAGTCGGCGGGGCGCGGGCTGCCGGGCGCTTCGCCGTGGCGGATCAAGGGGTTGACGAGGCCGCGTGCCGGCCGGCCTGAGAGCACGGGTGTCAGGCGGGTTTCGTGGCCGTCCGGGTGGCGCAATTTCTCGCGATAGGCCTCATTGGCTGATGATTCCGGACAGAGGATGAAGGCCGTGCCCAACTGGGCGGCAGAGGCGCCGGCCTGCAAGGCAGCGTAAATGTCGCGGCCCGTCATCAAACCGCCTGCGGCAATCAGCGGCAGCGGGACTTGCCCGCTCAGGCGTTGCAGCAGCGCCAGGGTGCCGAGTGCTTCGTCCGGGCCTTCGGGGTTGAAGATGCCTCTGTGCCCACCGGCTTCTATTCCTTGCACGACAACAGCATCCAGGCCGGCCGCCTCGATGCGGCGGGCTTCTTCAAGGCTGGTGGCGCTGGCCATGAGGTAGATGCCGGCATCGTGCAGCGCTTGAACCTGCACCGGTCCGGGCAGGCCGAAGTGGAAACTGACAACGGCCGGGCGCTCTTCCAGCAGCATGTCCAGAATGCCATCATCACCCAGAAAACTGAAATAGATTTCCTGAAGCTGGCTGGGCGGCTGGCCGCCAAAACGGGCGAACAGTGGCGCCAGATGGTTCAGCCAGGCTGCTTCGCGTGCCGCGTCCCGGCGAGCGGGCGCGTGGCTGAAGACGTTGACGTTGAACGGATGCGGCGTGAGGGCGGCCGTGGCGCGTATCATTTGCCGCGCCTGTTCCGTCGTGCTGGCGCCTATGCCCAGGGAGCCCAGGCCCCCGGCATTGGAGACCGCAGCCGCCAGCGCAGGCGTCGCTACACCCGCCATGGGTGCCTGAATAATGGGATGAGCGATGGCCAGTCGTTGGCAGAATGCAGCGGCGAGATCCATGTCTGGGTGTCCAGGTTTGAAGTCGGCTCTTAGGGGAAAAGGCGGCAGGCGAAGCTGCTGGCTTCAAGTATCGCCCCAAAGTTGCCGGGAGACAAATGGACAGGACGGGAAAATGACGAGGGGTCGCCGGGCGGACGAAGACTTCGGGCGCGCGCGGCGGTATTGAGAAGAAGCAGGCATCCGCCAGCCAGGGCGGATGCCGAAACCGAAACCGAGAGTTAGCTGGATTTTTTCTCGCCGCCCAGCGCGTCCACCAGCGCGGCCACCAGCTTGGCCAGTTCACCTGTCATCAGGGCCATATCCGCGTCAAAGCGCTCATCTTCCGCCAGGCCTGCGGCTTCGCTGTTTTCGGCCAGAACATCCAGCGGTGCGATGCGCTTGATGTCCAAGGCATCGGACAAAACGAAGGAAACACGGTCTTCCCAGGTCAGGGCCAGGCGTGTGCATTGTTTGCCGCTGGCGATATGGCGGCGCAGCTCTTCAGGCTCGGGAGCATGCTTGACGTAGCGCACGGCAGCCTTGCCGTCGCCGGCGGCGCGCAACTCGGTGTCCTGGTCGATGGTGAAGCCAGCGGGCGCTTCATCATCGGCCAACCAGCTGGTCATCGCCGCGCCAGGGGATTGCTCGACATACAGCGGTTCGGCGGGAAAGGGGCTGAGGGTCTTGGCCAGCAGGCCCAGGGCTTCGTCAGCCTTGGCGGACGCGGCGGCGTCTATGGCCAGCCAGCGGTTCTTGCGGTCGATCCAGATCAGGGTGTCGCGGCTGATGCTGAAGGCGCGCGGCAGCAGTTCATCATAAATGCGCTCCTTCAGTTCCTTCATTTGCTTGCGGCCCGGTTTGTAGCCTTGCTGGGCTTCGAAATCGGCAGCGCGTTCCTTGGCAACCTGATTGATGACGGTGCTGGGCAGCAGCTTCTTTTCCGTGCGCAGCGAAATCAGGATCTGGTCGCCGATGGCGTGGGCAAACCGGCCATTTTCGCGTACCGGTGTCCAGCCCAATGTCTGCGCTTGCGAGCTGTTGCCGGGGGTGAAAGCCAGGGCGGCCAGCTGTTCGTCCAGCTCGTCCACACTGGGATTCCAGCTGGGATTCAGACGATAGAGTTTCAGGTTCTTGAACCACATGGCGCGCTCGCAAAAGTGGGCATTCTAATACAGGCCCGGCGGGGAGGGGGGCTGCAATGTGCCATCCTTGGCTACAGCTTGTGTCAGTTTCCGATGGAGCGCCGCTGGTGTCCCGTTGCGCACCGGCTCGGGGGGCGATCGTCCGGACGAGAGTCTGGCAGGCAGCGGAAATGGAACCGGCGGCGCCTCTTTGCGAAGGCGCCGCCGTGTCAGCCGGCCGGAAAAAAGTTGCGTCTCAAGGGGCAAGCAGATGCCAGGCCAGGCGTGCGGCGGTGCGGGCGCCATGATTGTCCAAATCGAAACGCGGGTTGTATTCCGCCAGGTCTGCCAGCCTGAGCTTGCCGCTGGCTTTGACGCGCAGCACGATTTCTTCGATCACGGCCAGCGGCACGCCGTAGGGGGCAGGGGCTGATACGCCAGGCATCACGGCTGCGGGCAGGACATCCAGATCGACGGTCAGATAGACATGCCGGGCCGCGGCAAGCAAGGCATCGACATCCGCCAGACGCGCCTGCAGGTGGCGTTCCTGCATGTCGTAGTCTTCGACCCAGACTGCGCCGATTTCAGCGGCCCGTGCATATAGCGCAGGCGTATTCGATACGCGGGACACACCGAGGCAAGCGTACTGCAGGGGCAGGCCGTGCGCCTGGCAATGATTGGCGATCTGGTCGAAAGGTGTGCCTGAACTGCCCGGGCGGCCGGTGCGCAAATCGAAATGGGCGTCCAGGTTCAGCACAAGGACAGGGCCCTTATCGTCATGTTCGGCCAGCCAGCGTGCCAGTCCCTGGAAACTGCCCCAGGCGATTTCATGACCGCCGCCCAGAATGACGGGGCGGGCGCCCTGGGACATCAGAGAAGCCAGGCTGGCGCCCAGGTTTTCCTGGGCCGCTTCCAGCGCATCACCGGCGCAGCCGATGTCGCCCGCATCCAGCAGCCGCTGCAAACCATGCGCCGGCAACCCGGCCAGGAAGCGGCGAATGGCGGCGGGGCCGGCTGCGGCCCCGATGCGGCCCTGGTTGCGTGCCACGCCCGCATCGCAGGCAAAGCCCAGCAGCACGGCCTCGCCCGGCGCCGGCTGGCCGGCGTCCTGCGTGACGATATGTGCCAGTCTGCGAGTATCACCGTGCTCCGCGCTGTCGTCGCGCGCGGTCCAGAGGCTCGCATCTGCTAGCGTGGCATTCATGCCAGCCCTCCCTGTCCTGCTGTCAGGACCGCCTGGAGGAACTCCCGGGTACGGGGCTCACGCGGCTGGCTGAATATGACTTCCGGCGCTCCGGATTCCAGGATGACGCCGCCGTCCATGACCGCCACGACGTCTGCCACATCGCGGGCAAACCCCATCTCATGGGTCACGACCATCATGGTCATGCCTTCGCGTGCCAACAGCTTCATGACTTGCAGGACTTCGCCGACCAGTTCAGGGTCGAGTGCCGAGGTCGGCTCGTCGAACAGCATGACTTTGGGCTGCATGGCCAGCGCCCGGGCAATGGCCACCCGCTGTTTCTGGCCGCCCGACAGGCTGGCCGGCATGGCTGCCATTTTCTGGCTCAGACCGACTTTTTTCAGCAAGTCTTCCGCCAGGGCGTTGGCTTGTTCGCGTTGCATGCCGCGCAGCTTGCGCGGACCGATCGTGACATTCTCGAGGACCGTCAGGTGGGGGAACAGATTGAACCCCTGGAAAACCATGCCGACTTGCATGCGCAGGTGGTTCAGCGCGCTGTCGGGCAGCAGCTTGCCATTGTCGAGCAGCGTCTGGCCACAGATTTCGACCGTTCCGCCCTGCGCGACTTCCAGGCCATTGCAGCAGCGCAGCAGTGTGCTTTTGCCGGAGCCGCTGGGGCCGATGACCACGACCACTTGCGAGGGCTGGACATCGAAGTCGATCCCGCGCAGCACGGCATGATCACCATAGGATTTGTGCAGATTGCGGATACGGATCATCTCTTGCTGCGTGCTGGCAGCGTTCGGGGCGGTTTTTGTGCTGGCGTTCATTGCACCATTCCTCCGGCGCGCAGGCGCTGTTCGACTGCCCGCAAAATCAACATCGTGACAGTGGTGAGTACCAGATAGATCAAGGCCACCACCAGATACGTTTCCAGCGAACGGTAGGTCACGCTGATGATTTTCTGGCCTTCATGCATGAGGTCGTGAATCGTCAGCAGCGACACCAGCGCCGAGTTCTTGATCAACGCGATGAACTCGTTGCCCAGGGGCGGAATCATGCGTACCACGGCTTGCGGCAGCACGATGGCGCGCATGGACATGCCCGAGGACATCCCGAGCGAACGGGCCGCTTCTGTTTGTCCGCGGTCAACCGACTGGATGGCGCCACGGACGATTTCCGAGACATAGGCGCCCGAATACATGGCCAGGCCCAAGACGCCGCAGGCAAATGCCGGCAAGGTGATGCCAAAGTGCGGCAGGCCGAAGAACCAGATGAACAACTGCACCAGCAGAGGCGTACCACGGAACAGCAGCAGATACAGGCTGCACAGGTTGTAGATGATGTAGCGCTTCGGGTTGAGCCGGCCCACACCGATCAGCAGGCCAATCAGGCAGGCCAGCAGCAGGGCGCAGGCGGTCACCTCGATGGTGACCATGGCCCCACTGAGCAGCTCATCGAAATCAGCAAAGACGGGAGCGAAATCCAGGTTCATTGTGCAGGTGCCTCAAACCACTTGTTGACGATGGCCTGGTAGCTGCCGTCGGCCTTGATCTGTTCCAGCGCAGCGTTCAGTTCCCGGGTGAGTGCGGGGTTGTTCTTGTTGACTGCGATGCCGTACTCTTCCGTCGTGATCTGTTCGTCCAGCACCTTCATGTCGGGCGAACTTTGGGCGAACAGCTTGGCGGCGGGCTTGCCGGTCACAGCGGCGTCTGCGCGGCCGATCTGCACCAGGTTGAACATTTCCTGGTTCTTCTCGACTTCTACGCGCCGCACGGCGGGGTGGTGCTCTTTCAGGTAGTTGACCGATTTGGTCCCCACCTGAACCGACACCCGGCGGCCGTCCAGATCTTGCACGGTATTCACCGGCCCATCTTTTTTGGTCAGCACAGCCAGGCCGCCGGCGTAGTACGGCTCGGTGAAATCCACCACTTTGCTGCGCTCGGGCGTGATGTAAATGGCGGAAATGGCGATATCGGCGCGACCGGCTTGCAGTGCGGGGATCAGACCCTTGAAGTCGATGTCTATCCACTCCACTTTTTTCCCCATCCTGCCGGCCAGTGCTTCAACCAGGTCGATATCGAAACCGGTGCGCTGGCCGTCCTTGACGAATTCCATCGGGGGGAAGGTGGCGTCTGTCACTGCGCGTATGGTGTCCTGCGCGTGTGCCGGGCTTACGCCCCAGGCCAGGCTCAGGGTCAGGGCGGCGGTTAGCAATGTGCGACGTGTCGTCATGGTCAATCCTAGGAAAGTGGATGCTGGGGAGGGAACGGCGTGGTTAGCGGCGAGAAAACAGGAACTGCGCAAGGGTTGGGTTGATGGGAGGAGGCGGTCGGGAAAGCAGGCAGGGCTTTTAGCGTTGTTGCAGCCGTGCGGAAATGCGTTTGGCTGCGGCCGTTGTCATCTCGATCAAGGCCTGGGGCCGCTTGGAGGCGCGGGTGGAGGGCGCCATCAGCGTGATCGAAGCGATGGCTTGATTCGGTCGTTGGAAAATCGGCACGCCTACCCCCCACACGCCGGAGTCAACTTCACTGTCGGTCACGGCGTATCCCTGGGCGCGAATGGCGTTCAACTCGATGTTCAGGCGCGCGCTGTCAATGCTGGCGTCCTGGGCTAGATAGCTCAGCGCTGCCTGTTGGCGTGCCGGGGACATGAAGGCCAGCAAGGACTTGGCGGAGGCACCCCGCGTCAGCGGCAGGCCGCGCCCCTTAGTAAAAGAGCAGCGCAGCGGATGCTGGCTTTCAACCATGTCCAGGCAGACGGCCTGATCCTTTACCGTGACCAGCAGGCCGACGGTTTCGCCAGATGCGGCGGCTAGGGCTTCCATATCCGGCTGGGCTTCGTGGATCAGATAGGAGGATTGGTCGAATCCCCAGGCCAGCTGCACGCTCAGCGGCCCGGGCCCGTATTCGCCTTCATGCTCGGCGACAAATCCCCATCGCTTGAGCAGGGCGACCTGCCGATAAAGCGTACTTTGGGCCAGACCGGTCTGTTCGGCCAAGGCGGCAATACTGAGGGGGGCATCGTGTCGCGCCAGCGTAGCCAGTACGAACAGCACGCGATCTGCGCCTGCCCCGACGGATTGATCTGTTGTCACCATCGGGCTCCAAACTGAGTGATGTGACAAAGATTATCAATTTGTGGCGTTTTTCTTGGAAATTATTCCCATCAATTGAGAATTTACCGGGAAAACCCCGAATATTTTCTTTTGAAAAAGTTGCACGGTGACTTGCTGCCCTGGGGTGGGCAGGCTCGGAATTCCGGGAAAAAAGGGGGGGCTGTGCCGGTTACGCATGCATTTGAAGCCGCGTCCCGCTCGCCCGGTGCGGCTGATTTCAGCAGGCTGCAGAGGGGTGTTCGTGCCGGGCGCTGTCCGGCAAGCCCTGCTGTGGGGCGGGCCGTGGGCGGCGGTGGCGGGCGCGCAAGCCTCCGCTGATGCCGCAAATCATGGCCGGGCTGGCGGACGGCAGCGGCACCGGGGGAGTCTGGGCGTGGCCGCAGCGGGAAGGAATCAGGCGCTGAAAAAAAAACGGCCTGGTCAGAGACCAGGCCGTTGGGGAACGCTCGGCGTCGTGCGAATTGCTCGCGGGGGCACGGCGCCAGCGATGAAGCGGTACCGGACATGTGGCACAGGGGGGCTGCGCCTGCCATGCGGGGGAACCGGTGTCCGCCATCATGGAAGCCAGTCTAGTCGCTCTGGTCTGACAGAGTCCTGAATAATTCCATGGACAAGTGCCCATGCCGCCATGGCGGGGAGGGCGGCCAGGCGGGTGGGGAAGTGTCAGGAATCGTCAGCCGGGATCAGGCGGATGGCGGCAGGGTGTGGCGGATTTGTCATGCTGGTTTTTTGTACAGTATAATCTGATGCCATAATGCCGACGGTACCTGGCTATCGGTGCGCCGCGCGGGCCATCAGGAAGTTTTCTGGCAGGGATGGCCTGGCAGGAAGCCTGAAGGCTTGCACTGGCCACCATGCCGGGCAGCCCGGAAGCCATTTCCGCAAGACAAGCAAGACAATTCAGCAGCTCCGGTCAGCTTCCGGGCATCTATTCAGCTTAAGGATTCATACATGGACGACAAACTCAGCAAGGCCGCCGCGTCGGAAAAGGCCAAGGCGCTGTCCGCCGCGCTGTCGCAGATCGAGAAACAGTTCGGCAAAGGCTCCGTCATGCGCTATGGCGACAACGAGGTCGAGCACGATATCCAGGTCGTTTCTACCGGTTCGCTGGGGCTGGACATTGCCCTGGGCGTCGGCGGCCTGCCGCGTGGCCGTGTGGTGGAAATCTATGGTCCGGAATCCTCGGGCAAGACCACGCTGACCTTGCAGGTCATCGCCGAAATGCAGAAGATAGGCGGCACTTGCGCGTTCATCGACGCCGAGCACGCCCTGGATGTGCAGTATGCCGCCAAACTGGGCGTGAACCTGTCCGACCTGCTGATCTCCCAGCCCGATACCGGTGAGCAGGCTTTGGAAATCACGGATGCGCTGGTGCGTTCCGGTTCGGTCGATCTGATCGTCATCGACTCCGTCGCGGCGCTGGTGCCCAAGGCGGAAATCGAAGGCGACATGGGCGATTCGCTGCCCGGCCTGCAGGCCCGCCTGATGAGCCAGGCCTTGCGCAAGCTGACTGCCACCATCAAACGCACGAATTGCATGGTGATCTTCATCAACCAGATCCGCATGAAGATCGGCGTGATGTTCGGCAACCCGGAAACCACGACGGGGGGCAATGCGCTGAAGTTCTATTCCTCCGTTCGCCTGGACATCCGTCGTATCGGTTCCATCAAGCGTGGCGATGAAGTCGTGGGTAATGAAACCCGCGTCAAGGTGGTCAAGAACAAGGTTTCGCCGCCGTTCAAGCAGGCCGAATTCGACATCATGTATGGCTCGGGCATTTCGCGTGAAGGCGAAATCATCGACCTCGGGGTGCAGGCAGGGATCGTCGAAAAATCCGGTGCCTGGTATAGCTACAGCGGCACGCGCATCGGCCAGGGCAAGGACAATGTCCGCGAGTACCTGAAGGAACACCCTGAAACGGCAGTGGAAATTGAAAACCGGGTGCGCGAAAGCCTGGGAATTTCCCTGCGGGCTGCGGCAGTCGCCTCGGCAGCGGGCAAGGGTGAGGCCGAAGGCGACTTCGCCGACTGACGCTTGTGAATTCAGCCTGGCGTAACGGCAACAGGCGCCTGGGTGGGTTTGCCTCCAGGCGCCATGACGACCCGGATCGGCGTGCTGACGCTGAGACTGAAAATCGGCCGGCGCCGCTGCGCGCCACGCTGGGCGATGCCTACAAAGTCTTGGATGAAGACGAAGATTTCGAGTCGGATTGCTTTGTTGATGCCCCCCCAGGGGGCATGGCCGAGCCTGCTGATGCGTTTGAGGCCGTGCCAGCGCGGCAAGCCGCAGCGATGGAGCCGGGTAGCGACGCTGCTCGATCCCCTGCCGGGCAGGCTGCCCGGTTCGCAGCCCGCTCTACAACTCGATCTACAGATCATTCTGTGGCCCGGTCCGCAGTTCAGTCCGCAGCCCGACTCTCGGATACTGATGGCCCGGCTGCCAGTGCGGAGCGGCGTGGGCCGTCACTCAAGGCCAGGGCCGTGGGTTTGCTGTCGCGCCGGGAGTACAGCCGCAAGGAACTGAGCGGCCGTCTTGTGCCGCATGCGCCCGATCTTGAAACCTTGACGGCGTTGCTGGACGACTTGCAGCGCGAAGGCTGGTTGTCTGATGAACGTTACGCGCGCAGCATGCTGAATCAGCGCAGCGCCCGCCAGGGCGAGCGACGCATCATCGGTGATTTGCGTCGTCAGGGCGTGGCAGATGAATTGCTGGATACCTTGTCCGAAGATTTGCGCGCGACGGAGTACGAGCGTGCCGTGCAGGTCTGGCGCAAACGCTTCGACGGCAAGGCTTTACCCGACACACCCAAGGAGTACGCGCGCCAGGCCCGTTTCCTGGCGGCTCGGGGGTTTGCCGGGCATGTGGTGGGCAAGGTGCTGAAGGCTGCCTTGCGTGGCGAATCCGAGCCTGAGGGGTTTGACGGGCTTGAGGGGTTTTCCGACTAGACCTCATGAATGCCGGACAGCGTCTTGAAACAGACGGTCCGGGCAATTTTCAGGAACTCCTGCATATAGGGCGCGTGTTCGTCTTCGGCGCGTACCGCTGCGTACAGCGTGCGCCATACCCCTTGGCGGCCCAGCTTGGCAATATGCAGCCAGCCCTGGTTCAGGTACTCCGTCAGCGCCCAGTTGGGCAGAGCGGCAACGCCACGGTTGCTGGCGACCAGTTGGGCGATGATGGGCGTCAGTTCCGCCTTGCGAATCGCAGCGGGTTCGATGTCCTGTGGGTCCAGAAAAGCCGTGAAGACATCCAGACGCTGACGTTCCACCGGATAGGTGATCAAGGTCTGATCCGCCAGATGAATGGCGTCGATATGATCGTATTCGGCCAGCGGGCTGCTTTGGGAGACAGCCAGCACCAGCTCGTAGCGGAACAGGGGAACGTAGGTAATGGCGTCCAGCGGCTGCGGGTCGGAGGTTACGACCAGATCCAGGTCGCCGCGCAGCAGGGCAGGCAAGGGCGCAAAGGAAAAGGCAGCAGATAGATCCAGGGCAACTTCCGGCCATTTGGCACGGAATTCATCCATCGCAGGCATGAGCCACTGGAAGCAGGAATGGCATTCGATGGCCAGATGCAGGCGGCCGGTGCGGCCCGCCGCCAGACGGGTAATTTCTCGTTCGGCAGTGCGCATCTTGGGCAGGATGTCGTCGGCGAGCGCCAGCAGGCGCAGCCCGGCTGTGGTCAGCCTGGCGGGGCGTGTGCGCCGGTTCAGGAGCGAAACGCCCAGGCGGCTTTCCAATTCACGCAATTGATGCGACAGCGCAGATTGCGTGACATGTAGCCGTTCGGCGGCTTCCAGGAGGCTACCGCCGTCACGGATGGCGCACAGGGTTTCCAGGTGGCGAATTTCGATCATGGTGTCAGGGCAGAGCAGCGGCAGGAGGCCAGCCTCGCGGTAGCCGGGCCAGGGAAGCGTTGCCCGGCGGGCAGGGGCATTCCGAGGGTCGCCGACATGGCAAATGGCGCTGTCTTGTAATAAAGAGTGAAACTGGGCGATGGATTCGAGTCGGTGAATTCGAGCGGTGACATCAGGTGGCCGGCCGTTCAAGGTGAGGGCACGGCGAGTTTCCATGAATTTTGCTCATGCCTGATGAATAACATGAGTTTATCTCATTTTATGAATGCGATATTTGATTTTGTCATTGCGGTATTCCCTAGCAAAATAGACTTGTCTTGAAAATAATTTGCATAGGGATATTTATATATGACGAAAATTCATAATTTGGGTTTCCCCCGTATCGGTGCGCAACGGGAACTCAAACGTGCAGTGGAAGCGTATTGGGCGGGCAAGCAGGATCAGGCAGCCTTGACGGCCACGGGGGCGCAACTGCGCGCTGCGCATTGGCGTGTGCAGGCCGAGGCGGGGGTAGCGCAGGTGCCGGTAGGGGATTTCGCCTGGTATGACCACATCCTGGAGTGGAGCACGCTGCTGGGGGCGGTGCCGGCGCGTTTTGGCCATCCGTCCGGTGCGGACGTCGATCTGGATACCCTGTTTCGCATGGGGCGTGGCCGGGCACCGTCCGGTACACCGGCTGCGGCCTGCGAAATGACCAAGTGGTTCGATACGAACTATCACTACATCGTTCCCGAGCTGACCCCGGGCCAGACGTTCCGCATTGCACGCGATTATCTGTTTGAACAGGTGGCCGAGGCACAGGCCTTGGGCTATCAAGCCAAACCGGTGATCCCGGGGCCGTTGACCTGGCTGTGGCTGGGCAAGGGCGATGCGTTTTCCGGCGGTGCCGGTGATGAAGGCAAGCTGGCGCTGCTGCCGTCGCTGCTGCCCGTGTACGCGGATATTCTGGCCCGGCTGGCGAATCAGGGCGTTGAATGGGTGCAGATCGACGAGCCCATTCTGGTGCTGGATTTGCCGCAGGCCTGGCGCGATGCTTTTGGCGCGGTCTATGCCCGCCTGGGCCATGTCGGCCCCAAGGTATTGCTGGCGACGTATTTCGGCGGATTGCAGGACAATCTGGCGACGGCTGCCGCGCTGCCCGTGGCCGGTTTGCATGTGGATCTGGTGCGCGCTCCGGTGCAGCTGGATGCCGTCCTGGACGCCCTGGGCGCCGACAAGATTCTGTCGGCCGGCGTGATCAATGGCCGCAATATCTGGCGCACGGATCTTGACGCTGCGGCGGCGCTGCTGGCGCCTGCCCAGGAACGCCTGGGCGAGCGCCTCTGGTTGGCGCCCTCGTGCTCGCTGCTGCACGTGCCGGTGGATCTGGCCCACGAGACCGAGCTGGATGCGGAATTGAAAAGCTGGCTGTCCTTTGCCGTACAGAAACTGGACGAAGTGAAGTGGCTGGCCGCTGCGGTGCGGGGCAATGCCGACGCAGCAACGCAGGCAGCGCTGGCGGCCCAGCGCAAGGCGCTGGAAGCGCGTCGTCACTCGCGTCGCATCCATAACCCCGCCGTGGAGCGTCGCCTGGGGGCGGTGGCCGAGGTGTCGCGCGAGCGTGCACCTTTCCCTGAACGTCTGCTTGCCCAGCAGAACTTGCTCCGGCTCCCGGCATACCCGACGACCACGATAGGATCTTTCCCGCAAACGGCGGAAATCCGCGCGCTGCGCCGTGATTGGAAGTCCGGTGCCTTGACTGATGCGGCTTATGAGGCGGCCATCCGCAAAGAGATCGAAGCGGTGATCCGCTTTCAGGAAGAAGTGGGGCTGGATGTTCTGGTGCACGGCGAACCCGAGCGCAACGATATGGTGGAATATTTCGGTGAGCTGCTGGCCGGCTTTGCGTTTACCCGCAACGGCTGGGTGCAGAGCTACGGTTCCCGCTGCGTCAAGCCGCCTATCATTTTCGGTGACGTTGCCCGTCTGGCGCCCATGACCGTGGGCTGGTCTGCCTATGCCCAGTCCCTGACCGAGCGTCCCGTCAAGGGCATGCTGACTGGCCCGGTCACGATTTTGCAATGGTCGTTTGTGCGTGACGACCAGCCGCGCGAAGATACGTGCCGGCAGCTGGCGCTGGCGTTGCGCGATGAAGTGGTGGATCTGGAGCAGGCGGGTATCCGTGTCATCCAGATCGACGAGCCCGCCATTCGCGAAGGCCTGCCCTTGCGCCGTGCCGACTGGGAGGCGTATCTGGATTGGGCAGTGGACTGCTTCCGCCTCTCGGTGGCGGGTGTGCGTGACGATACGCAGATCCACACCCACATGTGCTATGCGGAGTTCAATGACATCATCGACGCTATCGCCGCCATGGATGCGGATGTCATCACCATTGAAACCTCGCGTTCGAACATGGAGCTGCTGGAAGCCTTTGAAACGTTCCATTACCCGAACGACATCGGCCCTGGCGTCTATGACATTCACTCGCCCAATGTGCCGGAAGTTCAGTGGATGGTCGAGCTGATGAAGAAGGCGGCGTCGCGCTTGCCCAAGGAACGTCTGTGGGTGAATCCGGATTGCGGCCTGAAGACGCGCGCCTGGCCGGAAACCAGGGCGGCCTTGGAAGCCATGGTGGAGGCCGCGCGCGAACTGCGCAAGGCAGCGTGATGGCCTGAGCGGCTGGCCGAGGACATGAGGGCGCGGCGGGTGCCGCCGAACGGTTCTGCCGGATGATTACAATCCGGCGGAACCGGACATGATCTGAAACCTCTGGATCGGTCAGCCACGATACAAGGCGATATGAATCTCAACACGCTCGAACGGCACCTGGATGCCTCGCCCCTGCTGAAGGCGCACAAATCCTATTTCCTGAACCTGGCTCAGCCGATTGTGGCGATCCGCTTGGGCCAGTCCCAGGGCGCGGCGCGGCAAAGCCGCTTTGGCGGCCAGCCCGTGGTACCCGTGGGGTTTGCCTGGCCCGAGCATCCGGAGGGGCATTATCTGTTTGTCGGGCAGATCAATTTCGCGGAATTGCCAGCTGGGCCGGACCGCCCGGCTGAGCTGCCCGCCAGCGGTCTGTTGTCCCTGTTCTATGGTTTTGATGAGGACGACGCCATTTTCTGGCGTGACGAAAACTACCTCAAAGCGTACTACTGGCCAAATACCAGTGACTTGCACGAGATTCAGGCGCCCCACCGCTGGGTAACGCGCAGCCATGAGCTGCGTTTTGAAAACGGCATCGACATTCCTCGCCACGAGGAACTCCGCGATGACTGGCCTGTGTCGTTCGACGAGATCAGCGATTGGTTCGAAGCCCTGGAAGAAAGCGGCGATTTGCCGCGCGACTATCTGTTGGGGCGGCCCTCCTGGGACAGTCTGGCCTATGACCCGACGCCGAACCTGAAGGAGCATCCCAGCGGCTCGCATTGGCGCTCGCTGCTGACTTTGCAGTCGCATGAGGCCTTCAATTGGTGCTGGCAGGATGGCGCGCGGCTCATGGCCTTTATCGAGGATGACAAGCTGCGCGCCCATGACTTCAACCGTCTGCAGGTGGATTGCGGTTGAAGGCAAGCCGCGCTTTGCGGCACGCGGGCCCGTTCCGCACTTGCCGGACAAAGACGGAAGCCGGAACGAAAGCGCGCAGGCCCGGCGGGCATGGCGGCGGATGGGGGGGCCCATCGCGAGCCGTGGCGGGTCAGTGTGGGCGGGTGGCGGTCCACTGCACGGCAAAGACGCTGGCCAGCACGATGACCAGCCCCACCAGCGCCGTACCGGTGATGGATTGCGCCAGCAGAACCCACCCCAGCACCACGGCAGTCAGGGGGCTGAGCAGGCCCAGGGACGCAACGGCCACAGTAGGCAGGCGGGCAACGCCACGGAACCAGAGCGCGTAAGCAAGCATCGCACCTGCCAGGCACAGATAGGCATAGGCAGACCACTGCGCCAGCGTTAGCGTGGGCAGCGGTGGTTCAAGCAGCCAGACGACGGGGGCCAGCATCAGGCCACCGATCAGCAATTGCCAGCCGGTCAGCGCCAGCACCGGCATGTCCAGTTTCCAGCGATGGGTCAGCCAGACGCCGGTTGCCATGGCGGCGGCGCCCAGCAGGGCGGCAGCAATGCCGATAGGCTCGAAGACCGTCTGTGGCGAGAGCAGCAAAATACCCATGCCCAGCACGCCGGCAACGGCTGCCCAAAGCGTGCTGCGCAAGGGCGAACGGCCGTCGATGCTCCAGCTCAGCAGCATGATCAGCAAGGGTTGGATGGCGCCCAGTACGGCTGCCAGGCCGCCGGGCAGCCGGTAGGCGGCGACGAACAGCAAGGCCTGAAAAATACCGATATTCAGTGCGCTCAAGACAATCAGGCGCCACCAGTTCTGACGGGCTGGCCGGCAGCGGGTGAACAGCAGCAAGAGGATGCCGGCGGGCAGAACCCGGATGAGCGCCGCGGTGAACGGGCGATCCGGAGGCAGAATTTCAGACGTCACGATATAGGTTGAACCCCATATGCTGGGGCCCAGGGCTGTCAGCAGGACATCACGCCAGGGAAGGGAGGCAGGAGAGGCGTTCATGAATTTATCTTTAGTTCAAGGTAAAATCATTGTGTACATTAAATACCTTGAAGTCAAGATAAATGAACGACGCCCATACCCCCCGTCCAGCAGACTCGGTAGATGCCATTCTTGCGCAATGGCGGCGCGAACGCCCGGAGCTGGATGCCCGGCCCATGGGGCCGATCGGACGCATCAAGCGTTGCGCCGGCTTGCTGGAGCCACAGCTGGAAGCGGCGCTGGCCGAGTTCGAGCTGGCAGTGTGGGAGTTCGATATGCTGGCGACCTTGCGGCGCGCGGGCCAGCCATACTGCCTGAGCCCGACGGAACTGTTTTCTTCGCTGATGGTGACATCTGGCACGATGACGCACAGGCTCAAGCGGATGGAGGCTCGGCAGTTCATCGAGCGTGTGCCCAATGCGCAGGATGCGCGCAGCATGCTGGTGCAGCTGACCGCATCCGGCCTGTCCTTGATCAATCGCGCTGTGGAGGTTTTTGTCGAACACGAACGGCAGATACTGTCCCGGATTCCGGCCGAGGTTCTGGCGGATCTCGACGATAAACTGGCCCGGCTGCTGGTGGCCCTGGAAGGCGAGCCCGGCCAGGGCGGCTCGGGAGCCGCCTAGGAAAGTCGCTGTCACCAGGGCTGAGCCGCCGCTCAGCGTGGTGGCCGCAGTGAGGATTGCTCGTAGATGGCCGGCGTGACGCGCCGGGAAATATCCGAGGGACGGAGCCGGGCCACGTGCGCATATTTGCTGAGAAAGTCAGAATCCAGCCCCAGGTCCGGCCGGCCGCTGGTGAGAACTTTGCGGGGCGGCTGGCCCGCAGGCAGTGGCGCCGCGATGGGCGGGGCAAGCAGCTTGCGGGGTTCGCAGGGCGCCAGGGGGATCTCGGCGCCGGTATCGTCCACCGTCAGGCTGGCCCTGAATTTCATGGCTTCGGGCATGGGGGAATGCGTCGGGTACTGGCTTTGCAATATCTGGTTGAAAAGCTGGTACAGGGGCAGCTGGGTGGGCAGGTTGGCTTGTAGGCGGGCTTGGGAAAGAATGGGGTAGAAGGGGGGATGGTTGATGATCAGCCCTTCTCCTTCGGCCTGGGCCTGCCGCACCGCACGCTGTAGGGGTGAGCCGTCGTACAGCCGGTGATTGCTGATCCAGGTTTTGATGATGAGCAGCCCGGGTTGGTGGATATCGCGGGCCAGGACGAAGACGCCACGCGGCGTGGTGATCATCCAGTCGCGTTGCATGGGCGAGTGCTGGTAGAGCGTGAGCAGGCCGTGCAGGTGGGAAATCAGGTTGCCCAGTTCGGCCAGCACCGTTTGGTGATCTATGGTGCCCAGACGATGGTAGAGCCGCATCTGCGCATGCTGGCTGAGACGCACCAGGATATGGACATGCAGCTGATGCGTGCGGGCAGGGATGGTCAGAACTTCAAGTTGCAGATGGACGCGGCCATCGAGTTCGCTGGCCATCCAGTGCATTTGCCGGTAGTAGCCTTTGCGGAAGCCCGTGTTTTCCGGGATATGGGTTTCGCTGTAGATCAGCAGGCCGGGGGCAATCATATTGCGCGCCCAGCGCGTCAGTTGCTTGAAAGACGAGATGCGTTTCCTGCCGGGTTCCGGACGGGCATGGCGGTTCAGGCTGGATTGTTGCTGCCTGGCTGCCTGGCTCAGCAAGTGCTTGCTCATGCCATAGGCCAGCGTTTCATTGACGCTGAGGACGGCGGATTCGGCGGTCATGCCGGGTGCCGGTTCGGCCGGACTGGCGGATGACTGGGGCCTGGGCGGGGAAGAGCCTGAGCGGGACATGGCAGTATTTTTGGGCTGGGCGGGCGAATCCGGTTAGACGGCGCATCGGTGGCGGGCGGCCGATCTGCTGCAGTACCGTAGCTGGAAATTAATCAATGATAATGATTTGTATGTTTTCTTTTGAGTGGGTTCCCGAATTTCTTAAAAATTAGGGATTTTCCTAGCGCAACCCCTGGACAGGGCGGACTGAGCAGCGCGTGGGTTGCTGGCGAGGGCGGGCCGCAGGCGTCTTCTGTCGGCCGCCGGGCCGAGCCGGATTGCCCGTGGCGGTTTAGTGCGACAATATCGGCTTTGCATACGTACTTTCCCCCGGGGTGTCCCCGCCGGCGAAAGAGGTATGCGCCTGTCTGACGGGCTGTTTATGGAGTACTGCGCGCTGTGAGTGCCTTGCCTGCTGAGTCTCAACTGGATTACCTGCGTGTGCCGCCGCATTCCATCGAAGCCGAACAATCGGTGCTCGGTGGTCTGCTGCTGGACAATGGCGCGTGGGATCGCATTGCCGACGTTCTTACCGAAGAAGACTTTTATCGTCACGATCACCGTCTGATCTGGCTGCATATCGTCCGTCTCATCAACCTGGCGCGGCCGGCTGACGTCATTACCGTCAATGAATCGCTTGCCAGTTCGGGCAAGAACGAAGAGGCCGGCGGGCTGGCTTATCTCAATGCGCTGGCGCACAACACGCCTTCGGCCGCGAATATCCGCCGCTATGCGGAAATCGTGCGCGAGCGCGCCATGTTGCGCAAGCTGGTGACGGTGGCTGATGACATCGCCGCGGCAGCCTTTAACCCGCAGGGCAAGGACGCCCGCCAGTTGCTGGATGAAGCCGAAGCCAAGGTGTTCCAGATTGCTCAGGAAGGTGCCCGCGGCGCGGCGGGTTTCCAGGAAATCCAGCCGCTGCTGCAGCAGGTGGTCGAGCGTATCGACGAGCTGTACCACCGCGACAGCACCTCGGATGTGACCGGCGTACCCACGGGTTTTGCCGATCTGGACAAGATGACTTCCGGCCTGCAGCCGGGCGACCTGGTGATCGTTGCCGGCCGTCCCTCCATGGGCAAGACTTCGTTCTCGATGAACATCGGCGAGCATGTAGCCATCAATGAAGGCCTGCCGGTTGCCGTGTTCTCCATGGAAATGGGAGCGGTGCAGCTGGCCATGCGTATGCTGGGTTCGGTAGGCTTGCTGGACCAGCACCGCATGCGTACCGGCAAGCTGCTGGCCGAAGACTGGCCGCGTGTGACCCATGCGGTCAAGACCATGCAGGAAGCGCAGGTCTATATCGACGAAACCCCAGCCCTGACAGCCATCGAACTGCGCGCCCGCGCCCGGCGCCTGGCGCGCCAGTGCGGACAGCTGGGCCTGATCATCATCGACTATATTCAGCTGATGTCAGCCAGCTCCGCAGGCGAGAACCGAGCAACTGAAATTTCCGAGATCAGCCGTTCGCTCAAGGGCCTGGCCAAGGAACTGAATTGCCCGCTGATCGCGCTGTCGCAGCTGAACCGCAGTCTGGAACAGCGTCCTAACAAGCGTCCGGTGATGAGTGACTTGCGCGAATCCGGCGCTATCGAGCAGGACGCCGACGTGATTCTGTTCATCTACCGTGATGAGGTGTACAACCCGGATTCCCCGGACAAGGGCACGGCGGAAATCATCATCGGCAAGCAGCGTAACGGCCCTATCGGTACCGTGCGCCTGACCTTCCAGGGTTCGAGCACCCGCTTCCTGAACTACACCCAGGGCAATGCCATGATTGATTCGGGCTATTAAGTGCCTGGCCCGGGCGCTTGCGCCGAGAGCATCTCACGCCAGCCTGGGGGCTGGCGTTTTTGTTTCCAGCCGTCGCACTGCCGGACGAGGGCCATGCCGCCTGCGGCCCGCCGCCACGCCGGACCGGCTATCTATCTGGCTTCGGGCGACATGGCCGCCGCCATGTCACAGGCGACGCGCAACGAGGCTTCGTCGGCAATGCCCTTGCCGGCGATGTCGAATGCCGTGCCGTGGTCCACGCTGGTGCGTACGATGGGCAGGCCGGCGGTGATGTTCACGCCCTGATCCAGCCCCAGGTACTTGACCGGGATCAGGCCCTGGTCGTGGTACTGGGCAACCACGATATCGAATTCACCCTGTCGGGCGCGCATGAATACCGTGTCTCCCGGCCAGGGGCCGCTGGCATCGTAGCCCTGGGCTCTGGCCCAGGCGATGGCAGGGGCGATGATGTCCCGGTCTTCCAGGCCGAATTTCCCGCCTTCCCCGGCGTGCGGGTTCAGGCCCGCGACGGCGATGCGGGGATGCGCCACGCCCAGCTGGCGGCACACCCGATGCGCCAGCGCCAGCGAGCGCCGCTGGCCTGCCGGCGTGATGCGCGCCGGAACCTCCGACAGGGCGATATGGATAGTGGCCAGCAGCACGCGCAGGCAGTCGTTGACGAGCACCATGGCATAGTCATCGGTGGCGCAGCGCGTCGCCAGGATCTCCGTGTGGCCCGGGAAATCGACACCCGCCGCCTGCAGGGCTTCCTTGTGGATGGGGGCTGTCACAACCGCATGCAGGTGTCCGGCCAGCGTATCGTCGATGGCATGGCAAATGGCCTCGTAGGCCGATCGTCCCGCCAACGCGCTGACCTGGCCCAGCGGCAGCTCGGCAGGCAGCGGCGTGGCGCGCGAGATGACGGGAATGAGGCCGGGACGGAAACAGGCGTCGCGGGGGTGGTCTATGGCCTGAAGCTCCAGGCTGGCGGCAGCCGCGCCACTGTAAGCGCGGGCGCGCGCCAGGGCACCCGCGTCGCCATAGACGATGGCCGGGTAGGGCAGCCCCTTGGCATAGAGTTTCAGTACGAGTTCCGGGCCGATGCCGGCGGCATCGCCCAAGGTGATGCCCAGCGGGCGCGGGAGGGTGTTCGACATTTCACCATTATCGCGCCGCAGCCCGGCGCCGCAGCGATCCGGCAGGATTTTGCCTGGCATTTTGGCAGGCGCTGTTGCACAATTCAGACCAAAGGCAGCCTTCGCATCGCCTTGCCTGTGCTTCCGGGCGCCTCAGCCTGTCTTTTTTGCCGGATCGTATGCCCCGCTTTCCTTGCTCCGCCACCTGCTTGTCCGCCGCCCACGCGGCGCTGCAGGTGCTGGCCGGCCTGTCCGGGAGGCAGGCATGAAGCCTGAAGAGCAGGCCCCGCCCGTGAACGTCCCCGTACGTAACCGGGTCGTGCGCTGGGGATACTTCGCGCTGGGGCTGGCGCTGGTCGGTCTGGGCATCATCGGCGCGTTGCTGCCCGTGATGCCGACCACCGTTTTCCTGATCGGTGCCGCATGGTGTTTTGCGCGTTCTTCGCCGCGCTGGGAGCAGTGGCTGCTGAATCATCCGTCCTTTGGGCCGGTATTGCGCAACTGGCAGGCCAGGGGGGCGATCGCTCCACGGGCCAAGGCCTATGCCTGCAGCGGTATTGCAGCCGGCTATGCCATTTTCTTCCTGTCCGCCCAGCCCGGGCTGTGGCTGGCGCTGGGCGTGGGCGTGTTCATGCTGGCTTCCGCGGCTTATATCCTGACGCGGCCCAGCGCCTGAATTCGCTTGGCGGGGCGGGACGTGCCGCCAGCGGCGCGTCTATCCGCGCCCGGACGGCGTGATGTCGCCGGGAGTGTGCCTCTTGCAGCACACCGGACGCTGATAATTTCATCCATTCTGAGTATGCTTGTGCTGCGGTGCCGGCTTTTTTTGAGCCAGCGCAACGACAACCTGTGGACAAGTCTTGAAAATCAGCGATGTTGCCCGCATCTTTGGTGTATCGGGCCTCATGGCCCCACTGATTTCTGCTCAAGGTAGATTATGCGATTCGACAAGCTCACCACGAAGTTCCAGCAGGCACTGGCCGATGCTCAGAGCCTGGCTGTACGCAATGACAATCCCTATATTGAACCCGCGCACGTCCTGGCTGCCATGCTAGCTGACCAGGATAGCGGCGCTGCGGCTTTGCTCGCCCGCGCCGGGGTGGCGGTCAACCGCCTGGCGCCTGCGCTCGATTCCGCCATCAAGGCTTTGCCCCAGGTGCAGGGCGGTGATGGCAATGTGCAGATCGGCCGTGATCTGCAAGCCGTGCTGGCCCGCACCGACAAGGAAGCAGGCAAGCGTGGCGATGCCTATATCGCTGGCGAACTGTTCTTGCTGGCGCTGACGGAAGACAAAGGCCCGGTGGGCCGGGCGCTGGCCGAAGCCGGACTGCAGCGCAAGGCGCTGGAAAGCGCCATCGAGGCCGTGCGTGGCGGCGAAGCCGTGAATGACCAGGACGCCGAAGGCCAGCGCGAAGCCCTGGGCAAGTACACCCAGGACCTGACCGAGCGCGCTCGCCAGGGCAAGCTGGATCCGGTCATCGGCCGCGATGACGAAATCCGCCGGGCGATCCAGATCCTGCAGCGCCGTACCAAGAACAACCCGGTGCTGATCGGTGAACCCGGCGTCGGCAAGACCGCCATCGTCGAAGGCCTGGCGCAGCGCATCGTCAACGGCGAAGTGCCGGAAAGCCTGCGCGGCAAGCGCGTGTTGTCACTCGACCTGGCTGCCCTGCTGGCAGGGGCCAAGTTCCGTGGCGAGTTCGAAGAGCGCTTGAAAGCCGTGCTCAAGGAACTCTCCCAGGACGAAGGCCGCAGCATTGTTTTCATCGACGAAATCCACACCATGGTGGGCGCGGGCAAGGCGGAAGGCGCCATGGATGCCGGCAATATGCTCAAGCCTGCGCTGTCGCGCGGCGAACTGCATTGCATAGGCGCGACCACGCTGGACGAATACCGCAAGTACATCGAAAAGGATGCTGCGCTGGAGCGCCGCTTCCAGAAAGTGCTGGTTGACGAGCCTGATGTGGAATCGACCATCGCTATCCTGCGCGGTCTGCAGGAGCGTTATGAATTGCACCACGGCGTCGAGATTACCGACCCGGCCATCGTGGCGGCCGCCGAGCTGTCGAACCGCTATATCACCGACCGCTTCCTGCCCGATAAGGCCATCGACCTGATCGACGAGGCAGCGGCGCGCATCCGCATGGAGATCGACTCCAAGCCGGAAGTCATGGACAAGCTGGATCGCCGCATCATCCAGCTCAAGATCGAGCGCGAAGCGGTCAAGAAGGAAACCGACGACGCATCGCTGCGTCGCCTGCAGGCCATCGAGGAAGAACTCGACAAGCTGCAGCGCGAGTACAACGACTACGAAGAAATCTGGAAGGCGGAAAAAGCGGCCGTGCAAGGCACGCAGTCCATCAAGGAAGAAATCGACAAGGTCCGCGCCGAGATGGCGGAGCTGCAGCGCAAGGGGCAGTTCGACAAACTGGCGGAGTTGCAATACGGCAAGCTGCCTGAACTGGAAGCGCGCCTGAAGGCGGCGGAGCGTACGGAAGAGTCTGCGGATGCTGCCGACAGCGGCAAGCCGCGCCTGTTGCGTACCCAGGTCGGGGCAGAGGAAATCGCCGAAGTGGTGTCGCGTGCCACGGGTATTCCCGTGTCCAAGATGATGCAGGGCGAGCGTGCCAAGCTGCTGCACATGGAAGACTACCTGCACCGCCGCGTGATCGGCCAGGACGAAGCCGTGAGCCTGGTGGCCGATGCGATCCGTCGCTCGCGGGCCGGGCTGGCTGATCCGTCGCGCCCCTACGGTTCCTTCCTGTTCCTGGGCCCGACGGGCGTGGGCAAGACCGAACTGACCCGGACGCTGGCAGACTTCCTGTTCGATTCCGACGAGCACCTGATCCGCATCGACATGAGCGAATTCATGGAGAAGCACTCGGTGGCCCGCCTGATTGGCGCGCCTCCCGGATATGTGGGCTACGAGGAAGGGGGCTACCTGACCGAAGCCGTGCGCCGCAAGCCGTACAGCGTGGTGCTGCTCGATGAAGTCGAAAAGGCGCACCCGGATGTATTCAACGTGCTGCTGCAAGTGCTCGATGATGGCCGCCTGACCGATGGTCAGGGCCGCACGGTGGACTTCCGCAACACAGTGATCGTCATGACCTCCAACCTCGGGTCGCACCAGATCCAGCTGCTGGCGGGCGAACCCTACGAAACCGTCAAGAGCGCGGTGTGGGAAGAACTCAAGCAGTCCTTCCGCCCCGAGTTCCTGAACCGTATCGACGAAGTCGTGGTGTTCCATGGCCTGGACAGCAAGCACATCCAGGATATTGCTGCCATCCAGCTGCAGCGTCTGGACAAGCGCCTGCAACAGCAGGATATGCATCTGGATGTCACGGAAACGGCGCTGGCGGAAATCGCCCGGGCGGGTTTCGATCCGGTCTTTGGTGCCCGGCCGCTCAAGCGCGCGATCCAGCAGGAAATCGAGAATCCTGTGGCTCGCCTCATCCTGGAGGGCAAATTCGGTCCGGGGGATGTGGTGCCGGTCGATTGGCGCGAAGGCAAGTTCGTGTTCGAGCGTACCCTGCAGTAAACGCATCGGTTTCGGGATGCCTGACGCCAGCCTGGCGTCAGGGCTCTCCTGGATCCTGGCCCTGGTCTGCCGCTTCTGGCCGGCCAGGGCTTTTTGTTGCGTGAACGACGCGGGTTCGCCATGGGCGTGAGTGTTTCCCTTGTGCCGGGTCTGTCGCTATACTTTATAGTTATCACCCATTCCGGGTTTACTGCCGAGGTATTCGTCATGCGCCATTAATGCCACCGTCCCTGTGACGGTCAGTCTCCACCTACCCTGATGAGCAGGGGGAGTTTCTGGCATTTCTGGAGTGACCATGACGAGTCCCTATACAAGTCCATCTCTGACGCTGGAAGGCGTGTCTTATGTCTTGCCTGACGGCAGGACGCTTTTTTCCGACCTGAACGAACATTTCGATCTACGTGCCACCGGCCTGGTGGGGCGCAATGGCGTTGGCAAGTCCGTGCTGGCACGCCTGTTGTCCGGGCTGTTGCCGCCCAGCGCAGGACGATGCTTGCGTTCCGGCAAGGTGTATTACCTGGCGCAACAGCTGGTGCCGGCCCCAGGGGCGACGGTCGCCAGCCTGACTGGCGTGCAGGTACGTCTGGATGCATTGGCGCGTATCGAGGCGGGCAGCAGCGCTGCTGCCGATTTCGAAACCGTGGGCGATGCTTGGGATATCCGCCAGCGCCTGCACGACGAACTGGACCGTAGCGGGCTGGGTCATCTCGACGAAACCGTCGCGGCCAGCCGGCTCAGCGGCGGGGAGGCCATGCGCTTGTCACTGATCGGCGCCATGTTGTCGGAAGCGGATTTCCTGGTGCTCGACGAGCCGACCAACCATCTGGATATCCGTACCCGGCAGGCACTGCTGGCGCAGTTGCAGCGCTGGCAGCTCGGTTTGCTGGTGGTCAGCCATGACCGAGGTTTGCTCGACACCATGGAGCGCATCGTGGCGCTGTCGTCATTGGGCTTGCGCAGCTATGGTGGGAATTACACGTTTTATGCGCAATGCCTGGCCAGTGAGCGGGAAAGTGCGATCGAGCGCCTGGCGCAGCGCAAGCTGGAGCGCCAGCGGGACGAACAGCGGCTGCGCGAGCAACGCGAACGCCAGGAAAAGCGGCAGGCACGCGGCAACCGCCAGGGGCGCGAAGCGAACCAGGCCAAAATCCTGTTGGATCGGCAGAAAGAGCGTAGCCAGGGGTCTGCAGGCAAGTTGCGCCGCTGGCAAGCCGAAGCCAGCGAGCAGGCTAATCAGCGGGTGCGTGAAGCGGCCCGGCAAGTGGCGGAAGACGGAGAGATCGTGATGCATGCGCCGCTTGGTGCATCGCATGCGCCCGGCTGTGTCGCCAGCCTGGAGGAAGTGGTGCTGCCTCATGTCGAGGGCGCGACGCGCACACTCAGTTTACGGGTGGCAGGGCAACAGCGGATAGGGGTGATCGGCCCGAACGGCTGTGGCAAGTCCACGGTGCTGAAAGTGCTGGCAGGCCAGTTGCAACCGGTGTCGGGGAGGTGCCATGTTGCCGTGCCGGTGGTCTATCTGGATCAGGGGTTGGCTGACCTGGATCCGGCGCGTTCCGTGCTGGCGCAGATGCAGGCGGTCAATGGCAGCCTGCCCGAAGGGGAATTGCGCATGCGGCTGGCGCATTTGGGGCTGGATGCCGGGGCTGTCACGCGGCCCAGCGGCATGCTCAGTGGTGGCGAGCGCCTCAAAGCGGCTTTGGCCAGGGTGATGTATGCCGATACGCCGCCGCAGTTGCTGCTGCTGGATGAGCCGAACAATCACCTGGATCTGCCCTCGATGCAGGCGCTTGAAAGCATGCTGCAGGCGTATGCAGGGGCCCTGGTAGTCGTGTCCCATGATGAGGCGTTCCTGAGCCAGCTGGCGCTGACCGACCGCTTGCTTGCAAGCGAACAGGGCTGGAGCCTGCAAGCGGGGTAGCCGGGCATCCGGCCACGCCTGGCGTGGGCCTGCTGTTCGAGGCTGCCCGGATGCGCGGCGTGATGCCTACAGATCGGACGATTGCGCCCACAGGTTGATGCCGCTGTCGCCTTGCACCGCCTGGTCGATCGCTTGCAGTTCCTCGGTACTGAAGGCCGTGTTGGCAAGTGCCGCCAGGTTTTCATCAAGTTGCGCGGTGGAGGACGCTCCGACCAGCACGGAGGACACCCGGTGGTTGCGCAACAGCCAGGCGATGGCCAACTGCGCCAGGGTCTGGCCGCGTGCGCGGGCGATGGCGGCCAGGTCGCGCAGCCGGCGCAGATTGTCTTCCGACAGATGGGACGCATCAAATGAAAAGCGCTTGGATGCGTGTGCGGCATTGCGATCCTGCAGGAAGCGGTCGGTCAGCAGGCCTTGGGCCAGCGGCGTGAAGGCAATCAGGCCCAGGCCGGTCTGTTCCAGGGTGTCGAGCAGGCCATTTTCCACCCAGCGGTTCAGCAGGGAATAGGCCGGCTGATGGATGACCAGCGGCGTGCCCAGGCTGCGCGCAAATTCCACGGCACGCTGCGTGCGCTCTGCGGAATAAGAAGAAATCCCTACATAGAGCGCCTTGCCCTGGCGGACAACGGTATCGAGCGCGCCTATGGTTTCCTCGATGGGGGTGTCAGGATCGACGCGGTGGGAATAGTAGATATCCACGTAATCCGTGCTGAGACGGCGCAGGGATTCATCCAGGCTGTTGATGAGGTACTTGCGCGAGCCGAAATTGCCGTAGGGGCCGGGCCAGTGCGGCCAGCCAGCCTTGGTGGAAACCACCAGCTCACTGCGGTAGGGCCGGAACTCGTTGCGCAGCAGGCGGCCGAAGTTTTCTTCTGCCGCGCCATGCGGCGGGCCGTAGTTGTTCGCCAGGTCGAAGTGGGTAATGCCGCGATCAAAGGCATGCGTGAGGATGTCGCGCTGCCGGGAAAAAGGATGTTCATCCCCGAAGTTCCACCACAGGCCAAGTGAAATCGGCGGCAGCAGCAGGCCACTGCTGCCGACGCGGCGGTAGGCATGGTGGCTGTAGCGGTCGGCGGCGGCCTGCCAGGGGCGGTGGATGTCTGGGACGGTATTGGGGAATCGGACTTCGCGGTGGGTCATGGACGGGAAAATGAACGTGAGGAGAGCGTGGGAAGGGGCGGCGGGGGACGCGTCGGCACGGCAACGTGCGAGGTGACGGTCACGGGCCAGCAGAATCCGACAGGTGCCCGCAGAGCCGGGCATGGGTGGAAATCATTGTAGGAGTGCCGGCGCGGGGCGCGATGTACCAACAAGTCATGAGCAAGTGCATGCTGGTTATGAAGCCTGGCGCGGATGCCGGAAGCCTGGCGCCGCTGCCGCAGTCATGCCTGACTGAGCATTAGCATATTGCGAAGTGGTTATTCAAAAAACGGTGCGGCCCCCATAACCTTGTCTCGTCAATGGTTGCCAGACAAGGAAGCGCATCATGCCGCAGCAGGAAACACCCGATTGGAAATTCGAGACGGTCGCCGTACACGGCGGCTACTCCCCCGAGCCCACCACCCGCGCCGTGGCCGTACCCATTTATCAGACCGCCGCTTTTTCTTTCGATGACACCCAGCATGGCGCTGATCTGTTCGACCTGAAGGTCGAGGGCAACATCTATACCCGGGTAACCAATCCCACCAATGCGGTGCTGGAAGCGCGGCTGGCAGCCCTGGAGGGCGGCGTAGGCGCGCTGGCGCTGGCTTCCGGCCAGGCGGCCGTGACATATTCGATCCTGACCTTGGCCGAAGCGGGCGACAACATCATTTCGGCGTCCACGCTCTATGGCGGCACGTACAACCTGTTTGCGCATACCTTGCCGCAATTCGGCATTGTCACGCGCTTTGCCGACGGGGCGGATCCGTCCTCGTTCGAGGCCTTGTTCGATGCGCGCACCAAGGCCGTGTTCGTGGAGTCCATCGGCAACCCCCTGGGCAACATTACCGATATCGCCGCGATTGCCGAGATTGCGCATCGTCATGGCGTTCCGCTGATTGTCGATAACACCGTGGCCACGCCTTATCTGCTGCGTCCTTTTGAGCATGGTGCGGATATCGTGGTGCATTCGCTGACCAAGTACCTGGGCGGGCATGGCACCACCCTGGGCGGAGCCATCGTGGATTCCGGGCGCTTCCCCTGGGCTGAGCATAAAGCCCGCTATCCGCGTCTCAACGAGCCGGAGGTCAGTTATCACGGCGTGGTGTTCACCGAAGCTCTCGGAGAGGCGGCCTATATCGGCCGGGCCCGCGTAGTGCCGCTGCGCAATACCGGCGCAGCGCTGTCGCCCTTCAATGCCTTCCTGATCTTGCAGGGGATTGAAACGCTAGGGCTGCGTCTGGATCGCATCAACCAGAACAGCTTGGCGATTGCGCAGTTCCTGCAGGCACACCCCAAGGTGGATTGGGTGAGCTATGCCGCCTTGCCGGGCCATCCCGATCACGCACTGGCCCGGAAATATCTGAACGGGCAGGCGTCAGGGGTGCTGACTTTCGGTGTCAAGGGCGGACGCGAAGCCGGTGCGCGTTTTCTTGATGCCTTGCAGCTCTTTACGCGTCTCGTGAACATCGGGGACGCCAAGTCGCTGGCCACGCATCCGGCTTCGACCACGCATCGCCAGCTGGCTGCCGACGAGCTTGCCAAAGCGGGGGTACGCGAAGAAACCGTGCGCCTGTCGATCGGGATCGAACATATCGACGATCTGCGTGCCGATCTGGCGCAGGCGCTGGCGCATCTTTGATGCTGAAGCCGGAGCGGCAGGCTCCGGGTGCTCAAACCGAATGAACAAACGTTTTTCAGTCATGTTGAATATCAAAAAAACCTTATGGGCCGGGGTCGTCCTGACGCTTGGATTGGCCGCCTCCGTGCAGGCGCAAACGACGGTACGGCTGGGCATCAGCGGCGGCGTCATGGAAGATGTGGCTGAAGCGGCCAGCCGGGCGGCTGCGCGGGAAGGCCTCATCCAGATCAAACCCGTGGTGTTCACCGGCCATCTCAACGCCAACGGACCGCTCAACGATGGCGATCTGGACGCCAATGCCTTCCAGCACGAGCCCTATCTGCGCGGGCAGACACGGGCGCATGGTTATGCGCTGGCGCCGGTAGCGCACACCCTGAGTGCGCCCCTGGGTATCTATTCGCGCAAATACAAATCCTTGAATGATCTACCGGAAAAGGCGCTGGTGGGGATCCCGGGGGATGACACCAATCGCAATCGCGCCCTGTTGCTGCTGCAGCATTACGGGCTGATTAGCTTGCGTCCGGATCTGGATGTCAAACGCGGCGACAACGCGACCACGCTGGATATCGTTGCCAACCCGCGCCAGCTTGAGATTCGTGAGATTGATTCGCTGATCCTGGCGCGGGCGCTGGATGATGTCGATGCCGGCGCCATTATTACCGCCGAAGCCTCGCAGGCCGGTTTGCTGCCGGCCCGCGACGCCATTGCGCTGGAGCCGCCTGGCGGACCTTACGCCAATGTACTGGTGGTACGGGAACGGGACCGCGGCCAGCCGTGGGTCGCGCCTTTGACGCGCGCCTTCCAGTCCGATGAGGTGCGCGAATTGCTGAGAACACGCTATAGCGGCACTTTGCTGCCGGCGTTCTGATGTCTGTTTTTGTCTCGTTTCTGCTTAAAGGCGCTTACTGCCATGAGTCTTGATCTTACTGCTGAACAACTGCCTATTCTGGATCTGTCACTGCTGGACGGCAGCCCGGCACAGCGTGAAGCCTTCCTGGCCGATCTTCGTTATGCCGCGCGTGAAATCGGTTTTTTCTACATTACCGGCCATGGCATCCCGCCGGCGCTACTGCAGGCCGTCAAACAGCGGGCGCGAGAGTTCTTCGCCTTGCCCCAGGCCGATAAGCTGACGGTGCAGATGATTCATTCGCCGCATTTCCGCGGCTATTCGCTGGCTGCGGCCGAGTACACGCGAGGGCGGCAGGATTGGCGCGAACAGTTCGATATCGGCGCCGAACGCGCCGTGCGCGAGATTGGCCCGGATACGCCGCCCTGGGCACGCCTGCAGGGGCCAAATCTCTGGCCCGAGGAAAGCTTGCCGCAGTTGCGTCCGGTATTGCAGGCGTGGCAAGCGGAAATGACCCGCACCACGCTGCGCTTGCTGCGCGCCTTTGCCCTGGCGCTGGGCCTGGAAGAGAATGCATTCGACGCGCTGTATGGCCGTGAGCCCAACGAACATGCCAAGATCATCCGTTACCCCGGCCGCGAACAGACCGGCAGCGATCAGGGCGTCGGGCCGCACAAGGATAGCGGTCTGATCACCTTTGTACTGCAGGACGAGCAGGGTGGGCTGCAGGTCGAAGGCAAGGACGGGCGCTGGATCGACGCGCATCCGATCGAGAACACTTTCGTCGTGAATATCGGGGAGTTGCTCGAGCTGGCGACCAACGGCTATCTGCGCGCGACGGTGCACCAGGTGGTGACGCCACCGTCGGGGCGTGATCGCCTGTCGGTTGCCTTCTTCCTGGGGGCGCGGCTGGATGCGGAAGTGCCGCTCTATCGCTTGCCCGCCGAGCTGGCGGCCCAGGCCTTGGGGCCGGAAACCGATCCGCTCAACCCGCTGCTGCGCCAGGTGGGGCTGAACTATCTCAAGGGACGTTTGCGCTCCCATCCTGATGTGGCGCAACGCTATTACGCGGATGTGCTCGAAAAGGCGGGCGCGCCTGCCTGAGTGTCGAGCCGGCCAGATGGCCGGAAGGTTGCGATTTTTCTATGGGAGCGGCAAGAATGAAGAACAATATTGCGGGAGTGACGTTGCGCCGCCAGGCAGGATGGCGCCATGTACTGACCGGCCTGGCGGTTTGCCTGGGAGCAATGGGCACCAGCGCAGTCGCCCAAACGACATTGATCGTCGCGGCAGACGCCATTCCCCACGCGGAAATTCTGGAACAGGCCGGGCAGTTGGCGGATGACCTGGCGCTGAAAATCATTGAAATTCCCAATGGTGTGAATCCCAATGCCTTGTTGGCGGGGGGCGATGTGCAGGCGAATTTTTTCCAGCATGTGCCCTATCTGCGCACGCAGGAAGAAGCGTTGGGGCAGAAATTCGCCGTCGTGGCGACTGTGCATATCGAGCCCCTGGGCCTGTATTCGCGCCGTCATGCCAATCTGAGGGATCTGCCTGACGGCGCCGTGGTGGCATTGCCCAACAACGCCAGCAATCTCAGCCGCGCCTTGTTCCTGTTGCAGGACCAGGGCCTGCTGCGCCTGCGGCCGGGGCTGGAGGATCCGTCCAAGGGCCTGGCCAGCGTGGCGGACATTGCCGAAAATCCGCGCAAGTTGCGCATTTCCGAAGTCGAGTCGCCTTTGTTGCCACGGGTGCTGCCGGATGTGGATCTGGCCATTATCAATGGCAACTACGCGCTGGAAGCCGGCCTGAAACCGGCCCGGGATGCCTTGGCGCTGGAGCGTGTCGCGGACAATCCCTATGCCAATGTGCTGGTGACTTCCCCGGCATTGGCGCAGGACGCGCGGGTGACGCGGCTGGCCGAAGTCCTAGAATCCCCGCAAATGGCGACCTTCATCCGCGATCGTTATGAGGGCTCTGTGATCCCGGTGCATTGAGCGGCAGGATCACGCCACCGCAGACTATCAGGACGATATCCTGGTAGTCCTGCAGCACTTGCGCATTATCGTAAGGCAGCGCCAGGGCGGCGCCGCAGGCGGGTTCGACCAGCATTCTGTGGTCATCCAGGAAACGCTCGCACGCCTGCAGGGCGGCGGCGTCGCTGACGACGGCCGGGCGGGTCGGATGCTGCCGGCTCAGTTGAAAGGCTTGTTCGCAGACTTGCCTGGCGCCCAGCGACGTTGCCACGCTGGTGATGGCGTCCAGTGCAATGCGTTCTCCGGCAGCGATGGCGCGTGCGAAGGAGTCCGCGCCAGCGGTTTCGGCCGCGATGATGGCGACCTTGTCCCAACCGTTGCGGCGCAGGCCTTCCACGACACCACTGTACAGGCCACCACCGCCCACGGATAGCACGATGGCATCCGGGGCGGCGCTGCAGGCTGCCAGTTCATCTATCAAGGAAGCGTGCCCTTGCCAGAGCAAGGGATCATCGAAAGGGTGAATGAAGGCATCCGTGTCGGTCAGCAATGATTGGGCCAGGGCATTGGCTTCGTGCCAGGCAGCGCCATGCACGATCAATGTCGCACCCTGCTGGCGGATGCGTTCGCGCGCGGGTTCAGGGGTGGATTGCGGTACCACGACCACGGCAGGAATACCCAGGCGGCGCCCCGCGTAGGCGACGGCGATGCCGGCATTGCCGCCGGATGAGGCGATGAAGCGTTGCTTGCCTTGCCGGGCGTAGCTTTCGCAGGCCAGCCCGATGCCCCGTATCTTGAAGGAGCCAGGGGCTTGCAGAATGTCCAGCTTGAGCCGGATACGGCGATGGGAAGCCTGGCTCAGGGGCTCGGAATCCAGGAGCGGGCTGTTGAGGTGCAAAGGCATGATAACTGGTGCAATGAATGAGAGGTGGTATCGGTTAACGGGACGGCATGTGCTGAAAGCCAGTGTATGAAATTGCTGCGTAAGCGATAATTACCTGTCTATTCAAATAATATTTGCGCTATGAGCACAAATCAGGATGTGGCGTTGCTGACGGAAATGGCGGTATTCGCCAGGGTGGTGGAATGCGGCAGTTTTTCCGGCGCGGCCCGGCAGCTGGGCAGTACGCCATCGGCCACCAGCCGGGCGGTGGCCAGGCTGGAAAAAGCGCTGGGGACCCGTCTGCTGCTGCGCACGACCCGCAAGCTGCGCCTGAGCGAGAGCGGGCGTGAGGTGTACGCGGGGTGTACGGACATGGTTCAGGCGGCGCAGGCCGTGATGGCCAGTGCCGGGTGCTATGACGAGGTGCCGCGCGGCAGGGTTTGCGTCAGTGTGCCCAAGGCCGTCGGACGCTTCGTCTTGCATCCGCATATGCCGGAATTCTTGCAGCGCTACCCCGAGGTAGATATCCAGCTGCGTCTGGATGACCGGCCGCTGGATCTGATCGAAGCCGGCATAGATCTGGCGATCCGCATTACCGATCAGCCGCCGCCGGGGCTGATGGGGCGGCCGCTGGTGGCGATAGAACACATGCTGTGCGCGACGCCGGCCTATCTTGAACGTTACGGTACTCCCCGGCATCCGCAGGATCTGAAGCAGCATAGCTGCATCTATCTGGGCGAAGCGCCGGCCGATGCGCGCTGGAAATTCGTGCGTGCCGGCAAAAGCGTGACGGTGCCGGTGCGTGGGCGCTATGCCGCCAACCATACCGGGGTACGACTGGATGCGGCCCTGCATCATCTCGGAATTGCCAGTCTGCCGGATTTCACCGCGCGCCAGTCCCTGCAGGCAGGGCATCTGCTGCAGGTGCTGCCCGAGTGGTCGTTCCGTACTCACTACAGCGGGCAGGCCTGGATCCTTTATCCCCCAACCCGGCACTTGCCGCCTAAACTGCGGGTATTGATGACATTTCTGGCAGAGCGGCTGGGGCAGGCGCCCACGCTGTCCCCCGATACCTGAGCGGATGTTGCCGGCACTGGCGCCGGCCGTGCCGCCCCTATTTTTAAGAATGGCCTCGCATGACACAAGAACTTCCCACGTTTTTCATTTCCCATGGCGGTGGTCCCTGGCCCTGGATGGCAGGGATGCTGGATGGCCCCTATGCCGGTCTGGCACAGTCGCTGCGCCGTATGCCGGAGGATGCCGGCGCTAAACCCAAGGCTATTCTGATGGTGTCCGCGCATTGGGAAGCACCGGCATTCACAGTGCAGGCGCATCCGCGCCCACCCATGATTTACGACTACTACGGTTTTCCCGAGCACACTTACCATGTCACGTATCCGGCGCCTGGCGACCCGATGCTGGCAGCGCAGGTCGAAACCATGATCCGGGCGGCCGGGTTGCCGGTGGCCAGCGATGGCCTGCGCGGCTATGACCACGGCGTCTATTCTCCGATGGTGGTGGCCTATCCGGAAGCAGATATGCCCATCGTGCAGCTCTCGCTGATGGCGGGGCTGGAGCCGCGCATTCATGTGGAGCTGGGACGTGTGCTCGCGCCCTTGCGCCGGGAAGGGGTGTTGATCATTGGCAGCGGCTTGAGCTACCACAACCTGCGCGCCTTCGGCCCGGCAGCACAAGAGAGTTCGACGGCGTTCGATGCCTGGCTGTGCGCATCCATGGCGTTGCCGGCGGCCGAGCGCACCCAGGCCTTGCTCGATTGGGAAGCGGCGCCTTATGCCCGTCAGGTGCATCCGCGCGAAGAGCATTTGTTGCCGCTCATGGTGGCCGTCGGGGCGGCAGAGCAGGATCAGGCCGCACTGACCTATCACGAGACCGGGTTCCGTGGCGGCGTGACGGTATCGAGCTTTCGCTTCGGGGCGCCGGGGCGCTGAGACTGAAGCGACGCCCGCACAGAGGCTGCGGGTAAAATTTCTTCTTTTTTGTACGTCATGCCCTGTTCAGCCGGCAGGGGCGGCGTTTTTCATATTGGCTGGATGGAATGGGACAATGAGTAAGAAAATCCGGATTGGCATCGCAGGCTACGGCAATTTGGGCCGTGGCGTGGAATCGGCCGTGGCACAGAATGGCGATATGGAACTGGTGGGCGTATTCACCCGGCGTCCGCCTGCCAGCGTGACGCTGCTGGATCCCGCTGTGCCGGTGCATCCGTGGGACGACATCGGGAATTTCCGTGCAGCGGTGGATGTGATGATTCTCTGTGGCGGCTCGCGCACCGATTTGCCGGAACAAGGCCCGGCGCTGGCGCGTAATTTCACCACGGTCGATAGCTTTGACACGCATGCCCGGATCCCTGAGTATTTTGCGGCCGTGGATGAGGCGGCTCAGGCTGGCGGCAACGTGGCATTGATTTCCGTGGGCTGGGATCCGGGCCTGTTTTCGCTCAACCGGCTGTTCGGTGAGGCCATCCTGCCGGAAGGTGCTACCTATACCTTCTGGGGCAAGGGCCTGAGTCAAGGACATTCGGATGCGGTGCGCCGCGTGCCCGGCGTCAAGGGCGGCGTGCAGTACACAGTGCCGGTACCGGAAGCGGTTCAGCGCGTGCGCGATGGCGAGCAGCCGGTGTTGAACACGCGTGAAAAGCACAAGCGTGAATGTTTCGTGGTGCTCGCCGAAGGCGCCGACCCCGAACAGGTTCGCCAGGCCATCATCAGCATGCCGGATTACTTTGCCGACTACGACACGACCGTTACCTTCATTTCCGACGAGACGCTGCGCCAGGAACACAATGCCATGCCGCATGGCGGTTTTGTGATCCGCAGCGGCACCACGGGCGCAGGCAGCAAGCAGATCATGGAATATGCGCTGGCGCTGGACAGCAACCCGGAATTCACATCCAGCGTGCTGGTGGCATACGCACGGGCAGCCTACAGGCTGAAGCAGGCGGGCGAACGGGGGGCACGCAGCGTACTGGACGTCGCGCCAGGCCTGCTGTCACCGAAATCGGCAGCGGAATTGCGCAAGGAATTGCTGTAACCGGTGTGTCGCCGCCGGCCTTGACGCTGCTCCATGGGCGGCATGGCCAGCGACGGAGGGCAGGTTTGTGGGACGAAGCGCCGTGGGCCAACCGCGATGGCACCTGGCTGCGGAATGGGTCAGAGTATGACCTCGCCGCTGATGCAGGTATTGCTATGGCCGCCTACCCAGACCTGGCCGCTGTCGTCCTGCGAGAGATGCACGTGTCCGGCCCGGCCCAGGTTGATTCCCTGGCTGGCAAGATATGGCGCGGCCATATGGCCGCGGCCGATCAGCCACTGCGCGAGGCTGGCATTGAAACTGCCGGTGATCGGGTCTTCGGTCAAGGTGCTGCCGGTGTTGAACCAGACCCGGACTTCCAGGTCTGCGCTCGTGCCGCCGGGGGGCGCATGGCGTGCGGCCACGCCCAGCTGTATGTCCAGGGCATGCAGGGCGGGCAGATCCGGCGTCAGGTTCAGGACGGATGCCGGCGTATCCAGCAGCAAGGCGCGGAAGGTCGGGCCATTGGCCAGGATCGCGCTATCCTTGACCTGCCCGGCGGACAAACCTGCTGCGCGGAGCAGTGCCTCATACTGGCCGGGGTCGATGTCGCCGCATGCCATGGCAGGGGCAGCGAAGGCCCAGAGGCCGCTGACGGGGTCGCGCCGCAAGGGAACCAGGCCTTGTGCGCATTCCTGGATGACCAGGCCTTCGGTACGCGGCTTGCCACCGCCCGTCAGCCAGGCATGGCAACTGCCCAGCGTGGGGTGGCCGGCGAAAGGTAGTTCGCCGCCGGGCGTGAAGATACGAACCCGGTAATCCGCCCCGGCTGCCTGGCCGCTGGGGCTGGGCGGCAACAGAAATGTGGTTTCCGACAAGTTGGTCCAGCTGGCGAAGCGCTGCATGGCGGCATCACTGATTTCTTCGCTGTCGAGCACCACGGCCAGCGGATTGCCTTGATAGGCTTGCGCCGAAAACACATCTATCTGCATGAAACGGCGTGAGCGTGAGCTGGGCATGGCGGGCTCTCTGTGCGGGGGCAGGGGGAAGGTTGCGGCGCGTCGGGCAGGCCGCGTCGGGCAGGATCAGTCTTCCAGCGAGGTTTCTTCCACGCCGTAGTATTTCACACCGATTTTGATACGTTCGCGGCCCTGGTCGCGGCGATGGCGGTTGGTGTCGCGCAGCGAATAGACGCAGCCGCAATATTCCTGCTGGTAGAACTGTTCGCGCTTGCTGATTTCGATCATGCGCGCCGAGCCGCCGCCCTTGCGCCAGTTGTAGGTCCAGTAAACCAGTTCGGGGTAGCGCGCGGCGGCGCGTTCGCCGCAGCCGTTGATCTGGTTCATGTCCTTCCAGCGCGAGATGCCCAGCGAGCTGGTGATGGTGTCATAGCCGTGTTCGTGGGCATAGAGCGCCGTGCGCTCGAAGCGCATGTCGAAGCAGGCGGTGCAGCGGATACCGCGTTCGGGCTCGTTTTCCATGCCTTTGATGCGATCGAACCAGTTGTCCATGTCGTAGTCGGCATCAATGAACTTGATGCCGTGCTGTTCGGCATAGCGGATATTTTCTTCCTTGCGAATTTCGTATTCGCGTACCGGGTGGATGTTCGGGTTGTAGAAAAAAATGTCGTATTCGATGCCGGAGACAAGCATGGCTTCCATGACCTCGCCAGAACAGGGCGCGCAGCAGGAATGCAGCAGCACTTTCTTGCGGCCGGCAGGCAATTGCAGCGGTTTACGGTTGGCGAGTGTGTCTGTAGTCGTCATGGCAGGCGAGCCAGGCGTTAGGGCGCTGGCTTTCAAAACTTATCCGGAACTCGGCATTTTAGGCCGAATCCCTGCGGCTAGCCACGCCGAGCGGGCAGGAGTTTCATTCTGTCTCAGGGTTTCTACGACGAGGCCGCCTCCTGGCCTCCTGCCGGGGGAAGTCGATGTTAAAAAGTATGTCCGGCCAGGCCTGGAAGAGCGTGAAAATGAAAGAAGGGGAAGGGTATGTCGGAAAGCGCGGGGTACCACGGATATACCGATGAGTTTGCCGGTGTCTGCGTTGCGATTTCCGGTGCGGCAAGTGGGGTCGGGCTGGTGCTCGCCCGCCGCTTGCTGGCGGCGGGCGCAAAAGTAGCGGTATTCGACCAGCTGGGCACAAGCCTGCAGGTATTGGAGGCAGATGCCGCCCCGGCGCAGTTGCATCTGGCCAATCTGGATGTCAGCGACGCGGCGGCTGTCGAACTGGCGGTTGCCGCCGCAGAGCAGATGCTCGGCCCCATCGAGAAGCTGGTCAGCGCGGCCAGCCTGCTGCAGCTGGGGCGTATCGTGGAGGTGGCGCCGGCCCATTGGATGCGGGCGTTCGAAGTCAACACCATGGGGGCATTCAACTTCAATCGCGTCGTGGCGCGGGGCATGATGGCCAGGCGCAGGGGGGCGATCGTCAATATCGGTTCGAGTGCGGCGGCAACGCCGCGAGCGGGCATGGGTGCGTATGCGGCCTCTATGGCGGCCGTTGCCCAGCTGACACGTTGCCTGGCGCTGGAGCTGGCCAGCTATGGCGTGCGCTGCAATATCGTGTCTCCGGGAGAAACGGAAATGGTGCTGCCGTATGCGCCCTTGCGCCAGGAGCTGTCTCGCGAGAACCTGATCGCCGGAGAGCCGGACCAATACCGTCTGGGCATTCCGCTGCGCAAGCTGGCGACAGCCGACGAGGTGGCGGATGCCGTGCTCTTTTTGCTGTCGGCGCGGGCGAGCCATATTACGCTGCATGATCTGAGGGTCGATGGCGGCGCGACGCTGGATCAGTGATTGCGGGAACAGGGCAGCCGGGCAGCGCGCGTCGCTGTCGCCTGCGCCGGTTTCCTGACGCAGTCCGGTGCTGGTGGCTGTGTGGCAGCTAGCGCAGCGGGCGCCGCTCGCTGCCTACCGGCCCTGCAGCCCCCGCCTGCTGCGGGTGCGGCGGCTGTGCATGGCAGGGGTAGAGGGTAGGTGCTAAAGGCACGCGCTGGAGGTGCGGGAGTAGGTTGGACGAGGGCGGCTGCCGAGAAAATGGCGGCAGTGTTCAAATTTTGCTCAGTCAACCAGCCCCGCTCGTCATTATTGCGTTTGCATGACATATGCCAAGCTTTTCCACCGACTTATTCACAGGCCCTGGGGATAAGTTTTCGGGGCCTGATGGCCGCCAGATCTGGCCTGGCGCCGGGTGTTCGCGTCCTTTGCACTGCATCCGGGCGCGTGAATGGCGCTTGCGCTTCCTGGCGATCCGGGTATATTGCCGGGGCACTGCGCAGCAACGGATGCGGTCATGGGGAAAGCGGCTTAAACGCATGCCACACAAGGGATGGGTGTGGATTTTTCCTTGGTTCTGCCTTTGGAAAGCCCTGTTTTCTTGAGGTTGGCCCCTGTGTCTTAAGCCATCTTTATTTTGCCGTATTGCGTTGGCAAATCTTCAACTTAAAAATAGAAACGATTCGCATCATAAGTTGCGGTATTGCTTGCCTTGTGCTAAAAAAATGATTTCCATACGTATCTTTTGAATACTTTGGAAATTCCTCGGAACACTCTTCGCTGTTGTCCTATGCAACAAGCCTCTCTGGATAAGCAGGACATGACTATTGCGCCGCCTGCGGGCGAGCCGCGTGTTGACGCCTGCCCCTATGCAAAATCCGTTTCTTTCCTGATTGTTTCCGGCCCGACGGTGCTGCGCCAGGTACTGCCCGCCTTGGCGCTTGCTGCGCCGTTGTCTGTCCATCTGGCGGCAGACGGAGAGTCCGCCTGGAATTTCGTGCTGCATGAGCGGGTAGATCTCGCCATCATCGACGCCGGTCTGCCTGAAAACGACGGTTTTTCGCTGCTGACCCGCTTGCGGCGTCGTTCCGATATGCCGGTGTTGATGCTGATTGAAAGCGAAGGCGATACCGAGCGGCTGATGGGCTTGCGCTGCGGCGCCAGCGATTACGTCCGCAAGCCGGTGGATTTCGATATTCTCTGGACGCGCCTGCATGGTTGTCTGCGGCGCCAGGTGAGCCAGGCCGATGCGGCCAGCCGGTATCTGCAAGTGGGCGACCTGAGTCTGGATTCGGCATCCTCGGAAGTGCGGGTGGGCGGCAATCAGGTTTATCTGACAGCGGCGGAAACGAGCATCCTGACCGCCCTGATGCGACGTCCGGGCGCCATGATCAGCCGTGAGCATCTGACGGAAACCGCTTTGGGGCGTTCCATCGAGCCGCTGGATCGCAGCCTGGATACGCATATCAGCAACCTGCGCCGCAAACTCAGCTTGCGTGCCGGCCAGGAAGGCAGGCCGCAGATCCGCAGTTATCGCAACCGTGGGTATGCGTTGATGATGCCGGCGGATGATATGCCGAGCTGAGCGTCTCAGCGATACGCGATACCCTTGGTCTTGCAGAAACTGGCCTCCGGAAACCGATATTGATCGGAATCCGGGGGCTTTTTCCATGCTGCGGCACGTGTGAGTGCGTGCATGCCTGCTGAATTAGCACCTGCTGGCGTAAGCCAGTGAAACAGATTTCAAAGCCGATTTCTCATTCTGGATCAATCAATGCTTTGACAGTCATTGACTAGGCAAATAATATTTTCACCCATGGAAGACCAAGGCAAAACACAGGAATTCATCCAGGCCTATGACCTGATGGATAGCGTGGGCTGGTTGATGCGCTCCTCGCTGGCGGCAATGCGTCAGGAAATCGAGCGGCGCATGGAGCCTTTCGGCCTGACCAACGCGCAGTGGCACCCGATCCTCAAGCTCTATACCGGGCAGGCGGATACGGTGGCAGAGCTGGCGCGCGGCTGTATGCAGGATGCCGGTGGCATGACACGCATGCTCGATAGGCTGGAAGCCAAGGGCTTGTGCCGGCGCCGGCGCTGCCAGTCGGATCGGCGCGTGGTGCGTATCGAATTGACCGAACAGGGCCGCGAGGTGGCCAGCCGGATTCCGCTGGTGCTGCGGGATGTGCATGAGTTGGGGCTCCAGGATTTTTCTGAAACCGAAGTCGCGCAGCTCAAGGCCTATCTGCGTCGCATGCAGCAGACATTGCTGGATAGGTCGGGGCAGGCGTGAGAGGCTGTCTTGATGCTTTGGGCCTGATCGGGCGGCGCCAGTTGCTGGCAGGGCTAGTGGCCGCCAGGTTCCGGCAAGGCCGGGCGTAAGCACGCGCCGGCCGGCAGGCTGGTTGTTTTCACCCCGGCAAACGCCGGGTTTTTTCATTGTTCAGCGAAAATTTGCCATGAGTGACGACAATCACACGCAAAAGAGTGACGTAAAAAGCAGTAGCAAGCAGAAGCTGGATCCCGCGGCGACCAGGCATCGCCGCAAGGTGCTGCTGAGCGTGACCTTCGTGGTGGTGCTGGCGGCGCTCGCCTTTGGTGCCTACGAATGGTTGCTGGGTGGCCGCTACGAGACCACGGACAATGCGTATGTCCAGGGCAATGTGATTCAGATTACGCCCAGGGTGGAAGGAACGGTCGAGGCCATCTATGCGGACGACATGGATTTCGTGAAGGCCGGGCAGGTGCTGGTGCGCCTGGATCCCGCCGACGCCCATATCCGGCTTGAGCAGGCCGAAGCCCAGCTGGCGCAGGCCGTGCGTCAGGCACGGACTTTGTATGCCGATAACGAAACCCTGAATGCGCAGATCGCCTTGCGCCAGGCCGAAGTCGTCAAGGCGCGCAGTGATCTGGCACGCGCCGAGGACGACCGCAAGCGCCGCACGACGCTGGCCAGCAATGGCGCGGTGTCGCACGAGGAACTGCGGCATGCCGAGGCGGCATCGGCTGCGGCCCGTAGCACCCTGGCAGCGGCTGAAGCAGCGGTGGCAGCAGCCCGTGAACAGTTGTCCAGCAACCAGGCGCTGACCGATGGCACGGATGTAATCCATCACCCGGCGGTACAGGCCGCGGCTGCGGCAGTGCGCGAGGCGTATCTGGCCAATGAGCGCATGGCGGTGCTGGCACCGACCGACGGCTATGTGGCGCGGCGTACCGTGCAGCTCGGGCAGCGCGTGTCGGCGGGCTCGAACCTGATGACGGTGGTGCCCCTGCGTGAGGTATGGGTGGAAGCCAACTTCAAGGAAAACCAGCTGCGTGACCTGCGACTGGGCCAGGAAGCCACGCTGACGGCGGATCTCTATGGCACGAAAGTCCGCTATAGCGGCAAAATCACCGGGCTGGGTGTCGGCACGGGTGCGGCCTTTGCCTTGTTGCCAGCCCAGAATGCGACGGGCAACTGGATCAAGGTGGTGCAACGCGTGCCGGTGCGCATTGAATTGACGGGCGAGGAACTGCTTGAGCATCCCCTGCGCGTGGGCCTGTCCATGGATGTGAAGGTCAAGGTCAGCGACAAGGACGGCGGCATGCTGGCCAGCGCGCCGCGCACCGAGCCGTTTGCGCAAACCGGGGTGTATCGTCAGCAGGAAGAAGGCGCTGAAGCCAATGTGGCGCGCATCGTCGCCGCCAACCTGGGCGCGCCGCAGGCCGTCGTCAAGCTTGGCATGGCAGCGTCGGCCGCGGGCGTGAACTGATCATGACGGCCGCGATGCAGCCTTTGCCCCCGCTGGAGGGGCGGGCGCGGACCATGGGCACGCTGGCGCTATCGGCCGCCGTGTTCATGAACGTGCTGGATACTTCGATCGCCAACGTCTCTTTGCCAGCCATTGCTGGCGACCTGGGTGTCAGCGCGACGCAGGGCACCTGGGTCATCACCAGCTTTGCCGTGGCCAATGCCATTTCCGTACCGTTGACGGGCTGGCTGTCGCAGCGCTTCGGGCAGGTGCGCCTGTTTGTACTCAGCGTGGCTTTGTTCGTACTGTCGTCCTGGCTCTGCGGCCTGGCGCCGAATATGCCATTGCTGATTGCCTTCCGGGTGCTGCAGGGCTTTGTGGCCGGCCCCATGATTCCCCTGTCGCAGGCGCTGCTGTTGTCGAGCTATCCCAAGGCGCTGGCGGGGCTGGCCATGGCGGCATGGTCGATGACAACGCTGGTGGCGCCGGTGACCGGGCCTTTGCTGGGCGGTTGGATCACGGACAACATGAGCTGGCCGTGGATCTTCTATATCAACGTGCCTGTGGGCATCCTGGCGGTATTCGTGACCTGGCGCATTTTCCGCGATCGCGAAACCGTGCGGCGCAACTTGCCCATCGACAGCATCGGGTTGGCCCTCTTGGTTTTGTGGGTGGGCGCCATGCAGATCATGCTGGATATCGGCAAGGAGCATGACTGGTTCCAGTCTCCGATGGTGGTGGCCTGCGCGGTGGTGGCGGTGGTGGGGTTTGTATTCTTCCTGGCCTGGGAGTTGACGGAGCGCCACCCGGTCGTGGACCTGGCATTGTTCCGGATACGCAGCTTCTGGACGGGAACGCTGGCGATTTCCATCGGCTATGGCCTGTTTTTCGGCAATGTCGTGTTGCTGCCGCTATGGTTGCAGCAGTACATGGGCTATACCGCGACGCAATCGGGCATGGCCATGGCGCCGGTGGGGCTGTTGGCCCTGGTATGTTCGCCATACGTCGGTAAAAGCATTGCCCGGGTGGATCCGCGCAAGTATGCGACCTTCTCCTTCCTGGTCTTCGCACTGGTGTTGTTCATGCGGGCGCGCTTCAATACCCAGGTGGATTTCGGCACCATCATGATCCCCACGCTGATCCAGGGGATAGGCCTGGCCTTCTTTTTCATTCCCTTGATGACGCTGACGCTATCGAGCATTGCGCCCGAGCGCATGCCGGCGGCATCGGGTCTGTCCAATTTCGTGCGGATCACGGCCGGCGCCGTGGGAACGTCGGTCTCCACGACCTTCTGGGAGCGGCGCGCGAGCCTGCACCATGCGCAACTGGCCGAACATATGCTGCCGGGTTCGGACGCCTTGCAGCACGCGCTGGAAACCTATCAGGCTGCTGGCATGTCGGCGCAGCAGGCGCTGGCGCAGGTGGAAAAGCTGCTGAACCAGCAGGCATTCATGTTGGCGGCCGATGACATTTTCTATGTGTCGGCCATCATCTTCATGATGCTGATCCCGCTGGTCTGGATTGCCAAGCGCCCGAATCGGGCGGCCGCCGGCGGGGAGGCCGCCGGCGCTCACTGAGTGCCGACCTGGGGGCAGGCGAGACTTACTTCCGGCCTGGCGGCTGTCGGGCCGGAAGTGAAAATGCCTCTGCTGCAACCAAGCAGCAGAGGCATTTTTTTGCGCCCTCGCCCGGCAGGGCGGGCGAGGGCACGGGTTTGGCTAACCGGCGCTCAGGCGGCGGCGAGTTCGGCGGCGGAAGTGGGCAATTGCTCCAGGCTGGCAACGGTCTGCAACGCAGCGCGGGCGGCTTCCGCACCTTTCTGTGAAAAGTGGCGGAAGAAATAGTCCTGGTGCTGGTCATGCTCATGGAAATGGTGCGGCGTGAGCACGACGGAGAACACGGGCACATCATTATCCAGCTGGACGCGCATCAGGCCGTCGATGACGGCCGAGGCGACGAAATCATGGCGGTAAATGCCGCCGTCCACCACGAAGCCCGTTGCGATGATGCCGTCATAACGTCCGCTGCGTGCCAGCCGCTGGGCATGCAGCGGGATCTCGAAAGCGCCAGGGACGGTGTAGGTATCGACGCTATCGGCAGCATAACCATGCGCGGCCAGCTCATCGAGAAAGCCCTGGCGGGCCTGGCCGACGATGTCCGCATGCCAGCCTGCCTGAATGATGGCATAGCGCGGCGTGTGGCGGGGAAGAGGGGTATTGCGGGACAGAGACTGATTCATGGTATTCCCATTGAAAACTGAGTTCCAGAATCAGGGCAGAGGACACGAGAAAGCACAGCCTTCGGCCGTAGGCCGAGGAAGATGATTTCGCGCGCTTTCTTTCATCCGGACTATGACCGTCGGCTCCGGCATTGAACCGGATCTGCTGACCCCGGCAGACAGGCTGCCGGGCGCTCGCGGGCTCGCGTGTCTTGCGACACGCCTACCGCCGGTGGGGAATTTCACCCCGCCCTGAAAACGCTCGCCCGGCGTGAAAGTCGAAGTGATCACTGACCGGGACATCGCCAGTATAGCGCTGTCTCTTATGAGATGGCGTTGGAACCATATGGCTGTTTCCGGCAGTCCGGAGGCCGCACCCACAGCGGGCAGGCGGCCAGCCTGGCGGGTATTTAAAGTTCGTAGGGGCCACCGCGCTCACGGGCGCGCTGATAGGCAGGCCGGGCATGGATGCGCGCCAGCCAGTCGAGCAGGCGCGGGTGCTGTTCCGGTGTGAGCCAATCGCGCGCGGCAGCGGCTTCCAGCGGGAAGCTGAGCTGAATGTCTGCGGCGCTGAAAGCATCCCCGGCAAACCAGTCGCGCTGTGCCAGCTCGCTTTCCATGAACGCCAGCTGGCGCTCCAGATTGGGGTGGACAAAGGCTTCTTCGACGCTGTCGGCAATGCGTTCTGCGATGGGGCGCGCAAAGAAGGGCATATCCGCCTTGCGCACGCGGCGGAAAATGAACTCCACCAGCAAGGGCGGCATCATCGAGCCCTCAGCGAAATGCAGCCAGTAGGTCCAGCGCAGCGCTTCCGGCGTACCGGGGTCCGGCCGCAGCCCGTGATCGCCGCCATGGCGATCGGTCAGGTATTCAATAATGGCGCCGGATTCGGCGATGACGGCATCGCCGTCGGTCAGAACAGGGGCTTTGCCTAGCGGATGGATCGCCAGCAGTGCCGCCGGGGCCAGATGGGTGTCGGGGTCGCGGGCGTAATGCTGAATCTGGTATTCCAGTTCCAATTCTTCCAGCAGCCAGATAATGCGCTGCGAGCGCGAGTGTTCCAGGTGATGCAGGGTAATCATGGGAGAGTCACTATGAGTCATAGGGGCGGGGCAGTCGGGAAAGGTCAGGGACGTTCGGGGCCGAAGATGAATTGCCAGAGCTGTTCGGCGGCCGCACGTTCACTGGCCATCTGGTCAGCGGGCAGCCTGGCCTTTTCGTCGCCCCGCATGCGCAGATTATGCTGCACGCGGCGCATGACGCGGTAGGCATCGCCTGCTTGCCGCGCCAGCTCTGGCGGTAGCAGGCCCAGTTCCCCGGCGATGCGCAGCAGCGCGATATTGCCCAGGTTATCCAGCAGCGCCGGATGCTCGCAGGCATGGCGCAGAACCAGATACTGCGTGATGAATTCGATATCCACCATGCCGCCACGGTCGTGTTTGATATCGAACAGCGGCGTGGGATTGGGATGGCCGTCGCTGATGCGCTGGCGCATGGCGCGGACTTCCGCGGCCAGTACCTGAGGGTCGCGCGGGCGCAGCAGGATTTCCCGGCGCAGGGCTTCGAAACGCTCCCCCAGGCTGGTATCGCCGGCGGCAAAGCGTGCCCGGGTCAGCGCCTGGTGTTCCCACAGCCAGGCGTGGTCGCGCTGGTAGCGGGCGAAGGCATCATAAGAGACGGCCAGCAAGCCGGCGTCGCCATCCGGGCGCAGGCGCAGGTCCACATCGTAGAGCCGGCCGGATGAGGTCATGGTGGTCAGCCAGGAGGTCATGCGCCGTCCCAGGCGGGCGTATTGTTCGGCGGCATTGTCGTCCGGGTCTTCATAGATGAAGACCAGGTCAAGATCCGATGTGTAGCCCAGTTCCTTGCCGCCCAGCTTGCCATAGGCGATGACGGCAAAGCGGGGCTGCTGCAGCGGGCTGCCGCGCTTGACCATCGGCCAGATGCGATGAATGGTTTCATTCAGCAGCGCATCGGCCAGGCTGGAGAGCTGGTCTGCCAGGGCCTCGACACTGAGCGTCCCTTCGAGATCCTGGGTCAGCAGCTGGAAGCTGGCCTGGCGCTGGGTGTCCCGCATCAGGTTCATCTGCCGTTCGATATCGGGCGTACCGTCTGGCAGCAGGCAGGCGTCGAGTTCACTGTGCAGTTGCTGCGCCAGTTGCTGGACATCCAGGGGTTCGGCCAGGGTTTGCCAGTCAATCAGACCGTCGAGCAGCAAGGGATGCTGGGTCAGGTACTGCGCAGCCCAGGGGCTCGCGCCGACAATACGGGCCACGCGTGTCAGAATTTCTGGGTATTCCGCCAGCAGCGCCAGATAGGCGCTGCGTTGTGAAATGTGTTCGATCAGGTCAAGCAGCCGCACGGCTGCATCATGGGGGGCGTCGGTGCGTGCCGCCGTTTCGAGGACGGCAGGCAAAAGCCGCTCCACCCGCTCGCGGCTGAGTGCCGGCAGGCTGCGCATGCGGTGGCCGCCCAGCATGGCGCGGATGCGCTGCAGCAGGCTATCGGCTTGCGTGGGGAAGTGTTGTTTTGCCAGGGCTTCCAGGGTTTCATGGACATCGGGCCCATCGTCCGGGTTGTCGCTGTCGTTCCCCGGCGTGATGGTGCGGCTGATGCCGGTCAGGTGGAACACATCCTGAAAGATGCGGGTGACATTGGCACGGTGCCGGGCCAGCGTGGCCTCGAAGTCGGCGGCTTCCATGCCCATCGCCGCAGCCAGCTGATGCAGGCGTTCCGGATCGGCGGGCAACAAATGGGTCTGTTCGTCGGCACGATATTGCAGCATATGTTCGGTGCGGCGCAAAAACCGGTAAGCCTGTGCCAGTTGCAAGCTTTCTTCGGCAGGGATGACGCCCGCATCTTGTTCCGCCTGCAGGGCGAGCAGCAGGTTGCGTTCCTGCAAGGTGGGTTGCCGCCCGCCGCGCATCAGTTGGGCGAGCTGCACCACGAATTCGATTTCCCGGATACCGCCATCGCCCAGCTTGATGTTATGGCTGGCTTCTATGCCGTTCCGGGCGTGGGCGCGGCGGTTCCAGTCATTGCCGATTCGCTCGCGCAGCGCACGCAAGGCGGCTATGGCGTCGAAATCGAAATATTTGCGATAGACGAAAGGAATGCGCAGGCTTTCCATTTGCTGCCATTGTTCTTCGAGCTGGCTGTCCGGAAAGGCGCGTGCAGGCAAGGCACGTGCTTTCAGCCAGGCATAGCGTTCCCATTCCCGGCCCTGGCGCAAGAGATAGTGCTCCAGGGCTTCCAGGCTCCAGGCCAGCGGTCCGCCATCGCCATCGGGCCGTAGCCGCAGGTCGGTGCGGAACACATAGCCATGGATATCGTTATCGGCCAGGATGGGCATCATGCGTTGCGTCAGCCGGCCGTAGAACTCGTGATGGCTCAGTTTCCTCGGTCCCTCCGTCTCGCCTTCTTCTCCATAGAGCATCACCAGGTCGATGTCGGAGGAAACATTCAGTTCACCGCCGCCGAGCTTGCCCATGCCGATGATGATCATTTCCTGGGGCGCGCCAGTGGCCGGGTCGCGTGGCGTGCCGTGCGTGCGGATCAGTTCGGCCATGATTGTGCGATAGGCCGTGGCAACGGCCAGTTCCGCCAGCGCCGTCACGCCCTGGGTGACTTCCTCCAGCGGGGCTAGGCCGCCGATATCCCGCACCATGAGCGCACAGAAAATGCGTTCGCGCAGCTGCCGCAGGACGCGTTTGGCGGTCTCCGGATCGAGCACGGTCTCGGTTGGGGCGCCCGCCAGTTCCTGGAATTGCTGCTCAATGACTTGCCGGTCAACCGGCGCCGCGGCCAGGGCCTCTACGAAGGTTTGCAGCCCGGGCTGGGCTTGCAGGCGGCGGGTCAGGTATTCCGACCAGCGCAGCGCAGACTGCAGGGCAATCGGGGTGCCGGATGATGGCTTGGCGAGTGGAGAAAGGGCGGTCATGGCGGTAGCTCGGGACAGTGGCGGCACAACGGAAAGGCTTGCATGCGTCGCGGCCGGGAACGCAAGCGGTTTCTGATGTCTAATATACCTATTGCACAGTTGCAATAACGATTGATTATCCAAAGAAGCAGTGATCGAAACCTGTTCGTGCGGTTGCATTTTTGCCGGGCGATGCGTGGTCCGGCAAGGAGCGCCGGGGCAGGCGGGCCGATGCTGCTTGGCTTTGAGCAGAATACAACAAGAGGACCCATGCGCGAGGACGGACTGCATTGCGCCGGCTGAGGAAATTCCTGCACCTGATGTTCTGGCTGCTGCTGTCGGTGTATCTGGTGGCGGCAGGGACTTTGCTGGTCGTGCGCTATGCGGTATTGCCGCAGGTGGATGAGTTCCGGCCCGCCATCGAGCGGGTCGCCTCGCGCGCCCTGGGGGCGCAGGTCGATATCGGACAGGTCAGGGCGGATTGGCTCGGGCTCAACGCCCGGCTGGAGTTGTCAGGAATACGCATCCAGGGCGATGACGGCGAGGTGCTGAGCCTGCCGGAAGTGCAGGCAGTCATGTCCTGGCGCAGCCTGGTGCAATGGGAACCCCTGTTTCTCTATCTGGAAGTGCGGGGCCTGGATCTATCCATCCGGCGCGATGCGCAGGGACAGATACATCTGGCCGGCCCGCAAGGGCAGACAGCATCCGAGGATCCTGCCGACAGCGAGCGTGTCTTGCGTTGGCTGGGCAAGCAGCGTGAATGGGTGGTGCGGGATGCCGTGGTGCGCTGGCGCGACGAGCTGCATGATCCCGATGCGCCGGTACTGCTGCTGAGCTCGGTGCAGGCGCGTTTTCTGAACCGTTTTGCACATCATGCGTTCGGCCTGTCGGCGCAGTTGCCGGCCGAGCCGGGTGCCGAAGCTGGCAGCCTGACGCTGAGAGGCGAGTTTGACCGGCGCTGGTTCGAGGCGCTGTCCAACCAGCCGAGCTGGGATGCCCGCCTGTACGCGGCCGTGACGGGCGTGGATCTGGCGCGCTGGTCCGTCTGGTTGCCGGTGCGTGCAGCAGGATTGCAGCAAGGACGGGTATCCGGCCAGGCTTGGGCCCTGCTGCAGGACGGCAGCCTGGATCATGTGGTGCTGGATATGCAGGCGCAGGACCTGTCATGGCAAGGCGAGGCGGCTGCCTTGCAGGCCGGCGCCATCCGCTTCTATGCCGATGGCGCGCCGGCGACGCTCTGGCCTGAAACGGCAGGTGCGCTGCCGGCGTGGGTGACGCCAGCCAGGGATGGGCAGCGCATGTATGTGGATGCCGCGTTGCGGGATGCCGCGCTCTGGTGGCCGGAAGAGTTTGGCGAGCAGCGCTTGCCGCTGGCGCAGGCAGACGCGGTGGTCGAGCTGCGCGGCGCGGGCAGCCAGGGCTGGTCGGCGGGCCTGCGGCGCTTGGCGCTGGCCAACGAGGATCTGGCGCTGACGCTGCAAGGACAGTGGCAGCAGCGTGCAGGCAGCGCGGCGGGCTGGGCTGACTTGCAAGGCGACATTGCCCGCTTGTCTCTGCCTGCCTTGCATCGCTACTTCCCTTTGGCCGTGGATGAGGAAACCCGGCACTGGCTGGCGGCGGCCTTGCAGTCCGGGCAACTGAATCAAGGCGTGTTGCAGCTGCGCGGCAATCTGGATGAGTTTCCGTTTGAAACGCCCGCTGACGAGCAGTCCCGCTTCGAACTGGCAGGCAGTTTCACCGGGATGAACCTGGACTATGCGCCGGCGCACGGCCAAGACAAGGGCTGGCCGGCCATAGTTGAGGCCAATGGCAGCATGCGGCTGCTGCAGAACGTGCTGAGCCTGGAACTGGATGCGGGGCGTCTGGTTACCGGGCCATTGAGTCGTGTGGCCGTGAACCGGGCGACGGCGATCCTCACGGATCTGTATCGCCAGGGCGCCCATCTGGCCATTGATGCGACGCTGGCCGGAGAGGCTCGCAATTATCTGGCGCTGCTGCAGCATTCCGATCTTGGGCAGATCCTGGGGCATACCGTGTTGCCGCAGGTGCGTGCCACCGGCAGCTGGGGCATGGGGCTCAAGCTGGAGGTTCCCCTCATGCACAGTGTGGACAGCCAGGTTCGGGGCACGTTGGCCTTGCAGGGCGGGCAGGTGGAAATCAAGCCCGAGATTCCGGTGTTCAGCGCACTGGGCGGATCGCTGGATTTCGACAATGACGGGATCGCAGCCAGGGATATCAAAGGCAGTTTCCTGGGCGGCGAGTTTCGCTTGGGCGGCAGCCTGACACGCAAGGATCTGGATGCCGCGCTGCAAATAGACGGCGCCCTTGCGGCAGAGAGTTTGACGCGTTGGCTGCCTGCGGCGGCAGCGGCGCGATTCAGCGGCGTGATTCCCTATCAGGCACGGCTGGGCATGGATGCCAGCGATCAGATGTGGTTGCAGGTGGACAGCAGCTTGCAGGGCACCCACCTGGATTTCCCCGCGCCGCTGGGCAAGGCGGCGCAGGCGCGCCGTTCGGTGGCGTTTTCCTGGCGGCCGGGGCAGGCCGCAGGCAGCGAAGTGCTGGCCGCGCGCATTGGCGGCATAGGCGAATTGCGGCTGGAACATGATCCGGCCCATCGTGAGGCCTATTTCTGGCGTGGCGCGCTGGTCGAGGGCGCATCGGCGTTGACGATGCCCGAGCGCGGCATGGGGCTGGACTTGCATATGCCTGAATTCGATTGGGCGGCCTGGGATCAGGTTATCAGCGATTTTGATGAGGGCGAGCCGGGCGGCCGGCCAGTGCTGCCGTCGCTGACGCATGTGCGCCTGGCTGCCGAGCGGGTGCATGCATTTGCGACGCAGTGGAATCAGGTCAATCTGGTCGCCGAGAGCCAGCCGCGTGGCGGCTGGCGCATCAATGTGCAGGGCAGTGAGCTGGACGGCAGCCTGGACTGGCGCGTGCGGCCGCAGTCGTCCCATCCCGTGCTGCTGGCGGAGTTCAACCGTCTGGCATGGCCGCAAGATCCAGAACATCAGACAGAAGTGACGGGCGCGGCAAACGGGCCGGACTGGACGGTGTCTTCAGCCTTCCGGTTGCCGGATCTGGATGTGACCGTGAATCAGCTGTCCTGGCGCGGCCAGGCGCTGGGCAAGTTGCAGATGCGCGGCAAGAACCGTAATGCACGCGGTGATTGGGGGTTGGATAGCCTGGTGCTGGGCCAACCCGGTGCCGTGTTGAGCGCTACCGGCAATTGGCAGGTTGAAGGCCCGGGGCGCGGGCTGGCGCTGAATCTGAATGCGGCGGTCAGCGACCTGGGCAAATGGCTGGATGTCTGGGGCCTGGAGGATACGGTGCGCGGTGGACGGGGTAAGGCGACGGCCAGCATGCGTTGGCTGGACTTCCCCTGGCGCCAGGATGGCCGCAGCCTGAGCGGTTCGGTGGCCCTGCAGTTGGAACAGGGGCGGTTTGTGCACATGCGGTCACGCAGCGCCAGGGTGCTTGAAGTCCTGTCTTTGCAATCCTTGTCGCGCGTTCTGAGCTTGGAGGCGCGTCCGGGAGAAGCCTTCAAGGACGGCTTCCCCTTCGACAGCATTACGGGTTCCGTGCTGTTGGCCGGGCCGGAAATGGATATCAAGTCGCTGGCAGTGGACGGGCCGGCAGCCGAAGTGGTGCTGCATGGCGGGACAGATCTGGTACAGCAAACCTGGAACCTGCGCGCCGTCGTGACGCCGAATCTGGATGTCAGCGGTGCATCGGTCGCCATGGGGTTTGTGATCAATCCTGTCGTCGGGGTCGGCACATTCCTGGCTCAATGGCTGCTGAAGGATCCCCTGGCGCGTGCCATGCGGCTGGAGTATGAAGTGACCGGTAGCTGGAACGATCCCAAGGTCGAGGCCTTGGAAAAGGAAAAACCTGCCACGCCCGTCAGCCGCGCGGAAGAGCTGAACTACATTCCGACCGGCAACTGATCAGCGCAGACGCAAAAAAAAGCCAGCCTGATGCTTGCACCGGGCTGGCCTTGCTTGACGCTGGCGCTGGGCCGCGTCAGCCTTACTTCTTCATCATGTCGAAGAATTCGGCGTTGTTCTTGGTCTTGCGCATCTTGTCGAGGATGAATTCCATGGCCTGGACATCGTCCATTTCGTGAATGAACTTGCGCAGTACCCAGATCTTTTGCAGCAGGTCTGCCTTGATGAGCAGTTCTTCGCGGCGGGTACCAGATTTGTTCAGGTTCATGGCCGGGTAGATGCGCTTTTCCGCCAGGCGGCGTTCCAGATGCACTTCGCAGTTGCCGGTGCCCTTGAATTCTTCGTAGATCACTTCATCCATGCGGCTGCCGGTTTCGATCAGCGCCGTTCCGATGATGGTCAGCGAACCGCCTTCTTCCAGGTTGCGCGCGGCGCCGAAGAAACGCTTGGGGCGTTGCAGGGCGTTGGCATCCACACCGCCGGTCAGCACTTTGCCGGAGGACGGCACGACCGTGTTGTAGGCACGCGCCAGGCGAGTAATGGAGTCCAGCACGATCACAACGTCGCGCTTCATTTCGACCAGGCGCTTGGCCTTTTCGATCACCATTTCCGCGACTTGCACGTGACGCGTCGCCGGTTCGTCGAAAGTCGAAGCCACGACTTCGCCACGCACCGTGCGCTGCATTTCAGTCACTTCTTCGGGACGCTCATCGACCAGCAGCACGATCATGTAGGCGTCGGGGTAGTTGGCCGTGATCGCATGGGCAATGTGCTGCATCATCACGGTCTTGCCCGACTTCGGGCTGGCGACGACCAGGGCGCGCTGGCCCTTGCCGATGGGCGCGAAGATGTCGAGGATACGGCCCGTCAGGTTCTCTTCGCTCTTGATGTCGCGTTCCAGGCGCATCGGAGAATCCGGGTGCAGCGGCGTCAGGTTCTCGAACATGATGCGGTGCTTGAGCACTTCGGGCGGCTGATCGTTGACACGATCGACCTTCACCAGGGCGAAATAGCGTTCGCCATCCTTGGGCACGCGCACTTCGCCTTCGATGGAGTCGCCGGTATGCAGGTTGAAGCGCCGGATCTGGGAGGGCGAGATATAGATATCGTCGGGGCTGGCCAGATAGGAGGTGTCGGGCGAACGCAGGAAGCCGAAACCATCGGGCAGCACTTCCAGCACGCCATCGCCAAAGATCTGCTCGCCTTGCTTGGCACGGCGCTTCATGATGGCGAACATCAGCTCTTGTTTGCGGAGCCGGTTGGCGTTGTCGATATCCAGGCTCGCGGCCATTTCCAGCAGCTGCGAGACGTGCAGCGCCTTCAGTTCATTCAGGTGCATGAGCGGAGAAAAGAGGGGATGGAAAGAAAGGACTTGTTCGTAAGAAGATGCTGGCCGGCGATAGAGGACGCCGAGCGCGTCGGGGCAGGGCCATGCTGGCCTGCCCCGTGACTGCGAATTACAGCGAGCTTTCGAGGAAAGCGGTCAGCTGGGCCTTCGAGACAGCGCCAACCTTGGTGGCGACGGCCTGGCCATCCTTGAACAGCATCAGCGTCGGGATGCCACGGATGCCATACTTGGCGGCGCTTTCAGGGTTGTCATCCACGTTCAGCTTGGCGATCGTGAGACGGCCGGCAAAGTCGCGGGCGACCTCTTCGAGGATGGGGGCGATCATTTTGCACGGACCACACCAGGCTGCCCAGTAATCGACCAGGACGGGTTGGGAGGACTTGAGGACGTCAGCGTCAAAGCTGGCGTCGCTGATGTGCTTGATGGCTTCACTCATGATGGATTCTCGTGGCGGGAAAGGCCGGGCGGGGCGCCAGGCCGTTTGGGTTTCCCATGAATAAGGTGATACTGATAGCTGTGAGCATAACACTGTATCGTGCCTTCTGGCAGCCTGTGCGGGCTGGAGAGGCGCGCCGAGTGTTGCTTGAGGGCGAACGAGGACAAGTTTGGCATGTAAAAGAGCGCAAGGCGCCGACTTTCCTTAAAATGTCTGTTTTTTTCCACAGTAGTCGGAGCAATTGCGTGGCGACACCGCGATATAACGAAGCATCCATCCGCGTCCTGAAAGGCCTGGAGCCGGTACGGCAGCGCCCGGGCATGTACACGCGCACCGAGAATCCGCTGCATATCCTCCAGGAAGTCATAGATAACGCGGCCGACGAAGCGCTGGCTGGCTTCGGCAAGCAGATCCAGGTGACTTTGCACCAGGATGGCAGCATGACGGTCGAGGACGACGGGCGCGGCATTCCGGTCGGCATGCACCCGGAAGAGCAGGCGCCAGTGGTGGAGCTGGTGTTCACGCGCCTGCACGCAGGCGGCAAGTTCGATAAACAGGATGGCGGCGCCTATGCGTTCTCCGGCGGCTTGCACGGGGTCGGGGTATCTGTCAGCAACGCGCTGTCCACGCGGCTGGAAGTGACGGTGTGGCGTGACGGCGGGGTGCATCGCATTGCCTTTGCCGGGGGCGAGCTGATCGAAGCGCTGGCGCCTTGCCCGGAGGCTGGCCGCAAGAAGTCGGGGACGCGAGTCCGGCTCTGGCCGGACAGCCGCTATTTCGACAGCGCCACGATTCCGCTCAACGAGCTGACCCACCTGTTGCGCAGCAAGGCGGTGCTGCTGCCAGGGGTGAAGGTTGTGCTCAAGGTGGAAAAAACCGGTGCGGTAACGACCTGGCGCTATGAAAACGGGCTGCATGATTACCTGGCCGAAGCGCTGGATGGCGCGGAGTTGCTGGTGCCGTTCTTCGAAGGCGGCGAGCATGCCGGCGCCGATGACGAGCATCATGCCCAGGGCGAGGGCGCCGACTGGGTGGTGGCCTGGACGGCCGAGGGCCAGGTGGCGCGCGAGTCCTATGTCAACCTGATCCCGACGACCGCCGGCGGCACGCATGAGGCGGGGCTGCGCGATGGCCTGTTCCAGGCGGTGAAGTCGTTCGTGGAATTGCACGGCCTGCTGCCCAAGGGCATCAAGCTATTGCCCGAGGATGTATTTGCACGTACCAGTTTTGTGTTGTCCGCCAAGGTGCTGGATCCTCAGTTCCAGGGCCAGATCAAGGAACGGCTGAACAGCCGGGATGCGGTTCGCTTGGTGTCGGGCTTCGTCAAGGGCGCACTGGATCTCTGGCTCAATTCCAATGTGGAGTATGGGCGCAAGCTCGCGGAACTGGCGATACGCCAGGCCCAGGCGCGCGTCCGTACCGCGCAGAAGGTGGAAAAGCGCAAAAGTTCCGGCGTGGCCGTCTTGCCAGGCAAGCTGACCGATTGCGAATCCAGCGATGTGTCGCGCACAGAGGTGTTTCTGGTCGAGGGCGACTCGGCCGGCGGCTCGGCCAAGATGGGGCGGGACAAATCCTTCCAGGCGGTGCTGCCGCTGCGCGGCAAGGTGCTCAATGCCTGGGAGGTCGAGCGTGACCGCCTGTTCGCCAACAATGAAATCCACGATATCTCCGTGGCCATTGGCGTGGATCCCCATGGCCCGGAAGACACGCCTGACCTGTCCGGCCTGCGTTATGGCCGCATCTGCATTTTGTCGGACGCCGACGTCGATGGCTCGCATATCCAGGTGTTGCTGCTGACCCTGTTCCTGCAACACTTTCCCCGACTGGTGGAAGCGGGACACATCTATGTGGCCCGGCCACCGCTGTTCCGGGTCGATGTGCCGGCGCAGGGCAAGCGGCCACCGCGCAAGATCTACTGCCTGGATCAGGGCGAACTGGACGGCCTGCTGGAAAAATTGCGCAAGGAAGGCGTGCGCGAGGATAGCTGGCGCATCAGCCGCTTCAAGGGGCTGGGCGAAATGAGCCCTGAGCATCTGTGGGAAACCACCATGAACCCGGACACCCGGCGCTTGCAGCGCGTGGCTTACGGGCCGCTGGGCCGTGACGATACCCGGCGCATGTTCAACATGCTGATGGGCAAGGGCGAAGCGGCGCAGCGCCGCAGCTGGATCGAAGACAAGGGCAACCTGGCCGAGCTGGATATATGACTGACGATTTCAACCCCAATTTTGATGAACGGGACGCCGACCAGGATCCGGATGGTGATCTGACGCTCGGGCTGTATGCCGAACAAGCCTATCTGGATTACGCCGTTTCCGTGGTGCGTGGCCGCGCCCTGCCCGAGGTGGGCGATGGCCAGAAACCGGTGCAGCGGCGCATTCTGTATGCCATGCATGCCATGGGCCTGCAGGCTGGCGCCAAACCGGTCAAGTCCGCGCGCGTGGTGGGCGACGTCCTGGGTAAATACCACCCGCACGGCGACCAGGCGGCCTATGACGCCCTGGTGCGCATGGCGCAGGATTTCACGCTGCGCTATCCGCTGATCGACGGCCAGGGCAATTTCGGGTCGCGCGATGGCGATAACGCAGCGGCCATGCGTTATACCGAAGCGCGTTTGACGCCTTTCGCGCGCCTGCTGCTCGATGAGCTGGATGAAGGCACGGTAGATTTCGGCCCCAACTATGACGGCAGCTATCAGGAACCGCTGATGTTGCCGGCGCGTTTGCCGGTCATGCTGCTCAACGGCGCATCGGGAATCGCAGTGGGTATGGCGACGGAAATCCCGTCGCATAACCTGGGCGAAGTTGCGCGTGCCAGTGTGGCCCTGCTGAAAAAGCCCAATCTGTCGGACGAAGAGCTTTATGAGATGGTGCCCGGCCCGGACTTTGCCGGTGGCGGCCAGATCATTACGCCGCCGGGGGACATTGCACAGATTTACCGTACCGGGCGGGGTTCCATCAAAGCGCGGGCGCGCTGGCACTATGAGGAAATGGCGCGCGGCCAGTGGCAGTTGGTGGTGACTGAATTGCCGCCGGGGACGTCCGGCCAGAAGGTGCTCGAGGAGATCGAGGACCTGACCAACCCCAAGCCCAAGGCAGGCAAGAAGGCGCTCAGCGCCGAGCAGCAGCAGACCAAGGCGCTGATGCTGAACCTGCTGGATACCGTGCGTGATGAGTCCGGCAAGGATGCGCCGGTGCGGCTGGTGTTTGCGCCCAAGTCGTCGCGCGTGGATCGCGAGGAGTTCGCGACGGCCCTGCTGGCGCGCACCAGCATGGAGGGCAATGCGGCCATCAATCTGGTCTGCATCGGGCTGGATGGCAGGCCGCGCCAGCGCTCGCTGCGCGAGATACTGACGGAATGGCTGGCGTTCCGCCGCGAAACCGTGATCCGGCGGACGGCCTTCCGGCGCGACAAGGTTGCCGACCGTATTCATGTGCTGGAAGGGCGCATGGTGGTCTATCTGGATGTGGACGCGGTCATTCAGACCATCCGCGATTCGGATACGCCGCGTGAGGCGCTGATGAAGCGTTTCAAGCTCAGCGAGCGGCAGGCCGACGACATCCTGGAAATGCGCCTGCGTCAGTTGGCGCGGCTGGAAGGCTTCAAAATCGAGCAGGAGCTGGCCGACAAGCGCAAGGAGCTGGAAAAATTGCAGGCCTTGCTGGATGATGAGGCGACGCTCAAGCGCGCCATCGTCAAGGAAATCGAAGCGGATGCCAAGCTTTATGGTGATGAACGCCGCACCCTGATCGAGCCGGCGGAGCGGGCCGTCATGGAAGCCAAGGTGCTCGATGAGCCGGTGACGGTCATCGTCTCTCAGCAGGGTTGGTTGCGTGCACGCCAGGGACATGGGCACGATGCCGCGCAATTCGGCTTCAAATCAGGGGACGCGCTGTATGGCGCTTTTGAATGCCGCACGACGGATACGCTGATCGCACTGAGCGACACCGGCAGGGCCTACAGCATTGCCGTCTCCAGCCTGCCTTCGGCGCGTGGCGACGGCGCGCCGGTAACCAGCATGATCGAACTGGAGCCGCGCAGCCGCATCATTCACATGTTCGCAGGCGCTCCGGACAGCCGGTGGGTGCTGGCCAGCGCCAGCGGCTACGGGTTCCAGATCAAACTGTCGGATGCCACCAGCAGGCAGCGTGCCGGCAAGCAATATGTCACGATCGAACCCGGCGACAGCCTGCTGGCCCCGGTGCCATGCGCTCCCGATGCGCGTTATCTGGCCTTGCTCTCGGAACAGGAGCGTCTGCTGGTCATTGAACTGGCTGAAGTGAAAAAGCTGGCTGCCGGTGGGCGCGGCACCATTCTGATGGGGCTGGACGCCAAGGACAGCATTGCCCAGATCGTTGCGGCCGGCGAAGGCGGCTTGCGCTTGTCGGGTATCTATCGCAAGAAGGAAGTGGAGGATGTCTTGGCCGGGGAAGGCCTGTTGGCCTATCTGGGCAAGCGTGCCCGCAAGGGCCGCCAGCTTGATGTCCGGCCGCGCCAACCGCGCTTGTGGGCGGTCGATGACGAGGAAGGCTTGGCGTAATCGCTAGGGCAGGTCCGCGTTGCCTGCACGGGGCAGTGGCGCTGTGAGCGCTGCTGCTCCGTGGGGGTAGGGTCAAAGCCTGCCTGCCGGTTCATGCCGGGGCGGCGCCAGCCAGCGCATGGTGGTGGTTTCGCCCATCAAATAGTCCTGGTTCAACTCAGCGACCGACCGCAGATAATCCCACAGCACCCGTACCCGAGTGACTTGCCGGTGTTCTGCCGGTGTGACCAGCCAGAAATTCCGGGTAATGCGCGCCTTGCCCGGCAACACAGGGATGAGGTCGGTGGCGTCCGCCGCCAGAAAGCAGGGCAGGACGGCCAACGCCTTGCCCTGGCGCGCCGCATGCAATTGGGCGATCACATTGGTGCTGCGCAGCGATACCCGCGACTGCGGCGCGATCTGCGCCAGATAGCTCAATTCCGCACTGAATACCAGATCATCCACATAGCCGGTCAACCGGTGCAAGGCCAGGTCGCGCAGGTTGCGAATGGGCGGATGCGTGGCGAGGTAGCGCGAGGTGGCGTAGAGCTGGAGCCGGTAGTCTGACAGCTTGCAAGCGACATAAGCCCCTGCTGCAGGCCGCTCAATGGTAATGGCCAGATCCGCTTCGCGCTTGGACAGATTGACGAAACGCGGCACAGCCAGCAGATCCACCACGATGTCACGATGTTGATCGCAGAAGTGCGCAAGGTGCGGCGCCAGAAAGGTGCAGCCAAAACCCTCGGTGGCACCGAGCCTGACCTGGCCGCTGATCGCCTGGGCATCGTTGCTGATATCGGATTCCATCGCGCCCAGGGTGGCTTCGATCTTTTCGATGTGATTCAGCAGTCGCGTGCCTTCAGGGGTCAATGCGTGACCTTGCGTGGTACGGCTGAACAGCAGCGAGCCGATTTCATTTTCCAGGCGGCGTAAACGCCGGGTAATGGTGGAGTGATCCATATCCAGCAGTTGTGCGGCATCCAGTGCCGTATGGGCACGGGCGACGGCCAGGAAAATGCGCAGGTTATCCCAGTTCAGGCGGGCTGGATTCATGATTTATTGTGCGTTGCCGCATAACGTCGTTGTGCATAAATGCAAAGTGGTGCTGCATATATTAGCTAACTTGCCCCAGAAACGCATCGCTATACTCGGTTCACAAAAAACAGGAATCCGGTACGCCGGCTATCCGATTGACAACCCGAGGAGACAACTATGGCAGCTTATTCCAAGCGTTGGGCGGCGCTCGCCCTGACGGCAGCGGCATGCGGTACTGCACAGGCCCAGATTTCGGACAATGTGGTCAAGATCGGTGTATTGACCGATATGGCCGGCCCGTATTCGGGCATGGGCGGGGCCGGTTCGGTGGTCGCCGCGCAAATGGCGGTGGAGGATTGTCTCAAGGCCGAATGCAAAGGCATGAACATCGAAGTGCTGTCGGCAGACAACCAGAACAAGGCAGATATCGCTTCCGCCAAGGCACGCGAATGGATGGATCGCGATCATGTCGATGCCTTCGTCGATCTGACCAATTCTGCCGGGGCGCTGGCGATCCAGAAATTGATACGCGAGAAGGGCGGCATTGCCATGTACAGCGGGCCGGCAACGGCGCTGTTGACCAATGACGAATGCGCGCCCAATGGCTTTCACTGGATGTTCGATACCTATTCCCAGGCTGCCGGCGCTGCCGCCGCCTTGACGCGGGAGGGGCGCAAGAAATGGTACTTCCTGACCGTGGACTATGCATTCGGCCACTCTCTTGAGAAAGAAGCCGGCGACATGGTGAAGGCCAATGGCGGCACCGTGGTCGGTGCGATCCGGCACCCGCTCAACAATAACGACTTTTCCTCGTTCCTCCTGCAGGCCCAGGCTTCGGGCGCGGATGTGATCGGTCTGGCCAATGGCGCCCAGGACACGATCAATGCCATCAAGACGGCTCAGGAATTCGGCATCGGCAGCGGTTCGCCCAGCATTGCGGCCTTGCTGATCTTCCTGTCCGATGTCCACGCGATGGGCCTGGATGCAGCACAGGGCCTGATTTTTGCCGATGGCTTCTATTGGGACATGGATGATCGGGCGCGGGAGTTTTCGACGCGTTTCGAGCAGCGCCACCGGGGTAACAAACCGACCATGGTGCAGGCGGGGGTGTACTCCAGCACGCTGCATTATCTGAAGTCGGTGGCCGCTGCGGGTACCGATGACTACAAGGTCGTAATGGAAAAAATGCGTGAGCTGCCGATTGACGATGCGGTGATGCGCAATGCCTCCATCCGTCCGGATGGCCGCGTCATTCACGATATGTATCTGTACCAGATCAAGACGCCTGCGGAGTCCAAGGGACCTTGGGACTACTACAAGCTGATTACCACCATTCCGGCTGACCTGGCCTTCAAGCCGCTGTCCGCCTCCACTTGCCCCCTGGTCCAGTAAGCACAACCTGGCCTGAACCTTCACACGGAGTATCACCATGAGTTCGCCGCAAACGGCTGTGCCGTGCATTCCGCATTTCATTGATGGCAAGCCTTATCCCTCCCGCAGCACCCAATGGCTTGATGTCACCAATCCCGCTACCCAGGAAGTGGTGGCGCAAGTACCGCTGGCAACACCGGAGGAGGTCGAGTTGGCCGTGGCCAGCGCGGTACGTGCTTTCCAGAGCTGGCGCAATACCTCGCTTGGAGCCCGGATGCGGGTGATGCTGCGCTTGCAGCAACTGATCCGCGAACATACTTCACAGCTGGCCGAGCTGATCACCCGGGAGCATGGCAAGACCCTGCCCGACGCCGAGGGTGAGGTGGCGCGGGGGCTGGAAGTGGTCGAGCATGCCTGCGCTATCACGACCCTCCAATTAGGGGAAATCGCCGAGAACGCAGCGACCGGGGTTGATGTCTATAGCCTGCTGCAGCCGCTGGGCGTCGGCGCCGGGATTACGGCATTCAACTTTCCGGTGATGTTGCCGTGCTTCATGTTTCCGATGGCTATCGCATGCGGCAACGCCTTCATCCTCAAGCCGTCCGAACAGGTGCCCAGTTCGACCATGCTGCTGGTGGAACTGGCCCATCAGGCGGGCGTGCCGCCGGGGGTGCTCAATGTCATACATGGCGGGGCCGATGTGGCCAACAGCCTGTGTGATCACCCGGATATCCGTGCTTTGTCGTTCATCGGTTCGACGGCGGTGGGCACCCATATCTATCGCCGCGCGACCGAGGCGGGCAAGCGGGTGCAGTCCATGATGGGCGCCAAGAACCATTGCATCGTCATGCCCGATGCGCATAAGGATCAGGCCATCAACAACCTGCTGGGTTCGGCCTTCGGGGCCGCAGGCCAGCGCTGCATGGCCAATTCGGTGGCTGTTCTGGTCGGCCAGGCGCGGGATTGGCTGCCGGAGATCGTGGCGCGCTCCCGTGCGCTGCGTGCCGGGCCGGGCATGGATCGTGAAGCGGATCTGGGGCCGTTGGTCAACCCCAGGGCACGGGCGCGTGTCGAGCGTCTGATTCAGTCCGGCGTCGAGCAGGGGGCGCAGCTTGAGCTGGATGGCCGGGGCTATCAGGTGCCTGGTTACGAACGCGGCAATTTTATCGGCCCCAGTGTGTTTTCCGGGGTGCGGCCAGGCATGGAAATCTATGACCAGGAAATTTTCGGGCCGGTGCTGTTGTTGGCCGGGACGGATTCCCTGGACGAGGCGATTGCCTTCATCAATGCCAATCCCAATGGCAATGGCACTTCCATCTTCACCAGCAGTGGCTGGGCCGCCCGCAAATTCCAGAATGAAATTGACGTTGGCCAGGTGGGTATCAATGTGCCAATTCCCGTGCCGGTTGCCTATTTCAGCTTTACCGGGTCGCGGGCCTCCAAGTTGGGCGATCTGGGCCCCAACGGCAAGCAGGCGATCAGCTTCTGGACACAGACCAAGACCGTGACGGCACGCTGGTTCCAGCAGGATGCGGAGGGCGGCAGCGTCAATACCACGATTGCCATGAAGTGATCGCCAAGGAGCAGACAATATGAAGATCGCATTCATCGGACTGGGCAATATGGGCTTGCCCATGGCCGTGAACCTGGTGGCAGCGGGCCATCAGGTGCATGGCTACGATTTGGCCGAAGCCGCCCTGGCAGCGTTCGCGGCAGCAGGGGGGCAGCGTAGCGGGTCGGTCAGCCAGGCGCTGGAGGGGGCGGAAGCTGTCATCACCATGCTACCGGCTTCACGGCATGTGGAAGCGTTGTATCTGGGCGCAGCGGGCGTGTTGGCCCAGGTGCCCGTGGGCACCTTGCTGGTGGATTGCTCCACCATCGCGCCAGCCGTGGCGCGCAAGGTCGCTGCGGCAGCCGCTGAAGCCGGCCACATCATGCTGGATGCGCCGGTTTCCGGGGGAACCGGTGGCGCCAAGGCGGGCACCCTGACGTTCATGGTTGGCGGCGAGGCGGCGGCGTTCGAGCGGGGCAGGCCTTTGCTGGAAGCCATGGGCAAGAATATTTTCCATGCCGGGGGCTGCGGCAGCGGCCAGACCGTCAAGGTATGCAACAACATGCTGTTGGGCATACTCATGGCGGGGACCAGCGAAGCCTTGCGGCTGGGCATCGCCAACGGCATGGACCCCCAAGTGCTGTCAGATGTCATGCTGCGCAGTTCAGGGCGTAACTGGACGCTGGAGGTTTACAACCCTTGCCCTGGGGTGATGGCGCAGGCGCCCGCGTCCCATGGCTATGCAGATGGATTCGGCGTCGATCTGATGTTGAAGGATCTCGGCCTGGCCCAGGAAAGCGCATTGGCGACCGGCACACCGACGCCGCTCGGTGCGCTGGCACGCAATTTGTACGATCTGCACAGCAAGGCCGGACATGGCCGACTGGATTTTTCCAGTATCTATAACCTGCTTGCATCCCAGGCCTGAGACAAGGCACCCGATAGAAGGATGAGGAAGGAGACAACTTTGGATTCAAACCATGACTACGTGCTGGAAACAGCAGGTCTGGCCAAGGAATTCAGGGGGTTTGTGGCGGTGGCCGGCGTCGATCTGAAGATTCGACGTGGCCACATCCATGCCCTGATAGGTCCCAATGGCGCGGGCAAGACAACCTGCTTCAACCTGTTGACCAAGTTCCTGACCCCGACGCGCGGCACCATCCGTTTCAACGGTGTCGATATCACCCGTGAAACACCGGCGCGTATCGCCCGGCAAGGAATCGTCCGTTCATTCCAGATATCTGCCGTATTCCCCCATCTGACTGTGCTGGACAATGTCCGGATCGCCATGCAGCGCCAGTTGGGCATGTCATTTCACTTTTGGCGCCCGTCGCGCGTGCTGGATCAGCTCAACAGTCGTGCCATGGCGCTGCTCGCGGAAATGGGGCTGGAGGACAGCGCGGGCATGATCGCCATCGAGCTTCCCTATGGCCGCAAACGCGCGCTGGAAATTGCGACCACGCTGGCGCTCGAACCGGAGTTGATGCTGCTCGACGAACCCACTCAGGGCATGGGGCATGAAGATGTCGAGCGGGTGATGGCCTTGATTCGCAAGGTGGCGCAGGGCCGGACCATCCTGATGGTAGAGCACAACATGAAAGTGGTGTCCGGTATCTGCGATCGCATTACCGTGCTGGCGCGTGGCGCGATATTGGCCGAAGGCGATTATGCCGCCGTCGCCAGTGATCCGCGCGTGGTCGAGGCCTATATGGGCGGTGCCGGGGAGCAATGACATGGGCATCGAATATCTGCGTATAACGAATTTGCATGCCTATTACGGCGAGTCTCATATCCTGCATGGCCTGGATATGAATGTCATGAAGGGGGAGTGCGTGACCTTGCTGGGCCGTAATGGCGCCGGCCGGACGACGGCGCTGCGAGCCATCATGGGCTTGACCGGGCGGCGTACGGGGTCCATTACGATCAACGGGAGCGAGGCGATTGATTTGCCGCCGCATCGTATTGCCCGCCTGGGCGTGGGCTACTGCCCGGAAGAACGCGGCATTTACGCCAGTCTCAACTGTGAGGAAAACCTGCTGCTGCCGCCCCGGGTCGGCAGTGGCGGCATGAGTGTCGAGGCGCTCTATGCGATGTTTCCCAATCTGTTGGAACGGCGGCATAGCCCTGCGGGCAAGCTCTCGGGAGGCGAGCAGCAGATGCTGGCGCTTGCCCGTATCCTGCGCACCGGCGCGCGGTTGCTTCTGCTCGACGAGATATCGGAAGGCCTGGCCCCGGTGATCGTGGCGCAATTGGGCCTGGTGATCCAGACGCTCAAGGGACAGGGCTACACCATTTTGCTGGTCGAGCAGAACGCCGCTTTTGCAGCGCCGCTGGCCGATCGCATGTACATCATCGAGCACGGCCAGGCCGTGGCCGAGCTGACACGCGAGGAACTGCCGCAACGGCAGGACCTGCTGCGCCGCTACCTGGGGGTATGAGCCATGATGGAACTCTTGGGCGTGCCATTGCCCGCGCTGATGGGGCAATTGTTGCTGGGGCTGGTCAACGGGGCGTTCTACGCCATGTTGAGCCTGGGGCTGGCCGTGATTTTCGGCTTGCTGAACATCATCAATTTTTCGCACGGGGCGCTCTACATGATGGGCGCCATGTTTGCCTGGATGGGCTTGCACTACCTGGGCATCAATTATTGGTGGTCGCTGTTGCTGGCGCCGCTGGCCGTAGGCCTGTTCGGCATGGTGATAGAGCGCACGCTGTTGCGGCGGCTCTATAAGCTGGATCATATCTACGGTTTGCTGCTGACGTTCGGGCTTGCCCTCATCCTGGAAGGTTTGTTTCGGGATGCCTACGGCGTATCGGGGCAGCCATACGCCATTCCGCCGCAACTGACTGGTGTCTTCAATCTGGGCTTCATGTTCCTGCCCAAGTACCGGCTCTGGGTAATTGTGGCGTCCTTGGCGGTGTGCCTGTTTACATGGTTCATGATCGAGCGGACGCGGTTGGGGGCATATCTGCGTGCCGCCACCGAAAACCCTGCGCTGACCCAGTCTTTCGGGATCAATGTGCCCATCATGGTGACGCTGACCTATGGCTTTGGCGTTGCACTGGCCGGACTTGCCGGGGTGCTTGCAGCACCGGTGCTGCAAGTCAGCCCGCTGATGGGGTCCAACCTCATCATTGTCGTGTTCGCCGTGGTGGTGATTGGCGGCATGGGTTCAATCATGGGGGCGATTCTCTCCGGGCTGGGGCTGGGAGTGATTGAAGGCCTGACCAAAGTGTTCTATCCGGAGGCATCGGCGACGGTCGTGTTCGTCATCATGGCCATTGTTCTGGTGCTGCGTCCGGCGGGCCTGTTCGGCAAGGAGGCGTCATGAAATTCAAGGCATCGCAGTTCCTCTATCTTGTCCTGTTGATCTTGGGGCTTTGCGCGCCGGCGCTGGTGTATCCCATTCTGATGATGAAGGTGTTGTGCTTCGCGTTGTTTGCGTGTGCATTCAATCTGATGCTGGGCTATACCGGATTGCTGTCGTTCGGCCATGCTGCCTTTTTTGGTTCAGCCGCCTATGTGGCAGGGCATGCGATCAAGGTCTGGTCCTTCGGACCGCTGGCGGGCGTGATCACGGGTACGCTCGTGGCTGCCGTGTTGGGGCTGATCATCGGTTTGCTGGCGATTCGCCGGCAGGGCATCTATTTTTCGATGATTACGCTGGCCTTGGCGCAAATGGTATTTTTTCTTTTCCTGCAAGCACCGTTTACGGGAGGGGAAGATGGTTTGCAAGGGGTCCCGCGCGGCACGATATTTGGCCTGGATCTCAATAGCGACATCAATCTCTACTATGTCGTGCTGGCGATCTTCGTCCTGGCGTTCGGCCTGATTTTCCGTATCGTCCATTCGCCATTTGGCGAAGTGCTCAAGGCGATCCGCGAGAACGAGCCTCGTGCGATTTCGCTGGGCTACGACGTGAGCCGCTACAAGCTCCTTGCGTTTGTCCTGTCAGCCGGGTTTGCCGGGCTGGCTGGTGCAACCAAGGTGCTGGTGTTCAAGTTCGCCACACTGACCGATGCGCATTGGCATATGTCCGGTGAAGTCGTGCTGATGACACTGGTGGGCGGGATGGGGACGCTGCTGGGGCCGGTCGTGGGCGCCGGCACCATCGTGACCTTGCAGAACGTGCTGGCGGATAAGGTGGGTTCGTTGGTGACGGTCATCATGGGCGTGATCTTTGTCCTGTGCGTACTGGCATTCCGGCGCGGGATCGTCGGTGAATTCCAGGCATTCGCCAGGCGTGTACTGCGCCAGCGTTGATGCGATACGGGCCGGCCAGGATGGCGGCCCGTATCGCTTGACCTTCGGCCTGTGATCCTTGTGTCACTGGCCTGCGTTGCGCAGACGGCTTGGCATCATCGCCGTTCCTGCTGGCGGCGCATGGCGCAGGCGTCGGCCTTGTTGCCACCAGACCAGCGCCAGCAACAGCAGGGCCGGCAGGTAGATGACAAACGGCGATGGGCGGTCGGGGTTGGGGATTTTCAGGCTGCGGACGTCCCAGCCCTGTTCCCAGCTGGCCTTGCGTGCCGTGCTGCCAAAACGCACGTTCATGATCTGTACCGTATCTCCCAATTCCATGAACTGCAATCCGGCCAGGGCCAGACGCTGCATGCCCAGCGCCTTGCGCGCCATCGCCGGGTCTGCCGCCGCGTCGGTGCTGCCTGCCGCTGCCTGGGCATTCGCCGGCAGCGCGGGCAGGCGTACGGCCACGGTTTTGGAAAGCTCATCGCCTTCGATGTTGTAGCCCTGGATGATGGCCACCAGGCGGCCATTGTCAGGCAGCTCGGCCGCGACCTGATAGATATCGGCAGCCGGCTGTTCACGGTATTCCTCATAGAATTGGTTCATGAACCAGTCCGGCCGGAACAGCATGAAGGTCACGAGCAGCAGCACGACGACTTCCACGGGATTGGCGCGAACGCGCATCCAGCGCATGGTGGCCGCGGCAAAAGTCATGGAAGCGAGCGTGGCGCCGATGATCACCAGGCTGAGCTGCCACCAGCCTTCGACGTCGATGAGCAGCAGCATCGGGTTGAATACGAACATGAAGGGCAGCAAGGCCGTCCGCAGCGCGTAGGTCACGCCCTGCAGGCCGGTCTTGATCGGATCCTCGCCGGAAATGGCCGCAGCGGCGAAGGTAGCCAGGCCCACGGGCGGCGTGATGTCGGCCATGATGCCGTAATAGAACACGAACATGTGCACGGCAATCAGCGGGATGATCAACCCGCTTTGGGCGCCGAGTTCGACGATGACTGGCGCCATCAGCGTGGCCATCAGGATGTAATTGGCCGTGGTCGGCATGCCCAGCCCCAGGATCAGGCAGACCAGGGCGGTGAAGAACAGCATCGCCAGAACATTGCCCATGGACACCATTTCCACGAAGGCGGTCATGCGCAGCCCCAGCCCGGTGAGCGTGATGCCGCCAACGATCAGGCCGGCCGTGCCGCAGGCGATGGCGATGCCTATCATGTTGCGCGCGCCATCCTGCAGGCCCAGGATGGCTTCAGTGGCACCCTGGCGCCATGCCGGCATGGTCGCCTGATGACGGAACCAGGCCGTCAGCGGGCGCTGCGTCACCATTTGCAGCAGGATGGCAACGGCGGCCCAGAAGGCCGACAGGCCGGCGGAAAGCTCTTCTATGCTCAGGCACCAGACCAGCACGCCGATGGGAATCAGGAAGTGCAGTCCGGCCCGGACGGTCGGCCAGGTTTCGGGGCGCTGAGGGTTGGTGATGCTGATATCCGTCGGCAGGTCGGGATGGCGCGCGGCCATGCGCAGCAGCCAGATGTTCAGGATCACCAGCAGGCCTATCAGTATCCACATGGCCGCTGCACCGGCCATCGCCTGTACGCCTATGCCGATGTAATAGACCAGGCCCATGACCACCAGCGTGCCGGAGATACCCATGCCCCAGCCGGCCAGTTTCTGCAGCGGGGTTTTCGGTTTGCCGGCTGACATCATGGGCTGAATGCCCAGTTTCAGGGCTTCCAGATGCACGATATAGAACAGCGCGACATAGGAAATCGACGCCGGCAGGATGGCGTGGCGAATGATGTCGGTGTACGGGATGCCCACGTACTCGATCATCAGGAAGGCGGCGGCGCCCATGACGGGCGGCATGAGCTGGCCATTGACCGAGGATGCGGTTTCGATGGCGCCTGCGCGTATGCCGCCATAGCCGGCTTTTTTCATCAGCGGAATCGTGAATATGCCGCCAGTGACCACATTTGCGACCGAAGAGGCCGAAACCAGGCCGTTGACGGCAGAGGACACCACGGCCACCTTGGCGGGCCCGCCGCGCAGGTGCCCCAGCAGCGCAAAGGACACCTGCATCATGTAGTTGCCGGCCCCGCTTTTGTCAAGCAGCGAGCCCAGCAGGACGAAAATGAAGATGTACGAGACCGACACGCCCAGCGCGACGCCATAGACACCTTCCGTGGTCAGCCACATGTGCGAGGCCAGGCGTTCCAGCGAAGCGCCGCGGTGGGCCAGCACATCGGGCATATAGGGGCCGGCCATGGCATAGATGACAAAGGCCAGGCCGAGGACGGCCATGGGGGCGCCCAGCGCGCGGCGCGTGACTTCCAGCAGCAGAACCAGCCCCAGTGCGGCAGAAACGATGTCGAACTGGGTAGGCTGCCCGGGACGGCGCGACAGCTCGACGTAGAACAGATACAGATAGGCGCCGCAGAAAGCGGCCGCCAGCGCCAGTAGCCAATCGTAGAGCGGCATGCGATCGCGCGGCGAGCGTTTGCTGAACGGATAGGCCAGATAGCCCAGGAACATGGCGATGCCCAGGTGCAGGGCACGGGCTTCGGTGTCGTTGAAGATGCCTATGCCCAGGTCGAACGGAAAGGGCGAGGCGTACCAGAGCTGGAACAGCGACCAGAGCAAGGCGCCGATGGCCAGCACGGCGCCGGCCAGGCCGCCAGCGTTGCGCCCGCCGCGATCGACGTCGGCGACCAGTTGTTCGAGATCGGTGGAGGGTGTCTGCGGGGTGTGGCTCATGGCATGCCTCCTGTGTTGCGGCGTACCGGCGCAGCCGGTCCGTGGGCGGGGGGCGCGGCCTGGCCTGGTCGGGCGCATCCCCGCAAGGACAGGGCGCCGGGAATGGCGCACTGTCCGGGCATTACATCCAGCCGCGCTCCTTGTAGTATTTCTCCGCGCCGGGATGCAGCGGGGCGGACAGGCCGTTCTTGATCATTTCCTCAGGCGTCAGGTGCGCCAGGGCCGGGTGCAGCTTCTTGAAATCGTCGAAGTTATCGAAGACGGCCTTGGTAATGCGATAGACCGCTTCGTCAGGCACATCGGCGGAGGTGACTACCGTGGCCAGCACCCCGTAGGTGTCGATGTCATCGGGATTGTTGGGGTAGAGGCCGCCAGGAATGGTGACTTTTGCAAAGTAGTCGTGGTCATTGACCAGCTTGTCCACGGCGGGGCCGGTCAGCGGCACCAGTTGCGCGCCGCAGGTCGTGGCCGGGTCCTGGATATTGGCCGAAGGGTGGCCGACACCATAGATGAAGCCATCTATTTTGCCGTCGCACAGGGCAGGGCCGTGCTCATCGGCGCGCAGTTCGGAAGCCAGCGCAAAGTCCTTCAGCGTCCAGCCGCGCGCCGCCAGGTACTGTTCCAGCGAAGCCCGCGTGCCGGATCCGGGGTTGCCGACGTTAAAGCGCTTGCCCTTGAAATCGTCGAAGGACTTCACATTGGCTTCCTTGCGAGCCATGACGGTGAAGGGCTCGGGGTGCAGGGAGAACACCGAGCGCAGTTTGTCGTACTTGGCGTCCTTGAATTGTTCCTCCCCGTGATAGGCGTTGTAGGCCACATCGGACTGCGCCACGCCGAAGTCCAGTTCCCCGGCCTTGATGGTATTGATGTTGAACACCGAAGCCCCGGTGGATTCAACCGAGCATCGCAGGCCATGGTCTTTGCGGTCTTTGTTCACCAGGCGGCAAATGGCGCCGCCGGCGGCGTAGTACACGCCAGTGACGCCGCCCGTGCCGATACTGACGAACTGTGTCTGGGCTTGTGCCGGGCTTGCGGCCACGGCGCTGCCAAGCAGGAGGGTGGCAAGGATATTGAGGGTCGGCCCTTGGCGACGGAAGAAAGGGAAAAAGGGATTGCGCATGCGATTTCTCCTTGCTTTGATGAAAGGGGACAGAAATCCGTGCTGGCCGTGTGCCGGAGGGTATGGGCAGGTGGCGACAGGGCCGCGAGCGTGGGTCACGCACCGGGCGAGTTTGCAATCCATTGAAGCAGATTTTTCATGTTGCAGATATTTGGAGCTAACCCGATATCGGAAGGGTGCACGTGCACCAATGTCGTGTGGCATCATGGCGCGTTCCGGCCTGCTATCCCCGCCGTCTGCTTGTCCGGGGGGAGCGGTGCCGCATCCCCTGGCCGTTCAGCCGCTATACCGTCTAAAATCAAGCTTCTATGACGCAACCCGGCTTACAGCCTGGTGCTCTGCCTGGCGCCTGTGACCTGTCCGTGTGGCCTGTTCATCGGGCAGCCAGGATGTTTGTCCTGATGTGCGCGCTGCCGTCGGGCCGGGCGTTGCCGGCCAGGACTGGGAGGCTTGAGATCGAGGGTCTGGAATTGAGGGCCTGGGATTGATCGTCTGGTATGGCAGCCATGGCCATGACCGTTGGTCAGTCGCCGGCAAACCGCGCAGTTTTTCAAGTCTGGTCCATTCCGGTCGCCAGGCGGCCAGGGCCGCGCAGGGTCCGGAATGGCATTGATGATTTCCGTTCATGTCACATCACATCACCGTTATTCCCGCCAATCATGTCTTCTCCGTAGAGGAGGGCCAGAATCTGCTGGATGCTGCGCTTGCGGCAGGCATTGTGTTGCCCTACAGCTGCCGTAACGGCGCCTGTTCGAGCTGCAAGGGCAAGGTGATCAGCGGCGAGTTCCAGGCTGGCGGTGCCGTGGCGCAAAGTTTGCCGACCTCGGATATCGCTGCGGGATACACGCTGTTCTGTCAGGTCACGCCCACCTCCGACATGGTCATCGAGTCCCATCAGGTGCGTTTGGCGACGGATATCGAAATCCGCAAGCTGCCGGTGCGCGTTCTGGCGATGGAGCGCCCCGTGGCCGATGTGGCCATTCTGACATTGCAATTGCCGGCGACGGAGAATTTCCGATACTACGCCGGCCAGTATGTAGATATCCTTTTGAAAGACGGTGTGCGACGCAGCTATTCCGTGGCCAGTGCGCCGGGGCAAGCCAAAACCCTGGAACTGCATTTGCGCCATGTGCCTGGCGGTCTGTTCACCGACCATGTATTTGGCGTCGGCGCGACGCAGATGCGCATCAAGGAAATCCTGCGCATCGAAGGACCGCAAGGCTCATTCTTCCTGAGGGAAGATGACGCTGCGCCCATCGTGATGCTCTGCAGCGGTACAGGGTTCGCGCCGGTGCAGTCCATGGTGGAGCACATGCGCGCACAAGGCTTGCGCCGCCAGGTGCGCCTGTACTGGGGCGGGCGCCGGCCGGTGGATCTCTACCACGACGCCAAGGCGCGTGAGTGGGCGCAGCAGATGCCGGATTTCTCCTATATTCCAGTGGTGTCCGATGCGCAGGCAGCGGACGGCTGGCAAGGGAGGACCGGATGGGTGCATGAGGCCGTCTTGCAGGATTTGCCTGACTTGTCGGGTTGGCAGGTGTATGCCTGTGGCGCGCCTGCTATGGTGGAAGCGGCAAGACGCGATTTCCTGCAGCGTGGGGGCCTGTCTGAAGCCCGGTTTTTCTCGGATGCCTTTACCAATGCGGCAGATCTGGCGGCCTTGCAAGTGTGAACGGCCTGGCGGTAGCGCCCAGGCGGGCCGGCACCCATCTTGTCGTTTTTTAGGGCTGCGGGATGGCAGCCGGAGCGTTACACTCAGCGATTATCGCCTGCGGGGTGGGCGATCAGAGTCAACGCGCGCATGCATCCATGCTGAATCATGTGCGCAGCAAAGGTTTGCATCCTGGAAAACGGGGGGAACAGCATGAGAGTTGTGGTGTTGGGCAGCGGGGTGGTAGGCACTTCCAGCGCATGGTGGCTGCGTCAGGCAGGCCATGAGGTTGAAGTGCTGGATCGCAGTACGGGGCCTGCACAGGAAACCAGTTTTGCCAATGGCTGCCAGATTTCGGTTTCCTATGCTGAGCCTTGGGCCAATCCCCATGCGCCGCTGAAGTTGCTCAAATGGTTGTTCAAGGATGATGCGCCATTGCTGTTCCGTCCGCAGCTGGACTGGCACCAGTGGCTGTGGGGCGCGGCCTTCCTGCGTGAGTGCCTGCCTTCGCGTTTGCCGCGCAACATCCGTGCGATGGTACGGATGGCGGAGTACAGCCGCAGCACCCTGCGTGAATTGCGCCGCGAACTGTCCATTGAGTACGACCACCTGGAACGCGGCATCCTGAATTTCTATCGCAGCCAGGAAGAGTTCGACGATTCCCAGGAAGCGGCCGGCATGATGCGCGATTTCGGCGTGGAGCGCCGGGTCGTTTCGACCGATGAAGTCGTGCAGATCGAACCTGCGCTGGCGCCCAGCCGCCATCTGATCGTCGGCGGGGACTACACCCCTGAAGATGAAAGCGGTGATGTGCATAAATTCACTGCGGCGCTGGCGCAGCGTGCCGAGGCTGCCGGTGTCAACTTCCGTTTTTCGACGCGGATCACGCGCCTGCTTTGCGAGCAGGGGCGCATCACCGGTGTGGAAGTCATTGCGCCCGAAGGCCATTATGAGATCGTGCGTGCCGATGCCTTCGTCGTGGCGCTGGGCAGCTTTTCCCCGCAATTGCTGCGTCCGCTGGGAGTGCGTTGCATGGTGTATCCCGCCAAGGGGTATTCCGCGACCTTCCCCGTGATCGCGCCGGAACTGGCGCCCATGGCCAGCCTGACCGATAGCGGTCACAAAATTGTGTTCAGCCGCCTGGGCGACAAACTGCGCATGGCTGGCACTGCGGAACTTTCTGGGTATTCGCGTTCTCTAAATAATAAGCGCTGCGAAGCCATGACGCGGGTAGCGCGAGAGCTGTTCCCCGATGCGCTGGATTTCGACAACGTGGCATATTGGACCGGGCTGCGTCCTGCAACCCCGTCCAACGTGCCCTTGATCGGCCGTTCGCGCATTGCCAACCTTTATCTCAACACCGGGCACGGCACACTGGGCTGGACCATGGGTGCCGGTTCGGGCCGGGCGCTGGCGGATATCGTATCCGGCCGTCGTCCGGAACCCGAGTTCCCCTTTCTAGGCGTTTAAAGTCAGAGTCATCTATGAGCATCAAACAAGAGTTTTCTGGCCGCTTGTTTTCTGGCCATATGCTGCAGGCGATGCGTCGCTTGCCCCAGGCCTTGGCGCTGGCATTGGGTGTATCCGGTTCTGCCGTCGCCTGGGCCGCGCCGCAGGAAGTGCAGGTTTGGCATACGTTGACGGGCCGCAATCAGGCCGAGTTCGACAAACTGGCCGCGGATTACAACAAAAGCCAGGCCAATGTCCGGGTCGTGTTGCGTGGTTTCAATGGTGAAGATGAGCTGGCGCGCGAAACCGCGATGGCGATAGCCGGCAAGTATGCGCCGCAACTGGTGCAGATCAGTGACCAGCATTCGCCGGAAGTCATTGCGGAACATGCAGCCATTTTGCCCATGCACCAGTTGCTTGCCACGCACCCGATCCGCGACCAGGCCTGGTTCCTGCCGCAGGCCAGCAGCTTTGTGCGTGATGGCCGTGGCCGCCTGCTGGCGTTCCCGTGGATGGCGGAAGTACCGGTGATGTTCTACAACATCGACGCCTATCGCAAGGCAGGCCTGAATCCGGCACAGCCGGCTCGCACCTGGAACGATCTGCAGAACGAACTGGCGCAGCTCTATGAGCGTACCGATCTGCAATGCGCCTATGCGACTGGCGACCCTCTGACCGTGCACCTGGAGAACCTGGCGCCGGTGAACGGCAAGCTGTATGCCACAGCGGATAACGGCCTGGGCCGTGGCAAGCCCAGCCTGAATTTCGATGTGCTGTATATGCGCCATATCTCGCTGATGGCCAGCTGGAAGCGCGGCCACCTGATGACGGAATTCCCCAATGACAACGAAGCGAACCTGGCATTTGCGCGCGGCCGTTGCGGCGTGCTGACGACAGGCTCGGGGGCGCTGGGGGAATTGATGGCATCCAATACGCTGTCGTTCGGCGTGGCGCCGCTGCCTTACTATTCGCAGGTGACGAGCCAGCCCGGCAAGCCGTTCATCAGCGGCAGTGCGCTGTGGGCGCTGAAGGGGCACGATCGAGGTTCCGATGCGGCGACGGCCTCGTTCCTGGCCTACCTGGCTACGCCGGTGGTGGCTGCCGAGTGGCATCAGAAGACCGGTTATCTGCCGCTGACGCAAGCGGCCTTCCTGGCAGCCGATGTGTCTTTCTATGACCGCATTCCGGGGACGCAGAAACTGATTGCCTCGCTGGAAAGTGCGCCGACGGTGGCCAGCCGCGGCTTCCGCCTGCCGAATTATCCGCAGGTCGCCGTGGTGCTCAATGATGCCTTGGCGGCGGCATTGTCGGGCCAGCGTCCGGCGATGGAAGCGCTGCAAAGTGCCGTGCGTCAGGGTAATGCCTTGATGAAGTGAATGTGGCCGGGGCATGCCCCGGCGCAGCGGCTGGCGGACACCCGCTGGCTGGAAACGGGAAGGGCGGCTCAGGCCGGCTTCCCGTTTTTTTTGCCCGACAGCGGTGGCGGAGGCCAGCCCGCCGTGCCTAGGCTCCGACAAGGGCCGGGCTTGCCCGGGGCATGTTTTGTGCATGCGCGGCTGGTTGCACACGGACAGGGATAGGCGGGAGAAGCCAGGTATGGATTCATTGACACAGGCAGTACTGGGGGGTGCCCTGCAGGGTAGCCTGCTGGGACGATGGCAAGGGCGGCGGGCCCTGGCGTATGGTGCGGCGCTGGCAACATTGCCAGACCTGGATGTGCTGATACGCTATGCCGACCCGGTGTCGATGATGACCTATCATCGCGGATTTTCGCATTCCCTGTTCGTCCTGACCGGACTGGCTGCCGTGCTGACCGGCCTGATACGCTGGCGCTGGCCGCAGGCGGCCTATGGCTGGCGGCGCCTGTTCCTGACCTTATGGCTGGTGCTGCTGACGCATCCCTTGCTGGATGCGTTCACGGTGTACGGCACTCAGTTGTTTTGGCCGTTGCAACCGGTACCCGCGAGCTGGGCAGCGGTCTTCATCATTGACCCTGTCTATACCCTGCCTTTGCTGGGCGCGGTGATATATGGCGTCTGGCGTGGCTGCACGGCCAGGGCCCGCCGCCTGATGGCGGCCGCCCTGGTATTCAGCACCCTGTACCTGGGCTTTGGCTGCATCAGCCGGATGGTGGCTGAACACCGGGTCTCGGTGGCGTTGCAGGCGCGTGGGGTGGCGGTCACTGAATTGCGCGGCGTGCCCATGCCGTTCAATACCCTGCTCTGGCGGGTGCTGGCCCGGACGCCGGATGGGTCCTATTACGAGGCCGTCAGTGGTCTGTTCGACCAGGCGCCGCCCGAGTTGCTGCGCCAGCCCTTGAATCAGGATCTGGCACAGGCCCTGGCAACCGACCCCTTGCATCAGCGGCTGCGCTGGTTCACGGACGGTTGGCTGCGCTATGACCAGCGCGGGAACGCGCTGGTGGTGACGGACCTGCGCATGGGGGTGCCGGGCAGCTACACCTTTCGCTTCAAAATGGCCGAGCAGGATGCTCAGGGGCAGTGGCAGCATGTCGTGCCCAGTGCCTGGGAGAGCCAGGACACGGCAGGCAGCGCCGAACTGGGACTGCTGTTCCGGCGTATCTGGCGGCAGGAACCACCGCTGCCGCTGCCAAACTGGATGGAGCGTTTCCTGTAAGAGCGGTTGCTTGTAAGGGGGGGCAGCTGCCGTCCCACGCCCTTGTAGTCAGTGGTACGGCAGCTGCCCTCCGGCAGGGCGCTTCTGGCATGGCGGCGAGCCGGGCCCGACAGTGGGCCAGGGTTGGGCGCAGGGCCGTAGCGGGTGGCCGGGGGCGCCATGGCCTGGTGCCCGTCCGCCACGGGGTGCCGGGCTTAGCGCTGGGCTGGTACGGCGGTGTGAACCGGGCGGCCCTGGAACACGGTCAGCAAGACTTCGGTATTGCTGATGTCTGCCGTCGGGATAGTGAAGAGATCACGGTCCAGCACGATGATGTCGGCCGATTTCCCGACTTCCAGTGTGCCCGTCTGCTCCTCGCGCCCGATGGCCTTGGCGCCTGCCTGGGTAAAGATGCGCAGGGCCTCCTCCAGCTGGATGGCCTGTTCCGGGTTCAGCGTCTGGCCGGCACGCTGGCCATGAGGATCGGCGCGGGTAGGTAGCGCTTCAATGACAGGCTAGGGATTGTTGTCCTTGACGCTCGAGGGCCAGGATATTGTCATCCTTGATGGCAATGGCTTCCACCCAGGGCTGCTGGGGATTCTCGGTATAGATGCGGCCATTGTGGAGCAGCATGTCGGCATTGTTGCCAGGGGCGGCGAGCGTGGGTGCCGACCAGGCGCTCAGGCTGGCGGCCAGTGCCAATATGAGAAACGGGAAATACAGGCAAAAAAACCGCCTGGAAAAAAGGCTGTCCGCCTGCATGTGCAGGCGAGGGAGCACGCGTTCAGGCTTTTATCCTAGCCCGCGCTCTGATCCGGACGGGCATGAAAAAAGCCATGCCCAGATAGGGCATGGCTTTCTTGAAGCCGCCCCTGCGAAGGGGGGCTTGTGCGAGGTAGCCGGTGCGGGCACCGGCCTTGCATTACACGCTGACGCTGTCTGCAACGTCCTTGTAGTCTGCGATCTGGTCGAAGTTCAGGTACTTGTAGATCTTGTCGCCATTTTCATTGATGACGCCAATATCGGCCATGTACTCTTCCTTCGTGGGGATGCGACCCAGGCGCGAGCAGATGGCGGCCAGTTCGGCGGAACCCAGGTACACGAAGGTGTTCTTGCCCAGGCGGTTCGGGAAGTTACGCGTGCTGGTGGACATCACCGTTGCGCCTTCACGGACTTGCGCCTGGTTGCCCATGCACAGCGAGCAGCCGGGCATTTCGGTGCGCGCACCTGCCGTGCCGAACACGCCGTAGTGGCCTTCTTCGGTCAGCTGGGCGGCATCCATCTTGGTGGGCGGAGCCACCCACAGCTTGACCGGGATATCGCGCTTGCCTTCCAGCAGCTTGGACGCTGCGCGGAAGTGGCCGATGTTGGTCATGCAGCTGCCGATGAACACTTCGTCGATGGTGGCGCCGGCAACGTCGGACAGCGTCTTGACGTCGTCCGGGTCGTTCGGGCAGGCCACGATGGGCTCATGGATGTCGGCCAGGTCGATGTCGATGACAGCGGCGTATTCGGCGTCTGCATCCGGTTCCAGCAGCTTGGGGTCGGCCAGCCAGGCTTCCATCGCCTTGATGCGGCGAGCCAGGCTGCGTTCGTCCTTGTAGCCATTGGCGATCATCCACTTCAGCATCACGATGTTGCTGTTGATGTATTCGATGATCGGTTCCTTGTTCAGGCGCACGGTGCAGCCTGCGGCGGAACGTTCGGCCGATGCGTCGGACAGTTCGAATGCCTGTTCGACCTTCAGCTCGGGCAAGCCTTCGATTTCCAGGATGCGGCCGGAGAAGATGTTCTTCTTGCCTTGCTTGGCAACCGTCAGCAGGCCTTGCTTGATGGCGTAGAGCGGAATGGCATTGACCAGGTCACGCAGCGTGACGCCGGGTTGCATCTTGCCCTTGAAACGCACCAGCACGGATTCCGGCATGTCCAGCGGCATGACGCCAGTGGCGGCAGCAAAGGCCACCAGGCCCGAACCGGCCGGGAAGCTGATGCCGATCGGGAAGCGGGTGTGCGAGTCGCCGCCGGTGCCGACGGTATCCGGCAGCAGCATGCGGTTCAGCCAGGAGTGGATCACGCCGTCGCCGGGGCGCAGCGAGATGCCGCCACGGGTGCTGATGAACTCGGGCAGCGTGTGGTGCGTCTTGACGTCCACGGGCTTGGGGTAGGCGGCAGTGTGGCAGAACGACTGCATCACCAGGTCGGCCGAGAAACCCAGGCAGGCCAGGTCTTTCAGCTCGTCGCGGGTCATGGGGCCGGTGGTGTCCTGGCTGCCCACGGAGGTCATCTTGGGTTCGCAGTAGGTACCCGGGCGCACGCCCTGGCCTTCCGGCAGGCCGCAGGCACGGCCGACCATCTTCTGCGCCAGTGAAAAGCCCTTGCCGCTATCGACAGGGTTCTGCGGCAGGCGGAACAGCGTGGAGGGGGGCAGGCCCAGCACTTCGCGGGCCTTGGCGGTCAGGCCACGGCCAATGATCAGCGGAATGCGGCCGCCGGCGCGCACTTCGTCGAACAGCACATCCGACTTGACCTTGAATTCGGCGATGACTTCGCCGTTCTTCAGGGCCTTGCCTTCATAGGGGCGCAGTTCAACGACGTCGCCCATTTCCATTTGCGATACGTCGAGTTCGATAGGCAGAGCGCCGGCATCTTCCATGGTGTTGTAGAAGATGGGGGCGATCTTGCCGCCCAGACAGACGCCACCGAAGCGCTTGTTGGGAACGAAGGGAATGTCCTCGCCAGTGAACCACAGCACCGAGTTGGTGGCGGATTTGCGCGAAGAACCGGTGCCGACCACATCGCCGACGTAGGCGATCAGGTGGCCCTTGTCTTTCAGGGATTCGAGGAACTTGACGGGGCCGACCTTGCCGGCGTCATCAGGCTCGATGCCGGGACGCGGGTTCTTGAGCATGGCCAGCGCGTGCAGCGGGATGTCCGGGCGGCTCCAGGCGTCAGGGGCGGGCGACAGATCGTCGGTATTGGTTTCGCCAGTCACCTTGAAGACGGTGATGGTCATGCTTTCCGGCACTTCCGGGCGGCTGGTGAACCATTCGCCGTCAGCCCAGCTTTGCAGCACGGCCTGGGCGTTGGCATTGCCTTTCTCGGCCTTTTCCTGCACATCATGGAAGGCGTCGAACATCAGCAGCGTTTTCTTCAGGCCTTCGGCAGCCAGCATGCCGACTTCGGCATCGTCCAGCAGTTCGATCAGGGCGCTGATGTTGTAGCCGCCGAGCATGGTGCCCAGCAGACGGACCGCGTGAGAGCGGTCGATCAGCGGACACGACTCGGTGCCATGGGCCACGGCGGCCAGATAGGATGCCTTGACCTTGGCGGCATCGTCCACGCCGGCCGGCACGCGGTGCGTGATCAGGTCAAGCAGGAACTCTTCTTCGCCCGCAGGCGGATTCTTCAGCAGTTCGATAACGCCGGCGGTTTGCTGGGCGGACAGCGGCAGCGGCGGAATGCCCAGGGCGGCGCGCTCGGCGACGTGTTGGCGGTAGGCTTCTAGCATGGTTGATTTGCCTGCAAAAAGGGACTTGAAACACTGAGTATTGTAATGGGAAAAGCAGGGGGGCTGCAATAGTCTTATATAAGACATAAGACTGGTTCGCATTTGCCATGGCGATTGGAACGGCAGCGGCGTTGGCGGCAGGCACGGCGATCCAGGGTGTGACACAATGCCGCGCTCGGGCAGCAGGCCTGGCAAGGTGCGCGCAGCCCTGGGTTGCGGGTGGAAACAAGAAAGGGGAAGGGATGCAGATCATGATTGTGGGCGCCAGCCAGGGCTTGGGCCGGGCTTTTGCAGAAGGGCTGTGCCAGCCGGGGGATACCTTGATTGGCGTCTCGCGAAGTACGCCGGCGATCTTGAGTGTGCCGCCCGGCGTGGCATGCCGCTGGGTGGAGGCCGATCTCACCGCGCCTGCGGCGGCAGCGGCGCAGCTGGCGCAAGTCGCGCCGGAATCCCTGGATGTCCTGATCTACAACCTGGGCCTGTGGGAAGAGAAGGCTTTCACGGCCGATTATTTTTTCACCCAGGACGCCGACGCGGATCTGATGCGCATGGTGGATGTAAACGTGACGGCAGCGTTGCTGGTCATCAAGCATTTGCTGCCGCGCTTGCTGACCTCGGCACGGCCGCGCCTGATCCTGACAGGCTCGACCTCGGCGCTGCGCCAATGCGGCCGTCCCGAGGTGGCATTTGGCGCCACCAAAAGCGCGCTCAACGGCCTGGGGGATGCCTTGAGGGAAGGGTTTCGGGATGCCCGGCTGGGAGTGACCACCCTGCAATTGGGTTATCTCAATACGACCGATGACCTGGCTGTGCCTGCGTCTCAGGCGGCCTGGCGCGGTGAGGGCAAGCTGGTGCCGCTGCATGATGTGGTGGCGATGGTGCGCACCATCCTGGCCCTCTCGGATGCCAGCTTTGTGCGGGAACTGGTCATGCCCGCGATTCTGGACGAGCGCTTTTAAGTCCTGCGGCCTGGGCGCGAAACGGCGGGCCGCGCCAATGGAAAACGCCCGCCAGGCGATGCCGGGCGGGCGTTGATCATCAGGTGTCTGGCCGCGATTGCATGCGGCCGGGCATCTGTATGGGGTTATAGCAGGTCTTTGACGCCGTCACGCTCTTCGAGCAGTTCTTTCAGCGTGAAGTCCAGGCGCTCGCGCGAGAATTCGTCGATTTCCAGGCCTTCGACACGCTTGTATTCACCGTTTTCGGTGATGACGGGCACGCCGTAGATGATGCCTTCAGGAATGCCGTAGGAGCCGTCCGAGGGCACGCCCATCGTGACCCACTTGCCATTGCTGCCCAGCACCCAGTCGCGGATGTGGTCGATGGCGGCATTGGCGGCCGAAGCGGCCGACGACAGGCCACGGGCCTGGATGATGGCGGCGCCACGCTTGCCCACGGTGGGGATGAAATCGTCGCGGTTCCAGGCGTCATCATTGATCAGCGCCTTCAGGCTCTTGCCATTGACGGTGGCGAAACGATAGTCGGGGTACATCGTGGGCGAGTGGTTGCCCCACACGACCAGCTTCTCGATATCGGCCACGGCCACGCCAGCCTTGTCGGCCAGTTGCGTCAGGGCACGGTTGTGGTCCAGGCGCAGCATGGCGGTGAAGTTCTTCGCGGGCAGATCCGGGGCGGATTGCTGGGCGATGTAGGCATTGGTGTTGGCGGGGTTGCCGACGACCAGCACCTTGACGTCGCGGCTGGCGACATCGTTCAGGGCCTTGCCTTGTTCCGTGAAGATCTTGGCGTTGACGTTCAGCAGGTCCTTGCGCTCCATGCCGGGGCCGCGGGGACGGGCGCCGACGAGCAGGGCAATGTCAGCGTCCTTGAAGGCTTCGCGGGGATCGCTGTGCGCGGTGATGCCTTGCACCAGCGGGAATGCGCAGTCGTCCAGCTCCATGATGACGCCCTTGAGCGCCTGTTGGGCCTTCTCGTCGGGGATCTCCAGCAGTTGCAGGATGACGGGCTGGTCTTTGCCCAGCATTTCACCCGAAGCAATGCGGAACAGCAGCGCGTAGCCGATCTGGCCGGCGGCGCCGGTGACGGCAACACGTTTTGCAGGCTTGGACATTCTTCAATCTCCGTAGGTCTTGGTAATGGCGACGGGCGAGATACCCGACGGTTTGCATGATGTTCTTGCGCGACGTTCGCCCGAGGCAGGCGGCAGGGCGGCTGGCACCATGGTGGTGCAACATCATGCCGCAGCGCCGCAAATATTAAACCTTCAAGGGCGATGTTGCTATGAAACTGACACTGATTTTCATCAATTCCAGATGGAATTTCATTTCAAGGAGGAATTAATTCTCATTGAAAGGAAACTGTTGTATTTCCATCTATTGAATTTTCAGATTAATGAAAGGTTCGATAAAAATCTTAGAGCAAAAAACAGGCGAGCGTCAAACCATCTTATATCTTATATAAGACAAAAGAGTGCTGGATTTCTGCGTGAGTCGTGTGCGACAATTGGCCCCGTTTCCGATTCTTTACTACCGGCAGTCGCCGGGTTGCGTCACCTGCAACCTGGCTGCCGGCCTTGTGCTTTATGTCCGAAATCCCTGGCGAATCTTCTTCAGCGCGACCGCGGACGGCGACGCGTCAGGTGGTGCGTGCGGCAGGCGCCGGCGGCGCCGCCTTCAGCCCGTTGTATCAGCAGATCAAAGCCTTGATTGTCGATAGCCTGGAACGTGGCGAATGGAAGCCTGGCGAGTCCATTCCCAGCGAAATGGAACTGGCTGCGCGCTTTCATGTCAGCCAGGGCACCGTGCGCAAAGCCATTGATGAACTGGCGGCCGAGCATTTATTGCTGCGTCGCCAGGGCAAAGGGACTTTCGTCGCCACCCATAATGAACCGCGCACGCGTTACCGTTTCCTGCGCCTGGCCAGCGATGAGGCCACGGACAGCGGCGGCGCGCAGAGCCGTTTCATTGAGTGCCGCCGGGCGCGGGCAAGTGCGGAAATCGCCAAGACCCTGGCCTTGCGCACAGGCGATCCCGTCATCACGATCCGTCGCGTTCTGTCCTTCGACGGCGAGCCGACAGTCATTGACGATATCTGCCTGCCGGGAGGGCCTTTCCGGCGCCTGACGGCCGATCTGCTGGCCGGCTATCGCGGGCCGCTCTATGCCTTGTTTGAATCCGAATTTGGCATCAGCATGGTGCGCGCCGACGAGAAGCTCAGGGCCGTGGCGGCGACGGATGACGATGCGGTTTTGCTGGGCGTGGCGGCAGGTTCGCCGCTGCTGCAGGTCGAACGTGTGTCTTATACGTATGGTGATCGCCCCATGGAATACAGAAGGGGTTTATACATCACGGAGCGTTACTACTATCGCAACAGTTTGAAGTGAATACGGTGTAACATACTGCTGCCCGCGTTTTGTGATGATTTGAAACCCCAACTGACATAAGCGAAAATAGCGCGTTTGCCTAATTTTTTTAGAAACGAGGCTGTCCATGAGTGATTCCATACCTAAGCCGCGTCCCACTTACAAAAACGTAGGTGTGCCGCAACTCCTTGTCTATCTTCGGCATATGCCGTCGCCGGGCAAAGTGTCCATCCTGCATCGCGCCAGTGGCGTGATTCTGTTCCTCTGTTTGCCGTTGGTGATCTTGCCTCTATTCGCCATGAGTGTCGGTTCTGAGGCAAGTTACGCGTCCATCGCGGAAGTCGCCGGCCACCCGCTGGTGAAACTCGTGCTGCTGGCCATCATCTGGGGCTACCTGCACCACTTCTGTGCGGGCATCCGCTTCCTGCTGCTCGACCTGCACATCGGTGTGGAAAAAGTCGCGGCACGCAAGAGCGCGACGACCTCCCTGGTCATCAGCCTGATCCTGACCGTCATCCTCGGCCTGAAACTTTACGGAGCATGGTAATGGGAGCCCCTGATAATATCGGCCCGCGTCGCCTGGTCGTAGGCGCTCACTATGGCGTGAAGGATTTCATTGCCCAGCGTCTGACCGCAATTATTCTTGCCACCTACACCCTGGTATTGCTGATCGGCATCCTCGTGATGTCCGAATTCAACTATGCCAACTGGAAGGCATTGTTCACGTTCCATGTCTTCGCCCTGCCTGTGGGCCAGATCCTGGCGACGCTGGCGTTCATTTCGCTGGCCTGGCATGCCTGGATCGGTGTGCGTGACATCTGGATGGACTACGTGCGCGCCGTCAGCGTGCGTCTGTTGCTGCACACCCTGACGATTCTGTGGCTGGTTGGTTCGGTCGCTTATTTCGCACAAATCCTTTGGAGCCTGTAAGCCGTGGTCGCTGTCAAAAAATCTCTTCCGCGCCGCCAGTTTGACGTTGTGGTCGTGGGCGCCGGCGGTGCCGGCATGCGTTGTTCCCTGCAACTTGCACAGGCTGGCCTGTCCGTGGCCGTGCTGTCCAAGGTTTTCCCAACCCGCTCGCATACCGTTGCCGCCCAGGGTGGCGTCAGCGCTTCGCTGGGCAATATGAGCGAAGATAACTGGTACTGGCACATGTACGACACCGTCAAGGGGTCGGATTGGCTGGGTGACCAGGACGCCATCGAGTTCATGTGCCGTGAGGCTCCTCACGCCGTGTACGAAATGGAACACTTCGGCATGCCCTTCGACCGTAACCCGGACGGCACCATTTATCAGCGCCCGTTCGGCGGCCACACCGCCAACTTCGGTGAAAAACCGGTGCAACGCGCCTGTGCTGCCGCTGACCGTACCGGTCACGCGCTGCTGCACACGCTGTATCAGCGTAACGTGTCGGCCCGCACCCAGTTCTTCGTGGAATGGATGGCGCTGGACCTGATCCGCAACGACGAGGGCGACGTCCTCGGCGTAACCGCGCTGGAAATGGAAACCGGTGAAATTTACATCCTGGAAGCCAAGACCACGGTGTTGGCCACCGGCGGCGCCGGCCGTATCTGGGCAGCTTCGACCAACGCCTTCATCAACACTGGTGACGGCCTGGGCATGGCGGCACGTGCCGGCATTCCGCTGCAGGACATGGAATTCTGGCAATTCCACCCGACCGGCGTGGCCGGCGCGGGCGTGCTGATCACCGAAGGCGTGCGCGGCGAAGGCGGCATCCTGCTGAACAAGGATGGCGAACGCTTCATGGAGCGCTATGCGCCTACGCTGAAGGATCTGGCCCCGCGTGACTTCGTGTCGCGCTCGATGGACCAGGAAATCAAGGAAGGCCGCGGCTGTGGCCCCGACGGCAGCTATGTGGTGCTCAAGCTGGATCACCTCGGCGCTGACGTCATCAAGAAGCGTCTGCCTTCGATCCGCGATATCGCCATCAAGTTTGCGAACGTGGACCCGATCAAGGAGCCGATTCCTGTCGTCCCGACCATCCACTACCAGATGGGCGGTATCCCGACCAACTTCTACGGCCAGGTGCTCGATCGCAAGAATGGCGAAAACCAGGTCATCAACGGCCTGTATGCCATCGGTGAATGCGCCGCGACGTCCGTGCACGGTGCCAACCGCCTGGGCACCAACTCGCTGCTGGATCTGATCGTATTCGGCCGTGCTGCCGGCAATCATATCGTTGCCGCGCACCCGGAACGCCAGCATGCGCACAAGCCGCTGGCCATGGAATCGGTCGATGCCTCCATGGCGCGCGTCGATGCCATCGAATCGCGTACCGGCGGCGAGCCGACGCAGGAAGTGGGCAATGCCATCCGCATGTCCATGCAGCACCACTGCGGCGTGTTCCGCACGCTGGAACTGCTGGAGGAGGGCGTAGGTCAGATCGCCGAACTGAACGAGCGTGCCAAGAACATCTCGTTCAAGGACAAGTCCAAGGTATTCAATACCGCTCGCGTCGAAGCGCTGGAACTGTCCAACATGATCGAAGTGGCCCGTGCCACCATCCTGTCGGCATCCAAGCGCCATGAAAGCCGTGGCGCGCATGCCCTGGACGACTATCCGACCCGTGACGACGAAAACTGGCTGCGCCATACGCTGTGGTACTCCGCGACCAACAGCCTGGAGTACAAGCCGGTGCAGATGAAGCCTCTGACCGTCGATTCCTTCCCGCCCAAGGCACGTACCTTCTAAGCAGGACCCAGTCATGAGCACCAAACGTATCGTTAAGTTCGAAATCTACCGCTACGATCCGGATAAGGATGAGCGTCCGTACATGCAGAAACTGGACGTGGAGCTGCTGCCCACCGACAAGATGCTGCTGGACGCCATCATCCGCATCAAGAACTCGGTGGATGACAGTCTGGCTCTGCGCCGCTCCTGCCGTGAAGGCGTGTGCGGTTCCGATGCCATGAACATCAATGGCAAGAATGGCCTGGCCTGTACGACCAACCTGCGCGACCTGAAGGAACCTATCGTTCTGCGTCCGCTGCCCGGTCTGCCGGTGATCCGTGATCTGATCGTCGATATGACGCACTTCTTCAATCAGTATCACTCGATCCGGCCGTATCTGATCAACGACACCCCGCCGCCTGAGCGCGAGCGTCTGCAGACGCCGGAAGCCCGCGAGGAACTCGATGGTCTGTACGAGTGCATTCTGTGCGCCTGCTGCTCGACGTCCTGCCCCTCGTTCTGGTGGAACCCCGACAAGTTCGTCGGTCCTGCCGGTTTGCTGGCGGCTTATCGCTTCATTGCGGATAGCCGTGACGAAGCGACGGGTTCGCGTCTGGACAATCTGGAAGACCCGTACCGCCTGTTCCGGTGCCATACCATCATGAACTGCGTCGATGTCTGTCCGAAGGGCTTGAACCCGACGCGCGCCATCGGAAAAATCAAAGAATTGATGGTGCGTCGCGCCGTCTGACCGCTGTCTGGGTTGCGGCGTGCAGGGTTTTTTTAGGAAGGAAGGTTAGATGTCAAAACTGACCGATCTGGATCGTGTTCGTCTGCGCTGGCGTGGCCGGCGCGGTATGCTGGAAAACGATCTGATAATCACCCGGTATCTGGATGCCTATGAGGCCGATCTGGACGATGCGGATGTTGCCGTTCTGACGCAGCTGTTCGAGCTGAGCGACAACGACCTGTTCGATCTGCTGCTGGCGCGCAGTGAGCCGGCGGGTGACCTTGACACGCCGCGCATGCATAAGGTCCTTGGCCTGATGCGCGCACTTTGATCATTCACTAAAGTAGAGGATGCATTGCAATGAAACTGTCCGACAAGAAGGCAACGCTAAGCTTTTCCGATGGTTCGGCTTCGGTTGAATTCCCTGTGTATCAGGGTACGGTTGGCCCGGACGTGATTGATATCCGTAAGCTCTACGGGCAAACGGGCATGTTCACGTATGACCCCGGTTTCCTTTCGACCGCATCTTGCTCGTCTGCCATCACCTATATCGACGGCGACAAGGGCGAGCTGCTGTATCGCGGCTACCCCATCGAGCAACTGGCTCAGAACTGCGACTTCCTGCAAGTCTGCTACCTGATCCTGAATGGCGAATTGCCTGACGAGAAGCAGAGTGCTGAGTTCGATTATGCTGTGACGCATCACACCCTGGTGCACGACCAGCTGCAGTTCTTCCTGCGCGGCTTCCGCCGTGACGCGCACCCGATGGCCGTCCTGACGGGCCTGGTGGGCGCATTGGCAGCGTTCTATCACGACTCCACCGACATCAACAATCCGGAGCATCGCCGTATTTCCGCGATCCGCCTGATTGCCAAGATGCCGACCCTGGTCGCCATGGCGTACAAGTACTCCGTGGGCCAGCCGCTGGCCTATCCGCGCAATGACCTGTCGTACACCGGCAACTTCCTGCGCATGATGTTCAGCAATCCTTGCGAAGACTACGTGGTCAATCCCGTTGTCGAGCGCGCGCTGGATCGTATCTTCATCCTGCACGCCGACCACGAGCAGAACGCCTCCACCTCGACCGTTCGCCTGTGCGGCTCGTCGGGTACCAACCCGTTCGCAGCCATCGCCTCTGGCGTGGCTTGCCTGTGGGGCCCGGCTCACGGTGGCGCCAACGAAGCTTGCCTGCAAATGCTCGAAGAGCTGCAAGCCAACGGCGGCGTGGAGAAGGTCGGCGAGTTCATGGAAAAGGTCAAGGACAAGAACTCGGGCGTTCGCCTGATGGGCTTTGGCCACCGTGTGTACAAGAACTACGACCCGCGTGCCAAGCTGATGCAGGAAACCTGCAAGGAAGTGCTGCAGGCGCTGGGTCTGGAAAATGACCCGCTGTTCAAGCTGGCCATGGAGCTGGAGCGTATTGCTCTGGAAGATCCGTACTTCGTGGATCGCAAGCTGTACCCGAACGTTGACTTCTACTCGGGCATCGTCCAACGCGCCATCGGCATCCCGACCTCGCTGTTCACGGCCATCTTCGCGCTGGCTCGTACGGTGGGCTGGATTGCCCAGTGGAACGAAATGATCTCTGATCCCGAATACAAGATCGGTCGTCCCCGTCAGCTGTTCACCGGTTCGCCTTCGCGCGACATCAAGTAAGTACCGCTGGCCGACAGGCTGGATACGGTGGCAGCATCCTCGCTAACCGTATCTGGATGATCCCCGTGTCTGATGACACGGGGTTTTTTTTGACGATGACTCCCGCTCGGCATTTTGCTGGACTACGCCATGCCGCTGGCCATCCTTCCTCACTGCGAGTTCGTCGCCCGCCGCAACGGCGGGGCGTGTGGGGCGATGCGATGCCATGGGGGCGCTCAACCCCATCTGTCGTTCAGACCCATACATCATTTTGCGCCGTCCGCGCGCCTGTTGTGTCTCCTGTGTTGAGCACGCCGCGTGGCTCGATCAGCATCAGCTTCACCTCATGCTCCGCATGTGGTTTGTGTTCCACCCCTTTGGGGACGACATACAACTCGCCCTGCCGAAGCAAGACGCTGCCATCGCGGAAGTCGATGCGCAGTTCACCATCGAGCACAAGAAAGGCTTCGTCAGTGTCGGCATGAACGTGCCAGATGAAATCGCCCTCCAGGCGCACGATCTTGAACTGGTAGTCGTTCATTTCGGCCACGACCTTAGGTGTCCACTGTTCACTGAAAAGAGTAAATTTCTGCGCGAAGTTGATGGCCTCGTAACGCCCCTTGCTGTGTGCCTGTGTCATGCTGGAATCCTGAAGGAAACTCGAAACCCGCATGCTAAAGCCAACCCTCTTGAGGGGTCTTGTACGATCGTGCAGGGGAGAGCCTGGCGCTATCCAGGCGGTTTGATGCGCTTGAGCCATCGTGCCGGCGGAACGCCATAGGTAGCTGAGAACTGGCGTGCCATGTGGCTTTGGTCGAAGAAACCCGCCATCAGCGCCGCCTCGGCGATGGCGTGCCCCGATAGCATCAATCGCCGGGCGTCATCCAGGCGGCGCATGCTCAGATAGCGATAGGGACTGGTGCCATAGAGTGCCCGGAAATCCCGGCATAGTTGCCAGCGATCCAATCCGCTGGCCTCGGCCAACACTTCCAGCGTGATGGTTTGTTCCGTCGTTTCATGGATAAAGGCACGAGCACGTTCCACCGCTGCGAAATCAGGTTGGCGCCGGATGCGGCGCTGCCCGGCAACGGCAACCAAGGCATGTGCCAGGTCATACAGCGCATCGGCTTCTTCCATCGGGTCAATGCCGCTGTCCATGCCCTGCAATAACGGTTGGATCGCCGCTTGGAGTCGTGGGTCGCTCGACAGGCCGCCTTCAATAAAGGGTAGCGGCTTGCCGCCGAGAATCTGCTGGATCAAGGAAGGCTCGACATACGCCATCCGGTAATGAAAGCCGGCTTCGGTGCCGGCTTCTCCATCATGGATTTCATCAGGGTGAAGCACCAGGATGGTTCCGGGCAGGCTATGGCGCCGGGCACGGCGATATTGGAAGCTCTGAACGCCTGCCAAAGTGCAGCCTATGGCGTAAGTATCGTGGCGATGGGGGGTATAGCCATGACCACCGAAATAGGCTTCGATGCGTTCGATCTTTCCTGGTCGGTTGGCGTGTTGAACCCAGTCGTGAGGTGTTGTTGTTTTGGCCATTTTCCCCCGCATCGAAACGCGGCATGACAGCAGATAGGCATGCAGGATTGCAATCGTACTGCTCCACCAGTGATTGCAGGTAGAAAAACCTGCACATTGACTGCCCCCAGGCTTGGCCGAGTCGGCGGTTCCGCCGCCGGGCTTTCGGGCTACGCCCCTGCCGTCTTTACCGTCACGGACACCGGGCTTCAATGCCTCATGCCTGCGCGCTGCATTTGCGTTGCCAGTCACATCTTGCCGCCATCCTGGCATCGCGCGGCGTGTACGCGGGCGCAGTCATGGTGAACGGCTGAGTACAACGTTGTTTGAATGGCTGGGGATTTCACCGGATGCTGCCAGGACTGGACGAACGCGCTGGATTGTTGGCGCGGAGGGCAGCCTCAGTGGTTGGTCTAGGTATCGTCCCCTATTTTATTAATTGCAAATTGGAAATCATTTGAATAGAATTTACGATGAAAATGATGAATGAAATTTCAAAAAAGAAATTATTGGGGATGCTATGCCTGCCATTCAACCCGACAGTGAACCTGGCGACCTGGAAAATGCGCTCTCGCGCCTTCAATGCATTCTGGTGGCGCGACGCACCCGGGCCACGCCTGAGGCCGTCAGCTGGGCACAGTACGACATTCTGGAGGTTCTGCGTTTGCATGGCCCCATGACCCCCTCGCTGTTGAGCGACAGATTGGGCGCGGCACGCACCGGCATCTCAAAATCCCTGCGTGTGCTCAAGGATCTCGGGCTGGTCGAGCAAATGCAGGAGGACGGAGATCGGCGAGCATTCGTCACCGCGCTGACGCGGCAAGGACGCGATTTTCTCGCGCGCGCCGCGACGGGCAGGAGCGAGGCGGCACGCTGCGTGAGAGAGGCGCTGACCCCTGGCGAGCAAGCCATCTTCGTGGAGTTGTGCGAGAAGGCCAGTGCTGCCTTGGCCATCACTGACGCGGACCAGGAGGCGCACGCATGAATACCTTGCCCACGCCGTATCGCGACATAGAGATCGTCGGTGCGCGCAATAACAATCTGCGCGGCGTTACGCTGAACATCCCCAAGTACTGCATCTCCGTTTTCACGGGCGTGTCCGGTTCTGGCAAATCCTCGCTGGTCTTTGACACGATTGCGGCTGAATCCCAGCGTCAGCTCAATGAAAGTCATAGCGCCTTCGTGCGGCACCGGCTACCGCATTACGGTCAGCCGCAGGCGGATGCCTTGCGCAATTTGCCGGCATCCATTGTGGTGGATCAGAAGCCGCTGGGCGGCAATGCGCGTTCGACAGTGGGAACGGCCACGGACATTCAACCCTTGCTGCGCTTGCTGTTCTCGCGCCTCGGGCAGCCATTCGTGGGCTATGCCAACGTGTTTTCGTTCAATCACCCGCAGGGAATGTGCCCGGCCTGTCAGGGGCTGGGGATGGTAGATGAGCTGGATCTCGACCTCCTGATCGACCGCAGCCGGTCCCTGAACCAGGGAGCGATCCGGTTTCCCACGTTCGCTTATGGCACATTTCGCTGGAAGCGTTACGCTTGCTCCGGCTTGTTCGATTGCGACAAGCCCTTGGCCGACTACAGCGAGGATGAATGGCAGACACTGCTGTATGCCGATGATCTGGCCGTCAGCCATCCGCTGCCAGGATGGCCCGCTTCGGCCCGGTTCCAGGGGTTGGTTCCGCGCTTTCGGCGCGCCTACCTGGACCATGAGCCTAGTCGTCTGACCCAGGCTGAGCGTGAGGGGCTCGCCCGTGTGATTACACGCCAGCGGTGTCCGGCCTGTGGCGGTGCGCGGCTCAATTCGACCATCCTGTCATGCAAGATTAAAGGCCGTTCCATTGCGGACTGCGCCAGCCTGGAGATTGCCGACCTGCTGGTTTTCATGCGCAGTATCAGTGGTGACACTGTCGCCACGGTGCTGGCCGCCATCATCGAGCGCTTGGAACAAATGGGCGCCATCGGCCTGGACTACCTCAGCCTGGAGCGTGCGACCGCCAGTCTGTCGGGTGGGGAATCCCAGCGTGTGAAGATGGTGCGCCACCTGGGCAGCAGTCTTGCCGATATTGCCTATATTTTCGATGAGCCCAGCGTCGGGCTGCACCCGCGCGATGTGCACCAGCTCAACACCTTGCTGTGCGGCCTGCGTGACAAAGGCAATACCGTACTGGTGGTTGAGCATGATCCGGATGTCATCGCCATTGCCGATCATGTGGTGGACATGGGGCCCGGGGCGGGCCAGAAGGGCGGGCAGGTGGTGTATCAGGGCGATTACGCCGGCTTGAGGCAAGCCGATACCCTGACGGGCCGCTCTTTGCGGCGGGCCGTGACCTTGAAACGCGAGCCGCGTACCGCGACGGGACAAATCACCCTGCATGGTCTTTCGCTACATAACCTGCGCGATGTCAGCGTGTCGATTCCCGAGGGAGTGCTGACGGTGGTGACCGGTGTTGCCGGTTCCGGTAAAAGCACGCTCGTCAATCGCCTGCTGCCCCGTTATTGCGCGCACGCCATTCTGATCGACCAGAAAGGTTTGGGCGGAACGCGGCGTTCATCGGTTGCAAGCTATATCGGCGTACTCGATGCGGTGCGTGCAGGTTTCGCGAAGGCGAGTCGCCAGCCCGCCAGCCTGTTCAGCAGCAATGCCCAAGGGGCTTGTCCGGTGTGCAAGGGCCTGGGGCTGGTTCAAACCGACCTGGCTTTCATGGATAGCGTGGAAACGCCTTGTGATGCTTGTGGTGCCACCGGGTTTAATGATGCAGCGCGCGGCGTGGTCTGGATGGGCTGCAATATTGCCCAGGTTCTGGCGCTATCCGTGGACCAGGCCCGGGCGCTATTCCACGCTTGCCGGGATATTTCCGAGCCCTTGGAAAGACTGGCTGCGGTGGGGTTGGGCTACTTGTCCTTGGGGCAGCGCTTGAGCACGCTGTCTGGCGGAGAGCGCCAGCGTTTGAAGCTGGCATCCAGCTTGGCAGAAGAGGGCAGGCTGTACGTCTTTGATGAGCCGACCTCTGGCCTGCATCGCTCCGATGTGGACCGGCTGCTGACGATTTTCGACGATCTCACGCAGCGCGGCGCCACGGTCATTGTGGTCGAGCACAACCTGGATGTCATGGCCCATGCGGACTGGTTGATCGAGATGGGCCCAGGGGCGGGCAAGCACGGGGGGCAAATCATTTTTGCCGGGGTTCCTGCGGCCATGCTCGAAGCCCCGGCATCCGTCACCGGGCCGTTCCTGCGGCATTACTTGTCCGCGCAATGAGGGGCGGCATGGGGCGCCGCTCCCTGTGCGAACCATCCGCCCGTGTCGATGCTTGTGTGCGAAAGTTAGCCTGCCGCCCTGTCTGATCTCTGATCGGGTTCCTGCGCTTATGATGTGCAAGACGCCGGAGCATGCCGGCGGGTGGAAGAGGCGGTGCCGTGATGGGCGGCGCGGCGGCACAGGAGACTGGTTGAATGTCAGAAAAAAAAGTCATCTATCTGGAAGATGTGGTGGTCGGTGCGCAGTTTCATAGCCCTGAACATGCGCTGGACCCCGCGCAGGTGGTCGGCTTTGCGCAGCAGTTCGATCCGCAGGTATTTCATCTGGATGAGGAAGCGGCCAAGCAGACATTTTTTCAAGGGCTGGTGGCAAGTGGTTGGCATACCGCAGCGGTGACCATGAAACTGTTGGTGCAGAGCATTCCGGTGGGCAACGGTCTGATCGGAGCCGGTGTGGAAGTGGCCTGGCCCCAGCCCACGCGGCCGAATGATGTGTTGCGGGTGGTCAGTACGGTGCAGCACATTCAGCCATCGCGCTCCAAGCCGGACCGCGCGATTGTGACCATGGAGTGCCTGACACTCAATCAGCATGATGAGGTTTGCCAGCGCATGACGGTGAAAACCTTGATCATGCGCCGCCCCGGTGAACAAGCGGGGTAGTGGCCCCTGTTAGAGCGAAGTGATGACATCAAGGAATGAATGGCATATGTTGCAAAGAAAGTTTGGATTGTCGGCACTGTTTTCGGCTGGGTTGCTGCTGACGCCTGCATTGCAGGCGGCGGAGCTGCCGACGGTACTGGAAGTCCTGCAGGATAAAGGCCTCACCATCGTGCAGGAGTTCGAGGTTGGTGGTGGCGTGCGTGCCTTCGCCGGCGTGGCGGGAGATGTTCCGATTGCCGTGTACGTCACCAGCGACGGCAAGGCGATTGTCGGAACCCGGTTGGACGAAAAGGCCGAGCCGATTGATGAGGCCGTGCTGGAGCAACTAGTGGCCCGGCCGATGGCGGAGCGGGCCTGGACGCAATTGAGCGAGGCGGCTTGGGTACAGGATGGCAGCAAGGATGCGCCACGGATTGTCTATACCTTCAGTGATCCCAACTGCCCGTACTGCAACCGATTCTGGCAGGCTGCCCGGCCCTGGGTGGATGCCGGCAAGGTGCAGCTGCGGCATTTGCTGGTAGGTGTCATCAAGGCAGACAGTCCTGCCAAGGCAGCCGCCATCCTGGAAGCGTCGGATCAGACGGCGGCCTTGCTGGAAAATGAGCGCAATTTTGCCAAGGGCGGGATCAAACCGGCAGCCCGTGTGTCCGCGGAAGCAGGCGCCATGCTGAATGCCAATCAGGCCTTGATGGCTGAGCTGGGCTTCCGTGGCACGCCAGGCATTGTGGTGCAGGACGGAGAAGGCGGCCTGAAGAAATTCAATGGCATGCCGCAGCCTGAGGCCTTGTTGGAGGTGTTCGGGCCGCGTTGAACGCGGCCGGCAGGGCTTTGCCTGGCCTAGCGGCGGGCTGCCCTGGATGGCGTGAGCCTGAGCAGCAGGAGCGCGGCCAGGCTGATGCCGGCCAACATGAGCATGACGGCGTGGTAGCCGGCCAGAAAGGCGGCCTCTGGTGTCGGGTGGGGGCTGGATGCGCGTGCGTCGTAGAGTGCGGTCGCCAGCGCCAGGCCGAGCGCGCCTCCAAGATTGTGCAGCGTGGCAGCCATGCCCAGGGCGGTGCCGGCCAGATGCCCAGGCAGCGCAGCCAGGGCCGCGTTCATGGACGGGCCCAGCAGGCAGGCCCAGCCTATGCCCAGGCTGGCGAAGGCCAGCAACACCCACGCCCAGCGGGTATCCGGGCCGAATGTGGCTTGAATCAGCGCGGAGAGCAGCAAGGCCAGAAAGCCGGCGCCCATGACCGGACCCGTGCCTCGCTGATCGCTGATGCGCCCGACCAGTGGCGATGTCAGGGCCATCAGGGCCGTGGTAGGCAACAGCAGCCAGCCGGTCATGATGCTGTCCTGGTGGCGCAGCTCGCTGAGATACAGCGGCATCAGGAAGAACGCCACGCAATAGAAGCAGGCCAGGGCAGCGGTGGCCACGGCTGCGCTCAGAAAGCGCGGACGCAGAAACAGGGCAAAGCGCAACAAGGGAGCGGCAGCATGGCGTTCTGTACGCCAGAGCGCCAGCCCCAGCAGCAGGCAGCTTCCTGTCAGGCTCAGGGACCGGGCGGATAGCCAGCCCCAACGCGAGCCGTCACTGAGCAGCAGCAGGCAGCCAGGCAGCAAAGCCAGCCAGAGGACTGTGCCCGCCCAGTCGAAATGTATGCCGGTGCTGGTGCCGGGGGCCGGGGCCGGCAAGCGACGCCAGCACAGCATGAAGCTGGCCAGGATCAGCGGTAGATTGAGAAAAAAGATCCAGCGCCACCCCAGTGTGCCGGCCAACAGGCCGCCCAGTACGGGCCCAACTGCCAGACCCACGCCATTGGCGCTGAATAGCAGACCCAGGGCTTTGCCACGTTCCTGTGCGGCGAACATCTCGGCGACCAGGGCGGCTGAAGCGGTATAGAGCCCGGCGCAGGCGGCGCCTTGCAGGATGCGCCAGGCAATCAGGGCGGCAAGATCGTGGCTGAGGCCGGCACCCAGCGAAGCCAGTGCGAAAACCGCCATGCTGGCTTGCATGATGCGGGCGCGGCCGTAACAGTCTGCCAGCTGGCCGATGGCGATGGTGCAACTGGAGAGCGCCATGACGAAAGCCGTCATCACCCATTGCAGCCGGGCAAGGTCGGCCCCCAGCTCTGTCTGGATGGCAGGTAGCGCAGTATTGACGATGGTGAAATCTATACAGCCGAGAAAGCTGGCGATGGCCACACCGCCCAGTGCGAACCAGGCTGAGCGGCGGGTAGCCATCGGGGAATCGGAAGAAGGGGGCGACATGAAGGGTTGCCTGCCGGAATGGACAGGAAAGAGCAGAAGGGAGCTGTATCTTATTGAAGAAAAAGGATTTTCAATTGATATAATTTTTCGGTTGATAAGAGACTTAAAGTATCAAATTAGCCATGCAGCCTTATGATCATTTCCAGGGTGTCCTGGCTTTTGTGCGTGCCGTGGAGCACGGCAGTTTCAGCATGGCATCGCGTCATATGGGCCTATCGCCATCCAGTGTGGGCAAGGCCGTGGCGCGGCTGGAAGCGCGGCTGGGCGTACGCCTGTTTCAGCGCACGACCCGCCGGATGTCGTTGACGGACGCAGGCCTGGCCTTTTATGACAGTTGCCAGCTGGCCTTGGGCGCCCTGGCACAGGCCGAGACCGCGCTGGCGGATTTGCAGCAGGCTCCTGCAGGGCGGGTCCGGGTGGCAGTGCCCAGCGTGTATGGACGCGTGCGGGTGATGCCTGTCCTGACTGCCCTGGCGGAACGCTATCCGGCGCTGGATTGGGACATTGCTTTTTCCAGCCGGATTGTCGATCTGGTGGAAGAAAATTTTGATCTGGCGGTACGCATCGGGCCGCTGGAAGACAGCGCAACGCGCGTAGCGCGTCGCCTGGGGGAACAGGCGCTGTGTTTGTGTGCAGCGCCATCCTACCTGGCGCGCCGGGGCGTGCCGCAATCGCTTGATGCCCTGGCGTCGCATGCCTGCCTGTCAGGTAAACAGGCAGGCGCAGAGGATGCCTGGTATTTTGGTTCGGCGGCAGGGGGCATGGGGGCGCGCCGCTATGTGCCGCGCCAGCCGCACATGCGCGTGGGGGATATGGATGCCCTGCGTCAGGCGGCCCTGGCGGGGGCGGGGCTGGCCCAATTGCCGGGCTGGTTCGTTGCCGAGGATCTGCGGGCGGGACGATTGCAGGCCGTCTTGTCTGACTGCATGCCGGATCCTTTGCCCATTCATGTGCTGTGGCTGCAAACGGCATGGCTGCCGGCCAGATTGCGCGTGGTGATAGATGAACTGGTGGCCACGCTGGCAGAGGCCGTGCCTTTGCAGGCGGGGATGGCGGCCAGTTAGCGTTCCCGGCCGCCAGGATCAAGTGCCGGGGTTCAGATTGATGATCTGGCTGGCTTGCCAGATGGCAGGATTGCGGTGGGTCACGATAATGACCGTCGCGTCCTGAGCGAGGATCCGCCGGGCAATCCTGGCTTCCGTGGTGTCGTCCAGGGCAGCCGTGGCTTCGTCAAGAATCAGGATGGGGGCGCGTTTGAGCAAGGCGCGCGCCAGCGCCACGCGCTGACGTTCGCCGCCAGACAAGGCCGTGCCCTGATGGCCCAGGTGCTGGTGAATACCTGCAGGCGAGCGTTCCAATACTGCGTCCAGCGCGGCCGCGCGAGCGGCATCGGCAATTTCGTCATCGGTAGCCGATGGCCGGCCCAGGCGAACATTCTCTGCCAGCGTGCCAGTGAAAATGACAGGGTCTTGAGGCACATAGGCGATATGGGCCGCGAGTTCGTCGTGGCGCATGGCAGTGAGGGGAACGCCGCCCAGGGTAATGCGGCCGGCCTGCGGGTCGTCGAAGCGCATCAGCAAGCCCAGCAATGTGCTTTTGCCGCTGCCCGTCGGCCCAGAGACCAATACCCTGGCGCCGACAGGAATGGTGGCATGAACATTGTGCAGGGCAGGTGCGTAGCAAACGCCTTCCAGCACCATCTGCAGGCCAGCGGGCACCTGTGCCTGGCTGGCCGCAGGCTCGGGCAGTGCAGGTGCTTGAATGGCGCGGCGGAAGTCGCTCACGATGGCGCGCAGGTCGTTGAGCCCTAGCCCGGCCAGGGCCAGCGCATCCAGAGGCGCGGCCGCGCGTGCTGTCAGCAGGATGAGCGCCAGGGCGGCAGCCGGATCCGAGAAGCCTTGCCAGCCTAGCAAAAGCACGACAAGGGCCAGGGGCAAGACGCTGGCCAGGGCGGAAATAAAGGTAGCCGGTGCGGCAGCGCGATTGGTGCGGGCCAGCGCGTTTTCCTGATCTTCCCAGCGTCGGGTCAAGCGTTCCAGCGCATGTGCAGGCCCTGCGGCGCTACGCAGCAATTCAAGGTGATCCGTCAGCTCCAGGGTGGCTTGCGTAGCGGCCATTTCGGCCGCGTGCCGCTGGGCGTCGGCACGGCTGAGCGCGCGTTGTGACAGGTATTGGGCAGCCAGGGAGAGCAGCAGGACGGCGCCTATCAGCATGGCCGTGCCTGCATCGGCAATGACGGCTATCCCTGCCAGCAGGAACAGTGGCGTCAGTGGCGCCAACAGGAAGGTTTGCAATTGGTGCGCCGGTACGCTCATCAAGGTCGGGATGCCGCGTCCTGCCAGTGTGGCAAGCAAGGTGCGGTGCTCCGGCGAGAACCAGGACAGGCGCGCACGGTTCAGCGTCTGGCCGAGGGCGTCATACAGGTCGCCGGCCAGGCGTGCGCCTGAGAAAAAGCCGGCGCGCGTGACCAGAATCGTCGCCAGCAGCGTGATGGCCGCGACACCCAGTACCAGGCCGGGAGGCTGATGCTGGATGATGGCCAGTGCAAGCAGGGTATAGGCCGTGGCTTCCAGCAAGGCGACGGCGGACCAGCCCAGGCCAATGGTGATCAGCCGGCGGCGGGCATGTCTGATAGCGGTGAGGGGCGGGTTCATGGGGCATCTCCAGCAGCGGCGTGAGGCGTCAGGGCCAGGCAGGCATCCGCCCGGGCCGCCAGTTCGGCATCATGGGTAACGAACAGGATGGTTTTGTGTTTCCGTCGCGCCAGCTGTTGCAGTGCGTCGAACAGGCGGTGTGCCGTCTGGGCATCCAGCGCACTGGTCGGCTCGTCGAGCAGAATGACCGGTGCCGTGCTCAGGAAAGCGCGTGCCAGGTTGACGCGCTGTTTTTCGCCGCCAGAAAGCAGGGTGGCATCGGCGTCCGGGGCGATCTCCAGCTGTGCCTGCTGCAAAGCCTGGCGATAGTCTGCATCGCTGGCAGTGGGAGCGCTCAAAGACAGCGTGGCGCGTATTGGCGCTGCCAGCACATCGCCGCCCTGGGGAATCAGCAGCAACTGCCGGGGCCGTGTATCCAGGGCCAGCTCGGCCACGGCGCTTGCGCCCAGATGCACCTGGCCGCTGTGCGGACGTTCCTGCCCGGCCAGAACACGCAGCAAGGTGGATTTGCCTGTGCCGCTGGGGCCGGTGATGGCTGTCAGCGTGCCGGGAAAGAAGGTGTGAGTGAGTGCGGGCAAGAGCTGCCGTTCCCCGAAACGGATATCCAGCTTGTCCGCCTGGAGCGGCAGTCCCGCGGCGAGAGGATGGGGGGCATCTTGCTTGCCATCGGGCAGGGGAGCTTCTTGCAATAGCTGTACCAGGCGTTGTGCGGCGGCGCGGCCAGCAGCGGCATAATCCAGTCCGTGCCCGAGCTTGAGGGCCGGTGTCACGATAGCCAGGCTCAGCAGCAATGCTGCTGCCAGTTGGTCTGCGGGCAGTGCATGGCCAGCGGCATAGGCAATGGCGAAGGTGGCGACTGCCTGCAAGAGGGCAACCGCTATGGCGGCAGCCGTGGCAACGGAACCGACGCGCTTGAGCATGCCGTCGATGAAGCGCCGTGTGGCGGTCTGATAAGCAGCCGCCGCGCCCGCCTGTACGCCATAAATCCGGCTGACCTGGATGCCGCGCGCGTAGTCGTCGGCGGCATTCATGATGTCGCTCATGACATCCGCTTGTTCTGCGCCATGCCTGGCAGCCATTTTCGGAATGATGACGAGATAGCACAGGGCCGCGATGGCACCGGGAATCAAGGCCAGCAGCGCGAGCGGCCCCGCTACGCCCGCCAGGAGCAGAATGGTGGCCAGGGGGATGATGGCGAAAGTGGCGATTTCCCCAGGCAGATGCGCGACCATATGGTGCAGGGCGCCAATGTCATCCGAGACCAGCCGCCGCAAGCTGTCGCCGCCATAGCGGCTCAGGGTACTGGCGGGCAAGCGCATCAGATGGTTGGCTGCCTGCCGCCGTAACCGGGCTTCGAAACGTCCTTCGGCATCATGTGAAAGCCAGGACGAAATGGCTGCCAGCAAGGCGCCCAGCAACCACAGGGCGCAGGCGCCACTGGCCCATGCCAAGGCGGGGGTGCGTAACAGCGAGATCAGGCACCAGATTGCGCCCAGCATGGCCAGCCCCGAGGCGGCGGCTGTCATCATGCCGGCGGCCAGGCGCGGCAGGGCGGGCCGCAAGGCAGGCAGCAGGACGGAATCCTGCCGGCCGGTCCGGAACAGGGGCAGAAGCATGGGGTTCTCCGTTGATCAGCCCGAAGGCCGAAGGTATCCCGGTTGGCGGGCAGCAGGGCAAGGCGAGAGGCCACGGCGTCATGCCGGGCATTCGGATTGCTATCTTCAGAATAATTAGTTGCATGATGATAAACTAATTCCGGTTGCCAGAACAATGCAGCAGGAAAAGGACGAAATACATGGAAACCGTTAGCGCAAAGCCGCAGCGTGGCCGGCCGCGTTCCATCACGCGCGAGCGCATTGCGGCAGTGGGCATGGAGATGGGGCTGACAAAACTGACGTTTGTGGGGGTGGCCGCCCGGCTGGGCGTGAGCCATATGGCGCTCTACAAGCACGTTGAAAATCTGGAGGCGCTCAAGCGTTTGGTGGCCGAAGAAATTTTCTGTGGCTGGCAGATGCCTGAGAGTGCAGGCCCGCCGCAAGAGTCACTGGAAAGCTACCTGCGCAATTTCAGCATCTCTTTGCGTGAGCTGGTGCGCAGGCATCAAGGCCTGGCGCCTTATCTGATACGGCGCCGGGCCACCACGCCCGGCATGATGGAACGCATCTATGCCCATCAGGATTGGGTGGCCTGTCGTTACGGGCTGACGCAGGCGCGTTCGCGTTGGCTGATGGCGACCGTCGCTTTCCACTGCATTGCCCTGGCCGATGCAGTCTATGCCGCTGTGATGGATGAGGGGGCGGTATTGCCGGACGAGGATGAGGAGATCCTCGCGATTGAAGCCGAGTTTGATCGAGGCATGCAGGCCTTGATTCATGGAGCTTTGCACATGGCTTAGGGGGGGGGCGTTGCGGCTGTCATGCGGGCAGCCAGGGTTCGGCGTCGCTCCAGCCGTCAGCAGCGGGCTGGGGTGTTCGGCGCGAGGCAGCCGGTCGAGGGTACCCCTGCAAACAGATGTTAGTAAATGCATAAAAATTCGTTTGAACATGCCCATGGGTTATTTAGACTGACCTGTCTGCCGTGCGTTTTCTGGCGCGGCCGGTAGCGGATACCGGTGGGTTGCGGCAGTGCATGAACGAAGGGTTGAGAATGGACAAACGAGAATTTCTTCTGTCGGGCGTGAAGGCCGGCCTTGTGTTGAGTCTGCCGGGCAGTCTGGCCGCATACGCCAGTCCGGTTCCGCGTGGCGAGCCCGTGGTGGAAACGGCGGCGGGGCGTGTGCGTGGGGTGCAGAACAATCAAGGCTACGCGTTTCGCGGGATTCCTTATGGCGAAACGACGGCAGGGGCCAATCGTTTCCAGCCGCCGGTGAAAAAACAACCCTGGGCCGGCGTACGCGACGCCACCCGGCACGGTGCCAGCGCACCGCAGCTCAAGGGGGCGTCCGTCGCCGAGTTTGCCTGGTACTGGTCAGATGTCGCCGCCGATGAGGACTGCCTGTCGCTGGCCGTCTATACCCCGGCCATCAATGACGGCAAGAAACGGCCGGTGCTGTTCTGGCTGCATGGTGGCGCGTTCTCCGCCGGGGCGGGGACGTCTGATGGCTTCGACGGCAGCTTCCTGGCGCAAAGTCAGGATGTCGTCGTGGTGTCCGTGAATCATCGTCTCAATGTATTCGGTTCGATCTATCCGGGTGACGGCGCCGCGGGCTTCGCGCCTGAATCCGCCAACCTGGGGGTGCTCGATCAGGTCGAAGCGCTGCGCTGGGTGCGGGAAAACATTGCCGGTTTTGGTGGTGATCCTGACAATGTCACGATTTTCGGCCAGTCTGGCGGCGCTGCCAAAGTGACGGCCTTGCTGGGCCTGCCGGCAGCCAAGGGTCTGTTTCATAAGGCGATCGTGCAGAGCGGGTCGGGCTTGTGGCGTCTGGGCAGCCAGGAAAAGGCAGCGCGCGCCACATATGCGCTGCTGCAGGAACTGGAGCTGGATGCCAGCCAGGCGGCGCGCATGCAACAACTGCCGACGGCGCAGATCCTGGCGGCCTATGGCAAAGTGCTGGCCAAGACCGGTGGCGTCAGCGAGTTTCGTCCGACGCTGGACGGCATCGTTTTCAGCGAGGAGCCCTATGACCCGCGGGCGTTGTCGCTGGCGGCGGATGTGCCGGTGCTGGTGGGATACGCCCAGGACGAAGCGACATTCTTCCTGGCGGGCAACCCGGCCAATTTCAGTATCAGCCAGGCGCAGCTCGAAGGCCGGGTGCAGAAGTTCCTGCAGCTGACCGATGCACAGACCCGGGAAATCCTGCAAAGCTATGCCGAGCGCTATCCGGGCAGTACGCCGGCCCGTCAGTTGGTTGCCATTGCCGGTGATTACAACTACAAGCTGCCGACCTTGGCATTTGCCGACCGGCAAGCCGATTTGAATGGGGCTGCGGTGTATGCCTACGAGTTCGATTGGAAATCTCCGGCGCGCGAAGGCGTGCTGGGGGCGGCGCATACCTCGGAAGTCCCCTTTGTTTTTGGCACGCTGGATGCGGCGCGGGCACTGGTGCAAGCCAGCCCGGATCAAATACAGGTGCGGGATCGCCTGGGGGCGATCTGGGGCCAGTTTGCGCGGACCGGCAATCCCAATTCCGGGGAGTCGGGCGTTGCGGGCTGGGAACGCTATGAACGCGGCCAACGCCAGACGGCGCGTATCGGCGGCAGCTGGACGGTGGTTGGCAACCCCGAGGCCCACGCACGTGAGGCACTGGCAGAGATCCCGCTGTATGAGTACAGCTTTCCCGTGTCCTTCGTGAAGGACTGAGCGTGGGGCAAAGGCCTGGCCTGGCGGGCCAGGCCTGCCGCGATAGACGGGCGCCATCGCCCATTGCCGCACACGGGCGTGCGCGTTGCGCCAGGCTGCCGCTGCGTTTGGGCTGGCCGGCTTAACCGGCCTGTTCTGCCTGCCCGGTGTAATACACGCAGATGCGCTGCCCGCCGATGTCATGCACGGCAATGGGCGTTTCGTACAACTCGCTCAGCAAGTCGCTGCGTACCAGTTCTGCCGGTGAGCCATGGTGGGCCAGGCGTCCCTGGCGCATGGCAATGATGGCGTCGGCATAGCAGGAAGCGAAATTGATGTCATGCAGAACCAGTACGACGGTTTTGCCCAAGGTATCCGCCGCATGGCGCAGGGTACGCATCATGGCCACGGCGTGCTGCATATCCAGGCCGTTGAGGGGTTCATCGAGCAGGACGTAGTCCGTATCCTGGCATAACACCATGGCAACGAAGGCACGCTGGCGCTGTCCGCCGGACAGCTCATCGAGGAAACGATGCGACAGCTGCTCCATATCCATGTAGCGCAGCGCCATGCTGATCTGCCGGGCATCCTCTTCGGGCGTGCTTAGCCCCTTATGGGGGAAGCGACCGAAAGCGACCAGGTCGCGGACGGTCAGGCGCACAGGCAGATGATTATCCTGGCGCAGGATGGCCAGGCGCCGCGCCAGCTCCTTGCTGCTGGTTCGGGTGACATCCAGGCCGTCGATCAGGACCGAGCCGCTATCCATGGGCAAGAGCCGGCTGATCATGGAGAGCAGGGTGGATTTGCCCGCGCCATTGGGGCCGATGATGGCCGTGACGCCTCCCGAGGGAATGCCCAGGGAAACGCCATCGACGACCAGCGTATTGCCGTAGCGTTTGCTGACTTGGGAAACTTCTATCATTTCATCGCCTTGCGGGTAACCATGAGCAGGAACAGCAGCCCGCCCGTGAATTCGATCACGACGCTGATCGCCGTTTCCAGATGCAGGACATGTTCCAGCAAGGTCTGGCCGCCCACCAGGAGGATGATGGCGATCAGAATGGCGGCAGGCAGCGTCAGGCGGTGCCGGTCGCAATCCATCACGTGATAGGCGAGATTGCTGACCAGCAGGCCGAGGAAGGTGATGGGCCCGACCAGGGCGGTCGAAACCGCAACCAGGACGGCAATCACGACCAGCGTTTGCATGACGGTGCGCTGATACGGAACGCCCAGGTTGACGGCAATGTCGCGCCCCAGCGCCAGCACGTCATAGCGCGGCAGCAGGCGCAGCGCCCATAGGGCCGCGCAGACCAGCAGCACGGCGCTCATGCCCAGGAGCTTGGGTTCAATCGAGTTGAACGAGGCGAACAACTTGTCCTGCACGATCACGAACTCATTGGGGTCGATCAGGCGCATCAGAAGATTGGCCAGGCTGCGAAACAGCAGCCCGAAGGTAATGCCGACCAGTATCAGGCGGTGCAGGCTTTGCGTGCTGTCGGTAAACAGCCAGCGAAACAGCAGGCAGGCCAGGCCGGTCATGATGGCCACCTGGGCCAGAAACTGCCAGCCATCGGCCTGTGAAATCGAATCCAGTGTTGCCCCCAGCCCGAATGCAGTCGCCGCCTGGATCAAGGTATAGAGCGCGTCGAAGCCGATCAGCGCCGGGGTGAGAATCCGGTTGTGGGTGATGGTCTGGAAGAGGACAGTCGAGATGGCAATGGCGCAGGCGACCAGCAGCATGGTCGCCAGCTTGATGCCACGAAAGGCGAGAATGAAACCCCAATCGCCGGATGTGCCGGTGGTCATGAAGGCGGCAATGGCGAGCAGTGCGAGCAGAGCCAGCGGCAGCAGGCGCCAGGCGCGCCTGGCTGATAGGTCGGCGGTGGCAGGCCGGGGAGCGGCTGCCCTAGGGAAAGCGTCCGTATCCGGCATCAGGCAGCTCCGTTTCTGTTGCGCAGAATCAGATAGAGAAACAGGAGGCAGCCCAGGATGCCCATGGTGACACCGATGGGAATCTCATATGGCGGATTGATCAGGCGGCCGGCGATATCGCACAGCAGCGCCAGGCCGCCGCCCATCAAGGCGATCCAGGGCAGCGAACGGTGCATGTTGTCGCCCATGATCAGGCTGATGACGTTGGGCACGACCAGGCCGAGAAAGGGAATATTGCCGGCGGTAATGACAACGACAGTGGAAACGGCCGCGACAATGATCAGCCCGGCAAGCGTCAGGGTGCGGTGATTCAAGCCCAAATTGGTACTGAAACGCTGGCCCATGCCCATGACCGTGAAACGGTCCGCGGCCAGGTAGGCCGTACAGGCCAGGGCAAAACCGATCCAGAGCAGTTCGTAGCGTCCTCGCAGCACGCCGGAAAAATCACCGGTGGTCCAGGCATGCAAGGATTGCAGCATGTCGTAGCGATAGGCAAAGAAATTCGTGACGGCGCTGACGATACCGCCCAGCACCAGTCCGACCAATGGCACCAGAAAGGGCGAACGCAGTGGTGTGCGGCGCAGAATTACCAGGAACAGCATGGTGCCGCCCATGGCGAAGGCGCCGGCCACCAGCATGCGGCCAATGACGGAAATCTCGGGCATGACCAGGGCGACGAACAGAATGCCCAGCATGGCAGATTCCACTGTGCCGGTCGTAGAGGGCTCGACATAGCGGTTTTGCACCAGCACCTGCATCAGCAGGCCGGCCACGGCCAGAGAGATGCCTGCCAGCAGCAGGGCGACGGTACGCGGCAATCGGCTGGCCATCAGGAGTGACCAGGCATCGGCGGCATCGTCTTGCCAGAGGTCGCTCAGGCGCAGGTCCACCGCGCCGATGAACAGACTGATGACAAACAGCACGGCAATCCCGCCGCAGGCCGGCAAAAGCCAGAATGCGGACGGGGTATGCCGGCGTGCCGCGCTAGGGGCGGCAACGGCGGAATTACTGCTTGGCATCGAAGGCAGCGTTCAACTGATCGACGTTCTGTTGCATGGCTGTCAGCCCGGCGCTGCCCAGCAGGTACCAATTGGCGGCATCCAGGTAAACCACCTGGTCTTTCTTCCAGGCTTCGGTCTTGCGCACCAGTTCATTGTCCAGCAGGCGCTGTGCAGAGGTGCCTTCGCGTCCGATGGCGGCGTCGCGGTCGATCACGAACAGCCATTCGGGATTGGTCTTCAGAATGTATTCGAAGGAAACCGCCTGGCCATGCAGCGATGTTTTCAGGTTGGGGTCGGCAGCAGCAATGCCGAAAGCGTCGTGCAGCACGCCAAAGCGGGACCCGGGGCCATAGGCACTCATTTTGCCGCCCGTGGTCAGGATGATCAGGCCGGGGCCGGCTTGTGCGCCCTTGGCCTTCAGTGCGTCGATGGATGCGTACAGGGCCTGCAGCTTGGCGTCGGCAGTCTCTTCCTTATCGAACAGGTCGGCAAGCAGTTTGGTGTTGTGCTCCAGGCTGCCCAGCAGGTTAGTCGCGTCGGATGTCAGGTCGATGGTCGGCGCAATGCGCTTGAGCATGTCGTACTTTGGGGCCGAACGGCCCGCCACCAGGACCAGATCCGGCTTGGCCGCATTAATGGCTTCATAGTTGGGTTCGAATGATGTGCCGGCCTTCAGTACATCGGCAGCAGCATATTTCTGCAGTCGTTCCGGCAGGACGGCAGCGCTAGGTACGCCAGCCACAGGAACGCCCAGCGTATCCAGGGTATCCAGCGTGGCGAAATCCAGCACGATGATTTTTTCCGGTTTGGCCGGCAAGGTGGTGCTGCCCTGTACATGCTGAATCTGCACGGGTTCAGCCTGTGCCGTGAGCATGGTGCTGCCCAGTATGGCGGCCAGGACGGGCGTCAGGCAGACGCGCAGAACACGGCGGGAAAAGGGGAGCTTGCCCGCGGCGGGCTGTTGGGTTTCGCGATGCACGGCTTTATTCCTATAAGAATACGTTTCATTCATGACTCAGGGCCGTTTGCTGCGCTGAGAAAGCAGTGGCAGCGGCCGGCGGGCGCAGGACGAAGATTTCATGCAGCCGCCTTTATATCTCCATATGCCTTGCCGGGGCAAACGTTTCGAGTCGGGCGGCCAGGGAGAAACCAGGGAGGATTGCTCACAGGGCGTGGCGAGACGGCTTGCAATAAATGGTTGTTACAAACTGTGGGATAAGGTCGTCATGAAAGCTTTATTGAGTCATTATCTAATATTGCGTGTGTCCTTGGGTGTGTCTGGCTGGTCATGCCATTACCGTGGCATGCCAGGGCGGCTTGCGCCCGTCTCTTATTCAGGAATGAGCAATGAGTCAGATCAAGAAGGTGGCAGTCGTTGGAACCGGTGTGCTGGGTTCGCAGATCGCGTTTCAAAGTGCGTACAGCGGTTTTGAAGTGACGGCTTATGCTGTCACCGCCGCTTCAGCCGAGCAGGCCAGCAAGCGTTTTGCTGAGCTGGCAGAGACCTATCTGAGCGAAGTGCCGGGTGCGGCCGATGGCAAAACCGAGGCGGCGGCAGCACGTTTGCGGCTCAGCACGGATCTGGCGGACGCGGTGGCGGATGCGGATCTGGTGATCGAAGCCATTCCGGAGGTCTTGTCGATCAAGCAGGAAACCTATGGCAAGCTGGCCCGCCTGGCACCGGCAAAAACCATTTTCGCGACGAATTCATCCACATTGCTGCCCAGCGCCATCAAAGATTCCACCGGCCGTCCTGATCGCTTCCTGGCACTGCATTTTGCCAATCAGATCTGGAAATTCAATACCGCCGAAATCATGGGCACGGTGGATACGGACCCGGCAGTGTTCGATACCTTGGTGCAGTTCGCCAAGGATATCGGCATGGTGCCCATCCCTGTGCGCAAGGAAAAAGCGGGCTATGTGCTCAACTCACTGCTGGTGCCGCTGCTGAATGCTGCGGCCGATCTGGCGGCTGGCGGGTACGCGGATCCTCATGATGTGGACAAGGTCTGGCGTGTGGCAACGGGAGCCCCCATGGGGCCGTTCCAGATTTATGACATCATCGGCTTGAATACGCCCTACAACATCCTGTCCCAGGGCGGCGAGCATGAGCGCAAGCTGGCTGCCTGGCTGAAGGAAAACTATATCGACCAGGGCAAGCTGGGTATGTCCACGGGCGAGGGCTTCTACCGCTACAAGAAGTAGCCCGCCTGCCTGGAATGAATGGCCGGGCGCCGGGTGCTGGGCGATGCGCCCGGCGCTCAAAGCTGTTCCCTGGGCGAAGAAAAATCGACGCAGGCCGCCAGCATGTCTTGCATGGCCAGGATCAGCGGACGTTCGTCGCCCCGGCGCCATTGCACCGAATACAGTAGCGGCGTCAGGGGCTGCCGGTGCTCCAGGCGCACCAGCGGATAAGTGTCCTCCGAGTGCAAGGCCCAGCCGCTAGGCAGAAAACCTACCCCCAGGCCACGCCGCAGCATCCCGGCAACGGCTGTCCAGTTATTGCAGGACAGGCGTGTCACATGCTGGATATGTTGCCCCATCAGCCAGTCATCCAGAATGCGGGTGGTGCCTGCGCCGGCGGGCAGCGTAATCAAGGGGACTTCCTGCAGCAAGGCAGCCACATCGCGTTGCCGGGGCCTGCGGCCGGCCAGCAGGCCGGGAGCGGCGACCCACTCGAAGTCCGCCCGCCCGATGGGCTGAGACAGAATATCGCTGCGTGAGGATCGCCCCGCGATGACGGCCAGATCCAATTTGCCAGCCGCCAGGCGCTGCTCCAGCGGCGCACCCATATCGACATCCAGCGCCAGCTGCAGGGCCGGGTGCCGGGCACGCACCTGCGCAGCGAACGCAGGCAGCCAGCTCAAGGCCGACAATTCCCCCACACCCAGTTCGAAGCTGCCGCTCAGGCCGGCTTCCTGATTGCTGGCCGCCTGCTGCAGGGCCTGTGCGGCATCCAGCGCACCCAGGGCAACGGGTAGCAGCCGCTGGCCTTCGTGAGTCAGGGTGGCGCGGTTGCCGCGCCGGTCGAACAGTTGCACGCCCAGGGCGGTTTCCAGTTCGCTGATCCGTTTGGAGAGTGAAGACAGTGAAAGATGCAGCCGCTGGGCGGCCGTGGCGAAGTTGGCGCAGGTTGCTGCCCGGTAGAAGGCTTCGATCTGTTTGAGGGTGGGAGGCATCATGGCGTGTGGAACAGTGAAGGGGAGAAGATCCGCAGTCTGTGTGCAGATCACGGGGCAGGCAGACCGGTGTGGGCGCTAGGGGTTAACACCAGTTTTTGCCAGTGCCGCCAGGATGTTTTGCGGACGCTGGGTCAGCCAGGATGGCCGGCGCAGCCAGCAAAGCCGCCATCCCAAGTGGCTGGCCCGGTTTTATGTTCGATTTTATTCAATCTAAGGCCGGTGTTTATTTCAATTTACCAAAGAAATTGCCATTTTTAGAATGCGTGCCATTGTCGTATCCAAGGCGCAGCACCCATGTCATCCTCTTCATCGAATGCCGGCCCCAGGGCCGAGGCGAATGTCAGTTCGAATGCCCGTGCGCTGCGCAAGCTGCGTGGTGTTTTGAACTTGCAGGATTTCGAGCATCGTGCCCGGCGTCATTTGCCACGGCCATTGTTCGAGTATGTGGCCGGGACGGTGGAAGACGGCCGTGCCGGGCGAGATAACCAGCAGGCCTTGCTGGAATACGGCTTGCTGCCGCGCATTCTCACCGATGTGTCCGGGCGCAGCCAGAAAGTGGAGTTGTTCGGCCGTACCTACGACAGTCCTTTCGGGATTGCACCCATGGGACTGGCCGCCTTGACGGCCTACCGGGGCGACATCGTTCTGGCGCGTGCGGCACGCGCTGCCAATATCCCTGCCGTGCTGAGCGGGACTTCTGTCATTCCGCTGGAGTCGGTCATGGATGAGGTGCCGGGCACCTGGTTCCAGGCGTACCTGCCCGGGGATTCCGAGCGTATTGCCGCCCTGCTGGATCGCGTGGCGCGCACCGGGTGCGATACCTTGGTCGTGACTGTCGATATTCCCGTGAATGCCAACCGGGAAAACAATATCCGTGCCGGATTTTCCACACCGCTCAAGCCCAGCTTGCGCCTGGCATGGGATGGGCTGACACGGCCCTCCTGGCTGTTGGGCACTTTCCTGCGCACCCTGGCGCGTCATGGCATGCCACATTTCGAGAATTCATTTGCGACGCGCGGCGCACCCATCCTGTCCGCCACCGTATTGCGCGACTTCAGCGCCAGGGATCACCTCAATTGGCGTCATTTCGCGGAAATCCGCCGGCAATGGCGCGGCAATCTGGTCATCAAGGGCATTCTGCATCCGGCAGATGCGCGCCTGGCCCGGGAGCATGGCGCGGATGCCGTGATTGTTTCCAACCATGGCGGCCGCCAGCTCGATGGCGCGATTTCACCGCTGCGTTCGTTGCAGGCAGTCGTGGCCGCTGTCCCCGACCTGCCCGTGCTGGTCGATAGCGGTTTCCGGCGCGGTTCGGATGTCATGGTTGCGCTGGCGATGGGCGCACGCATGGTGTTTGTCGGGCGCCCCTTCAACTATGCCGCCGCTATCGCCGGCGAAGCGGGCGTCGCCCATGCCATCAATCTGTTGCGTGAAGAAATCGACCGCAACATGGGCATGCTGGGCATTAACCGTTGCGATGAATTGACCCCCGCGTGCCTGGTGCCGCGCACCGTTTCCTGATCCCACTCTTAGCGAGGACACACCATGTCTAGCCATCCTCAAACCGAAACTGCGGCCTTGTGCCGGGCACCGCTGGCGCACTTTGAAGCACCGGCCTTCGATGTGCCGCCAGGGGCTGTTGATACCCATGCCCATGTCGTGGCCGCCAGCGCTGCCTACCCGATGGTGGCAAATCGCAGCTATACGCCGCCGCCCGCGCCTGAGCAAAAGTACCTGGCCATGCTGGACAGCAATCACATGAGCTATGGCGTGCTGATACAGATCAGTGTCTATGGCACGGATAACCGCTACATGCTGGAAGTGCTGCAGCGCAATCCGCAGCGTTTGCGCGGGATTGCCGTGGTCGATGCGGACATCAGCGATCAGGAACTGGAAGCCATGCATGCTGCCGGCGTGCGCGGTTTGCGCATCAACGTGCTGTTTGGCGGCGGTATCGGCTTTGATGCCATGGAGCGGCTGGCCGCGCGCATCGCACCGCTGGGCTGGCATATGCAGTTCCTCATGGATGTGCGGGATCTGCCCGAACTGATGCCGCGCATGACGCGCCTGCCGGTGCCGGGCGTGATCGACCACATGGGGCACGCCCCGGTTTCCATGGGGCTGGATGCGCCGGGCTATCAGGCCATGCGCAGTCTGGTGGCGGACCACGGCTTCTGGGTCAAGCTCTCGGGCGCCTATCGCATCAGTGACGATTTTGAAGCATTCCGCGATGTCGCGCCCTTGGCGCAATCGCTGATTGAACTGGCGCCGGACCGCATGGTCTGGGGCAGTGATTGGCCGCACGTGGCGCGCGAGCAGATGCCGGACACCGGGAAATTGCTCAACCTGTTGCCGCAGTGGGCCCCGGATGCGCAGGTGCGTCGCCGCATTCTGGTCGATAACCCGGCGCGTCTCTATGGCTTTCCTGCCACACCGGTTTGAACGGCGGCAGGCAGCCTGGTGGCAAACAGACATTCATAAACAGGAGACAGGATCATGAGCTGGTATTCGGAACTATCCCCCAAAGAACGAAAAACCTTTATTGCTGCATTCGGCGGCTGGGCGCTGGATGCGCTGGATTTCATGGTGTTCACCTTCGTCATCACGACGTTGATCACCTTGTTCAATATCGACCGCACCCAGGCAGGGATGCTGGGCACGGTGACTCTGTTGTTTTCGGCCCTGGGCGGTTGGCTGGCCGGTATCCTGGCGGATCGTTATGGCCGGGTGCGGGTGTTGCAGGCAACCATTCTCTGGTTCTCGCTGTGCACGGTACTGATCGGCTTTGCCCAGAACTTCGAGCAGGTGTTTGTATTGCGTGCGCTGCAAGGCCTGGGCTTCGGCGGCGAGTGGGCGGTGGGCTCGGTGCTGATGGGCGAAATCGTCCGCACACAGTACCGCGGCCGCGCGGTTGGCACGGTGCAAAGCGGGTGGGCGATTGGCTGGGGCCTGGCCGCACTGCTTTATACCTTGGCGTTCACTGTCCTGCCTGAAGAATGGGCCTGGCGTTCGCTGTTCTGGATTGGTGTGATCCCGGCGCTGTTGGTGCTGTATATCCGCCGCCATGTGCCTGAACCCGAAATCTTCGAGCGCACCAAGAAAGAACAGGCCAGCCGTGGCGAACGCAGCTCGCCGTGGAAAATCTTCTCCCCGGCCTTGCTCAAGACCACGGTGCTGAGCGCCATTCTGTGCACCGGCGTGCAGGGCGGCTATTACGCCGTGACAACCTGGTTGCCCACCTTCCTGAAGAGTGAGCGCCAGCTGTCCGTCGTGGGCACAGGCGGCTATCTGATGGTCATTATTGTGGGTTCGTTCATCGGCTATATCGTGGGCGCCTATCTGACGGATCGTCTGGGGCGTCGGGCGAACCTGCTGATCTTTGCAGTGATTTCCTGCATCAGCGTCTATGCCTACACGCAGTTTCAGCTGAGCAATGAGCAGATGTTGTATCTGGGTTTCCCCTTGGGGTTTGCCGCTTCCGGGATATTCAGTGGCATGGGGGCATATTTGACGGAGCTGTTCCCATCGGATGTACGCGCCACCGGCCAGGGGTTCGCCTATAACTTCGGCCGTGGCGTCGGCGCGCTGTTTCCCAGCCTCGTCGGTTATCTGTCCGGCGTGACGGGCTTGGGCATGGCCATCGGCATTTTTGCAGGAACGGCCTACGCTGTCGTGCTGGTCACTGCCTTGCTGCTGCCGGAAACCAAAGGGCGGGAAATTCAGTAAGGCCCGGTGCAGGCAGGTCTGGTGGTTCTGGCGGGCGCCCGGGCAGTTGCCGGGCACCGTCGAATCCTCGGGCGGCGCGGGCGGATAGCCGGGCTGCGCCAGCCTGCCGAGAGTGGTTTGAGTAAATTGGCAAAGGGTTTACAATAACCCGTAAGCTAATTGCAGGAAGTCTGTCTGGCACAGACCTTGCATAACTCCTAGGCGGCTTGCCGGGCTTACGCCCCAAGCCGCTTTTTGTTTGCCCGCGCATTTTGCGCAAGCGTATCCAGTTTTGGGAATTGCTGAAATATCATGATGGGCGATTGGTTGCTTCCGGAAGGGATTGCCGACACATTGCCGGCAGAAGCACGACGTATCGAAGAGCTGCGCCGCAAGTTGCTGGATCTCTACCGGGTTTATGGCTATGAGCTGGTGGCGCCGCCACTGGTCGAATACATAGATTCACTGTTGTCAGGTACCGGTCGGGATCTGAGTCTGCGTACATTCAAGCTGGTGGATCAGCTGTCTGGCCGCACGCTGGGCATACGCGCTGACATGACGCGTCAAGTGACGCGCATCGACGCACACTTGCTGAACCGCGACGCAGTGACGCGTTTGTGCTATTGCGGTTCGGTGCTGCATACGCGGCCCGCCGGTTTGCTGTCGCAGCGCGAATTGCTGCAGATCGGCGCTGAACTGTATGGTCATGCCGGTGTGGAAGCCGACCTTGAAATCGTTCGTCTGGCCTTTGCCAGCGCCCGCATGGCGGGCGTCGAGGATGCCCGGCTGGATCTGTATCACCCGGGGCTGGCCCAGGCCATTCTGGAGTCCGATCCGGCCATCCGGGCCCATGCCGAAGCGGTGTACACCCTGTTGCGCGACAAGGATATTCCCGGCCTGCGTGAGCTGGCTGCCGTCGCCACTGGCGTGGCGCCTGCGACCTGGGCCGCCCTGGAGCGCCTGCCCAGTCTCTATGGCGGGCTGGAAGTTCTTGAGCGTGCGCGCCAGAGCCTGCCGGCATTGCCGGGCGTTGCGGCGGCCCTTGATCAGTTGCAAACCATGGCGCAAGCGCTGGATGTGCCGTGCATCAGTATTGACCTGGCGGAAGTGGGGGGCTACGGCTATCACTCTGGTGTGACTTTCGCCATTTACGCGCAAGGCTGGCACGATGAAATCGTGCGTGGCGGCCGCTACGACAAGGTCGGTGAGTCCGGCTTGCGGGCGCGCCCGGCCACGGGTTTCAGCCTGGATTTGCGCAAGCTGGCGGCCGGCCTGAAACCGGCCCAGGCGTCCCCGGCGATCCGTGCACCCTGGAGCACGGACCCCATCCTGGAAAAAGTCGTGCAGGAACTGCGCAGCCGCGGCGAGGTCGTGGTGCAGATGTTGCCTGGCCATGAGCATGAACAGGATGAGTTCTTCTGCGACAGGGAACTTTACGAACAAGAAGGCGCCTGGAAGTTGCGGTCGCTGGAACGTGCCTGAGATCGGCATGTCACCAGAGCGGGGGCCGTCTAGGCGTCCGTTCCAGGGCTTTTCCGGATTTGAATCTACTTTTTTCGACTACAGACATGGCTAAGAACGTAGTAGTGATTGGCACCCAGTGGGGTGATGAGGGCAAGGGCAAGATCGTCGATTGGCTGGCTGAATCGGCCCAGGGCGTCGTGCGTTTTCAAGGTGGTCACAATGCAGGCCACACGCTCTGGATCAACGGCAAGAAAACCGTACTGCGCTTGATCCCCTCGGGCATCATGCACCCCGGCGTGACTTGCTATATCGGCAATGGCGTGGTGCTGTCGCCGCAGGCGCTGATGACGGAAGTGGCCGAGCTGGAAGCCGCCGGCCTGGATGTGCGCTCGCGCCTGAAGATTTCTGAGGCCTGCACGCTGATCCTGCCGTATCACATCGCTGTGGATCAGGCGCGTGAAGCCCGCAAGGGCGAGGGCAAGATCGGCACGACCGGCCGTGGCATCGGCCCGGCCTATGAAGACAAGGTCGGCCGCCGCGCATTGCGTGTCCAGGATCTGTACGACGAAGCCCACTTCGCCGCCAAGCTGGAAGAAGTGCTGGATTACCACAATTTCATGCTGACGCAGTACCTCGGCGCCGACGCAGTCGATTTCCAGAAGGTGCTGGACGAAGCACTGGCTTTTGCTCCCATCATCAAGCCGATGGTCGCGGATGTCTCCACGCTGCTGTTCGAAGCCCGTGAAGCCGGCCAGCATCTGCTGTTCGAAGGTGCGCAAGGCGCACTGCTGGATGTGGACCACGGTACCTATCCCTTCGTGACCAGCAGCAACTGCGTGGCAGGTGCGGCTTCGGCTGGCGCCGGTGTCGGGCCTCAGGCGCTGTCCTATGTGCTGGGCATCACTAAGGCCTACGCCACGCGTGTCGGTTCGGGCCCGTTCCCCACGGAGCTGCATGACGACATCGGCGCTCACCTGGCCAAGGTTGGCAAGGAGTTCGGCGCTGTCACGGGCCGTCCGCGTCGCTGCGGCTGGTTCGATGGCGCAGCGCTGAAGCGCTCGGTGCGTCTCAATGGCATCAGCGGCCTGTGCATTACCAAGCTGGATGTGCTGGACGGCCTGGAAGAGATCAAGATCGGCGTGGGCTACAACCTGGACGGTAAGTTCGTCGATGTCTTGCCCAGCGGCGCCGCCGCCGTGGCTCGGACGGAAGCGGTCTTTGAAACCCTGCCGGGCTGGACTGAATCCACGGTTGGCGTGCAATTGTTCGATGCGCTGCCCGTGAATGCGCGCCGTTATCTGGAACGCATGGCTGAAGTGTGCGGTGTGCCCATCGCCATGGTTTCCACCGGCCCGGATCGCAACGAAACCATCCTGATGAAGCATCCCTTCAAGGATTGAGCCCTGTTTTTCGGCTGCTTGCCTCTGCAAGTGGCCGATTTGAAAAGACAGGGGACGCCGCTTGGCGTTATGATTTCTGCCGCAGCCATCAGGCTGCGGTTTTTTTTTATCGCCAGGCCGTGAGTGCCGGGGCGGCTGCCTATCCGCTGCCGTCTTGTGAGCTTGCGCTAGCCTGGCATTTTTTGACGTTGCCGGCGGCCTGGATGGCTCTCTGGAACACGCATGGAGTAATGAGTATGGCCCTTCCTGAAAACACTGATAGCGACCTGTGGGTCAGCTGGGAAGAATATAACCGTCTGATCGAAACCCTGTGCCTCAAGGTGTACGAATCGGGCTGGGTATTCGACAAGATTCTGTGCCTGGCTCGTGGCGGCGTGCGTGTTGGGGATGTCATTTCGCGCATCTACGATGTACCGCTGGGCATTCTGGCTACCAGTAGCTATCGGGAAGCAGCCGGCACCCAGCAAGGTGAGCTGGATATTGCGCAATTCATTACGATCACGCGCGGTTCCCTGGACGGCAGGGTCTTGCTGGTTGATGACATGGTCGATACCGGCCTGACTTTCAATCGTGTGCGCGAGCACCTGCGCAAGCAATTCCCGGCCATTACCGAGTTGCGCACGGCCGTGTTGTGGTGGAAGGGCAGGGCACAGGCCACGCCGGACTACTACGTCGATCGCCTGCCGACCAACCCCTGGATTCACCAGCCGTTTGAAGACTACGACAGCCTGCGGCCGCATCAACTGGCGGCCTGGATGCAAAAAGGCGTGCACGACGACTGATTGCGCCGTCCTGGGCTGAGAAAGCCAGGCCTGATCCAAGCGATTGTTGGGACGCTTGGGGCAGGTCTGGTTTTTTTATTTGGCGTCCAGCAGATGCAGGCGCTTGTCGGTAAAGACGCAAAGCACACCGGCGTCGGTATGCATGATTTGATGGTTGAAGTCACAGTACAGGGCTGCGACTTGCAGAGGCAGCTGCTGGTTGCCCCAGCTTGCCGGGCGGAAATAAGCCAGCTCGCCAGGTTTGCAGGCCTTGGCCTCTTCGTCGGAGGAGTACAGGCAGGTATTGTCCTGCGAGATTTTAGATGACTCGCCGCAGCCAGACAAAATGCTGATGGCAGCGACGGCCAGCAGCATGGGGACAGTTCGTTTCATGGTCTCTGATCTGAGGTAATAAAAAAAGAAACCGCACGCGGCGGCAGCCGGGATTATGGCACTCCCGTCCCGAAGCAGCCAGCCTTGCTGCGCGTGGGGTGACGGCGGTAGGGCGGGGGTGGGTCTGATG